>JAJZWB010000031.1 GCA_021846845.1 Actinomycetes bacterium | reverse complement strand
GCAGCCTGTTTGACTATCTCGCCGACGTGCTCACCCACCACGCCCGCGGCGCACCAGTCCCCCTCCTGGCTTGAGTCCGTGGCGGCGCAGCCGCCCCGACCCACTGAACGCTTACTTAAATGTCCTCCTGAGCAGCGCTTTTGTAGCGGTCGTGTGGGCGACTGAGGCGCTGTCAGGAGGTCATTCATGTGGTGAAGGTCAGGTCGGACGTTCCCGTCGCTCCCGGGAGCCTGGATTCTGTCCGCGTCGAGTTCACTGAGGAGCGGCTGGTCAGCGACGCCGGG
This sequence comes from Actinomycetes bacterium, assembly GCA_021846845.1. Lineage (GTDB taxonomy): Bacteria > Actinomycetota > Thermoleophilia > Solirubrobacterales > Solirubrobacteraceae > Palsa-465. Next base: position 31,743 of record JAJZWB010000031.1, on the reverse strand, counting down.
CTGCTGCTCACGGCGACGCTCGCCGAGCGGCTCGGGATCGGGGATCTGGTGAACGAGTCGGTGTGGCTGCCCTACCGGACGCCGGGCGCGGCGCTGCCGGGCCGCAAGGTGATGACGCTCGTGCACGGCATGATCGCCGGCGCGGACTCGATCGACGAGATGAACCTGCTGCGCGCGGGGAGCACAGGGATGGTGCTTGGGCATCGGGTGATGGCCGCCTCCACGCTCCGCACGTTCCTGCGGGCGTTCTCCTTCGGGCACGTCCGGCAGCTCGATCGCGTCCTGGATGTCGCGCTCACGCGCGCATGGGCTGCCGGAGCGGGCCCCGCCGAGGGTGACCCGTTGGTGATCGACATCGACAGCTTCATCGACGAGGTCTACGGCTACCGCAAGCAGGGCGCTGCCTACGGATACACGCGCCGGCTCGGATATCACCCGATCCTCGCGACCCGCAGCGATACCGTCGAGGTTCTGCACATCCGGCTTCGGAAGGGGTCGGCGAACACGCAGCGTGGGATCGAGCGGTTCATCGACGAACTCCTCGCCCGGGTGCGGCGCGCCGGCCACCACGGCCAGATCATCATCCGGATGGACTCCGGGTTTGAGAACCACCGGCTGATGCGCCGCCTCGGCGAGGACGGCGTGGAGTTCTCGATCGGCGTCAAACAGACCAAGACCGTCCGCGCTCTGGTCGCGCAGATCCCCGACGAGGACTGGGTCACCGTCGCGGACTACCCGCAGACCGGAGAGGCGCAGATCGCCGAGATCGCCTGGAAGGGGCTCCGGCTGATCCTCCGCCGCACCCGCCTGAGCGATCAGGCACAAGCCGCGTTGTTCCCCGACTGGCGCCACCACGCATTCGCGACCAACCGCCAGCTCCCCAAGCTCGTCGCGGACACCGATCACCGCGACCATGCGCAGATCGAGCTCGTGATCGCGACCTGCTCGATCAAGCACTCGCGCACATGCCCTCCGGCCGCTACGACGCGAACAGCGCCTGGACCGTGATCGCCGCGCTCGCGCACAACCTCGCGCGCTGGGCAACCCTGATCGGCCTTCCCAACCGGCCGGTCCAGACCGCTCGCACCCGCCGCCGGCAGCTCCTCAGCGTCCCCGGCCGCCTCCTCACCAGCAGCCGCCAATGGACGTTGAAACTCCCCGCCCGCTGGCCGTGGAAGACCGACTTCCACACAGTCCTGGACGCGCTCCGCGCGATCCCCGCGCTCACCTGACCAGACGGCGGCCCCACGCCGCCGATCGGCCAGCACCCAGCCGACCCCTACCGCTACCGGCAAGCGTCGCCTGCCCGAAAACGACCGGCACCATCCGCGCCGCAGCCCCCGGCGACGCGAATCGCACCTCAAACGCCGCCACGACCCCGGGCAACAACCTAAAACGAGCCGCAGTCAGCGCCGACACCCCCAATCACCGTCATCCCCACCGCAAATCGGTGACTTCAGGCTAAGACGCCCGCCTCGCCCGCCTAAGAAGCGCGTGAGCACCTGTGAAATGGGCAACCGCCGGATGTGACAGGAGCGTCTTAGCACCAGCATGGATGCCTCCAGTTCACCACCAACGCCAGGGAGAGACAGATGAGCCATGCAGGCAGGAGGATGTTGCGTGATCGTGTTGGCCGGAGCCGCATCGCGGTGATCGCCGCCTCGGCGGTCGCTGCCGGCGCGCTTGCGTCAACGGCCGTCGCGGGCGCCGCGACCGCCGTCACGCCGCCCAACGCGAGTGGCAACTTCGCCTTCAAGACGATCAACGACTCTCGTGACCCGACCTTCAACCAGCTGCTCGGGATCACCAACTCCGGCGTGATCGCCGGCTACTTCGGGTCGGGGCAGAAGGGCCACCCGAACCGCGGCTACGTCGTCGCCCCGGGCTACTCGCAGGCGCGATTCCGCAACGAGAACTTCCCCGGCGCGGCCCAGACCCAGGTCATCGGGATCAACAGCGGGGGTGACACGGTCGGCTTCTATGTCGACGCCCAGGGCGCCAACCACGGCTTCTACAAGGTGCACAACCGCTTCAGGACCGCGGACTTCCCCACCGCCGACAACGCCAAGCCGAAGGTCGACCAGCTGCTGGGCATAAACGACAAGGGGATAGCGGTCGGCTTCTACACCGACTCCAAGGGCCAGAACCACGGCTTCCGCGTCAACACGGGCACGCACCGCTTCAACCTGATCACCGTCGCCGGGGACAGCAACATCACCGCCGCCGGGATCAACAACGAGGGTGACGTGGCGGGCTTCGCGACCAACTCCGCGGGCAACACCGAGGGGTTCCTGCGCCGCTCGGACGGACGGGTCTTTCACCTGAACTTCCCGGGTGCGACGATGACCCAGGCGTTTGGGGTCAACGACGGCGACGAGGTGGTCGGCACCTACACCGACGGGACCGGGTCAGGCGCGACGACGCACGGTTTCATCTGGTCGCCCGGCTTCGGCTTCGCGACCGTCGATGACCCCAACGGCATCGGCTCGACGACGCTCAACGGGATCAACGATCGTGGCACGGTCGTCGGCTTCTACACCGACTCCGCCGGCAACACCGACGGCCTGCTGGCCAAGAGCAACCAGTAGGACCGCGTGGCAGGGCCGGGCCGCCCAGCGGCCCGGCCGCCACACGCGGGCTGTGGGCCCGCGGCGGGAGGGGCGACGCCATCACTGGTAGGCTGGCCTTGTGCAGAGCGAAGGAGGAACGCCCGTCCAGGGCCGGAGCATCCGCTGGCGCGAGGCGGCCGCCTCGCTGGTGATGATGACCGGCGGCGCGTTCGTGCCGGGTGTGACGATCGGCATGTTCGTCGTGGCGATCGTCCTGATCGTCCACCTGGTCGGCTGAGCCGGGTCACCGGGCCCGGGCAGAGTCAGGCCGCCGCGCGATCTGCGGCTCCTGCCGCGGCGATCCTGGCCCGGGGCGAGGCCGGCGGCCGGCCCGTGGCGTCAGCGCCAGCCGAGCGCCGGCGCGACGTGGGTGAGGATGTCCTCGATCACGTGGGCGTTGTAGGACACGCCGAGCTGGTTCGGCACGGTCAGCAGCAGCGTGTCCGCCGCCTGGATCGCCTCGTCCGCGCGGAGCTGCTCGATCAGCACGTCGGGCTCCGCGGCGTACGAGCGCCCGAAGATCGCGCGCGTGCTCGCGTCGATCATGCCGATCTGGTCCTGCGAGTTGCGATCGCCGCCGAAGTACATGCGGTCCTCATCGGTGGTCAGCGCGAAGATGCTGCGGCTGACCGACACCCGCGGCTGCCGCTCGTGCCCGGCCTCCCTCCACGCCTCCCGGTAGGCCTCGATCTGCCTGCGCTGCTGTACGTGCAGCGGTTCGCCGGTCTCGTCGTCCTTCAGCGTGGAGCTCTGCAGGTTCATCCCCAGCCGGGCCGCCCAGACGCCGGTCGCGTTGGATCCCGACCCCCACCAGATCCTCTCCCGCAGCCCGGGGGAGTGGGGCTCGATCCGCAGCAGCCCCGGTGGGTTGGGGAACATCGGCCGCGGGTTGGGCCGCGCGAAGCCATCGCCCTCCAGGACCCGCAGAGCGACCTCGGTGTGGCGGCGGGCCATGTCGGCGTCGCTCTCGCCGTCGGCGGGTGCGTAGCCGAAGTACCGCCAGCCGTCGATCACCTGCTCGGGCGACCCCCGGCTGATCCCGAGCTGGAGGCGGCCGCCCGCGATCAGATCGGCGGCCCCGGCGTCCTCCGCGAAGTACATCGGGTTCTCGTAGCGCATGTCGATCACTCCGGTCCCGATCTCGATTCGCGAGGTCCGCGCGCCGATCGCCGCCAGCAGCGGGAACGGCGAGCCGAGCTGGCGCGCGAAGTGGTGAACCCGGAAGTAGGCGCCGTCGGCGCCCAGTTCCTCGGCCGCGACCGCCAGCTCGATCGATTGGAGCAGCGAATCGGCGCCTGAGCGCGTCTGCGACTGGGGGCTGGGGCTCCAGTGGCCGAAGGAGAGGAATCCGATCGTCTTCATGCGTTCCGTTCCGCGGGCCGGAGCCGATCCGGCCCGCGAGAGAGCCAGGAGGCTAGCGATGCGCCGCGCCCGGCGTCAGGCGTCCCTGGCGATTCGGAAGCCGGCGAAGATCTGACGCCGCTGGGGGAGGTCCCAGTTGCGGAAGGCCGGTGTGATCAGCCGTGCGCGCGTCGCCCACGAGCCGCCGCGCAGCACCCTGTGCTCACTCCCGAAGAACGCCTCCGAGTACTCCCTGTAGGGCTCCGCGACGAAGCCCGGGTAGCCGACGAAGTGGCTCGCGGTCCACTCCCACACATCGCCGATCATGCCCAGGCAGCCGTACGGGGACGCGCCGGCCGGATGGCCGTCGACCGCGACGGGCCCCCTCTCGCGATGATCCAGATTGGCGTGAACGCCGGGCACCGGCGGCCGGTCACCCCACGGGAACGCGCGCGCCGCGCCGCGCTCGCGGTCCCAGGTCGCAGCCTTCTCCCACTCGGCCTCGGTGGGCAGTCGGGCGCCGTGCGCGCGGGCGAACGCCTCGGCCTCGAACCACGAGACGTGAACGACCGGTCGCCGGGGGTCGAGTGGCGCGCGCTCGGACAGGCGCCACTCGGCCGCGTCGTCGGCCGTCCACCCCCCGGGTCGGGCGATCCCGTGCCGCTCCTTCCACGCCCAGCCATCGTCGGACCACCACTCGCGCCGCCGGTAGCCGCCGTCGCGTACGAACTCCAGGTAGTCGGCGTTGGTGACCGGGGTGCGCCCGATCAGGAGGTCGCGAACGTGGACACCGTGGCGCGGGCGCTCGTTGTCGTAGGCGAACCCGCCGGCTCCGGCTCCGATCGTGCACGGACCGCCCGGCACCTCGACGAGTTCGAGACCGGTCGCCGGTCCTGCCTGCGCGCCACCCGGTGCGGGCACCGCCGCGGCGAGCGGGCGGGACCCGCCGGCTTCACCTGGGAGCTCATGCCCTCCCAGCCGTGCCAGCTGCATCGTCTGCAGCATCGTCTCCCCATGCTGCATCTCGTGCCGGATGCTCAGCTCCAGCGTGCTGCCATCGCCGACGCCCCGCTCCCTGAGCACGTCGATCGCGCGCTTGTGCACCTGCCTGAGGTAGTCCAGCGCTTCGGAGGGGCGCAGGAAGGGCAGCCCCCCGCGCCCGGCGCGAGGTGTCTCGAACGCGTCGTACACGGCCGCCAGCTCCTCGCGCAGCAGCGGCCGATCGCCGTGGCGGTGCACCAGCCACAGGTCCTCGAACGCCGCGATGTGGCCGAGGTCCCAGGCCAGCGGGCTCATCAGCGGTGAGTGGACCCTGACCAGATCGGCCTCCGAGATCCCCTCGACGAGGGCCAGCGTTCGCCGGCGCGTCTCGCTCAGGGTGTCGATCACGGTCTGCAGGCGCTCGGTGCTCTGGCTGGAGATCGTCATGGCAGTTGGAAGCGTGAGTCGTGGCGAAGGATTCACATGTTTGAACCGTCCTGCGCACGCGGTGCGTCAGAGAGGTGTTGCCGGGGATCCCCGGCGACCTCAGGACAAGACCCGAAGAGCTTCAGGAGCGAGATTAGATGCAGCGAGAATTCGATGTGGTGGTGATCGGCGCCGGCCCGGCCGGCGAGGTCCTGGCGGGCAGGCTCGCCGAGCGGGGCGGGAGGCGCGTGGCGATCGTCGAGCGCGATCTGGTGGGCGGCGAGTGCTCGTTCTACGCGTGCATGCCGTCCAAGGCGCTGCTGCGACCGGCAGAGGTGCTGCGCGAGGTCGCGCGTGTCCCGGGGGCGGCCGAGGCGGTCACCGGCGAGCTCGACGTCCGCGCGGCGCTGGCGCGCCGCGACCGGATCGTCAACGACCTTGACGACTCCAACCAGGTGCCGTGGCTGACCGAACGGAGCATCGAGCTGGTCCGCGGCGACGCTCGCCTGGACGGGGAGCGCCGTGTGCGGGTGGGGGAAGACGTGCTCATGGCCCGCGAGGCGGTGGTGATAGCGGTCGGAACGGGTGCGCTGATCCCGCCGATCCCGGGGCTTGCGCAGGCCGGCGCATGGTCAAACCGTGAGATCACCACGTCGCGGGAGGTGCCCGGGCGGCTGGTGGTGCTGGGCGGCGGCGTCGTCGGGGTCGAGATGGCGCAGGCGTGGTCCTCGCTGGGTTCGCAGGTGACGGTGATCGAGGCGCTGGAGCGGCTGCTCCCGCGTGAGGAGCAGTTCGCGGGCGAGCAGATCCGGGAGGCGCTCGAGCAGCACGGCGTCCGGGTGCGCACCGGCGCGCGTGCGACCGCCGTCAGCCGCTCAGGCGAGGAGATCACGGTCGCGCTCGAGGACGGCGACGCGATCACCGGGGACCGGCTGCTTGTGGCCATCGGGCGCAGGCCGCTCACCGAGGGGTTGGGGCTCGAGACGGTCGGACTTCCCGGGAGCGGATACATCGAGGTCGACGACCACCTCTGCGTGATCGGCGCCCCCGGCCTCTACGCCATCGGCGACGTGAACGGTCGCTCGCTGCTGACCCACTCCGGCAAGTACCAGGCCCGGATCGCCGCCGATCACATCCTGGGGGAGCCCGCCACCGCGTGGACCGACGGGCACGGCGCTCCGCGCGTCGTGTTCAGCGACCCGCAGGTCGCCGCCGTCGGCCTGACGCTCGGGCAGGCGCTGCACCAGGGGATCTCGGCCGAGCCGATCGACGTGCCGACCGGCGGCACCGCCGGGGCCAGCTTCCACGGTCGTGGCGCTCCCGGCACGACCCGGTTCGTCGTCGATGTGGAGCGTGAGCTGCTCGTCGGCGCCACGTTCGTCGGCCCCGAAGTCGCCGATCTCCTGCAGGCCGCGACGATCGCGATCGTGGGGCGGGTCCAGCTTCGCACCCTGGCGCACGCGGTCGCGCCGTTCCCGACCCGCAGCGAGCTGTGGCTGAAGTTCCTGGAGGCCTACGAGGCGGAGTGCGGGACGACGCTGCACGCGCTGCCGTCGGGCCCCGGCCGCTGAACCCTCGGCGCGCGCACGCGGTCAAACGGGCCATGAGAGCGATCTTCAACGGCGTCACGATCGCCCGCAGCGACGACACGATCGTCGTGGAGGGCAACCACTATTTCCCGCTCGACAGCGTCGAGTCAGGCGTCCTGCGCCGCAGCAGGATGAGGTCCGTCTGCCCGTGGAAGGGGCTGGCGAGCTATTACGACGTCACAGCGGACGGGGTCCGGTCCGCGAACGCCGCCTGGACCTACAGGCACCCGCACCCGTGGGTTCGCAGGATCAAGGACCGGGTCGCGTTCTGGAACGGCGTCGAGGTGGTGGACGATTGAGCGGCGCCGGGGCTTCGAATGAACGTTCGGCGTGCCGGCGGGCCCTCCGCGCTGACCGACGCCATCTCCTTCCAGCGTGCGCCGCTGGCGGCGCTGCGCGACCGCCAGCGCGTCCACGGCGACCTGTTCCAGTTGACGAGCGCGTTCGGCGGTCGAATGCTCGTGATCGGGGCGCCGCCGGTGGCGAGGGAGGTGCTGAGCGGCCCGCCGGAACGCTATCTCGCGGGTGCCGCAAATCAGAGGATCCTCCCGGTGCTACCCGATGGCACGCTGCTGACGCTCGACGGCAGCGAGCACCGCGTCCGCCGACGGCTGCTCACGCCGCTGCTGCACGGTGCCGCCCTCCGGGGGGTCACGCCGGCGATCCGGGAGCTCGCCGAGCGGGAGATCTCCACATGGCCGCTCGGACGGCCGTTCGCGGTGCTGCCGCGCATGCGATCCCTCGCCCTGGGCGTGGCGGCCAGGCTGCTGCTCGGGATCGAGGACGGGCCGACGGTCTTGCGGCTTGAGACGCTGCTGCGGTCGGCGCTGCCGCCGTACTCGCTGCTGGCCGGAATCGAGCGTCTGGATCGCCTCGGGCGGGCGAGCCCGCAGGCGCTGGCGCGTCGCCGTCGCGACGAGTTCGGTCGGCAGCTGACCGTGCTGCTCCGGGGGCACGCCGGGGCTGGCGTGATCGAGCGGCTCGGGTCCGACGAGGTGCTGGCGCTGCTGCTCGCCGGGCACGAGACGACTGCGACGGCGCTGGCATGGGCGATCGACCATCTCGCCAGGACGCCGGAGGTCGCGGATGCGCTGGTCCGGGAGCGCGAAGGGCCAGGCCGGACGTGGCTGGACGCGGTGATCTGGGAGACGCTGCGCCTGCGACCGCCGCTGGTAGACATCGTCCGCCGGACGACCGAGCCGGTGACGCTCGACGGCCGCCGTGTGAGCGCGGGCACGATCCTGCTGATCCCTCCGCCCCTGATCCACTTGCACGGCGCGTCCCCTGATCCCGACCGCTTCGACCCCCGGCGGTTCGCCGCTCGCCGCCCCGACCCGGCAACGTGGCTGCCGTTCGGCGGCGGCGCGCGGCGTTGCATCGGCGCGTCGCTGGCGATGCTGGAACTGCGCGAGATCCTGCCGACCATCGTCGCGCGATTCAGGTTGCGGGCGCACGGCTCGCGCCCTGAGCGCCCGACGCTGCGCGGCACCGCGCTCGTGCCGGCGGGCGGGGCGAGGGTGATCCTCGCCGAGCGCGGGCGATGGTGAGCGGGCCGAGCGCAGACCGGGGCGGGCGGGCCGCGTGCCCATGGCGCCCCGAGCGGGGCGAGCGGGCCGCCCGCGCGAGCCGACGGGATCCGGCGGCCGCGGGAGGCCATCGAGCCGGTCCGCGCAGGCGCCGCCTCCGCCGCGCTTACGCTGCCGGATCGTGGGGGCCGCGAAGCCGTTCGCGGACGATCCAACCCCGGTGCTGGAACCCATCGACCAACGACTGAAGGAGCGAGCATGAGCCAGACCGCCGGAGACGAGCACGGCACACCCGATCGCAGCGCCCCGCAGGCGCGCCTGAGCGACAGCCAGGAGCGGCTCTGCTCTGAGTCGCGCTGGGACTTCAGCGACCTCCGAGCCCTGTTTGTCAACTGCACCCTGAAGCGCTCTCCGGAGCGCTCGCACACGCAGGGCCTCGCGGACCTCTCGATCTCGATCATGAGGCGAAACGGGGTGTCCGTCGACCAGATCCGCGCCGTCGATCACGAGATCGCGAGCGGCGTCTATCCGGACATGACGGATCACGGCTGGGAACGGGACGAGTGGCCGGCGATCCACGAGCGCGTGATGGCCGCCGACATCCTCGTGCTCCTGACGCCGATCTGGCTGGGCGAGAAGTCATCGGTCTGCACCCGCGTGATCGAGCGCCTGTATGGCAACAGCCACCTGCTCAACGACGCCGGTCAGTACGCATACTACGGACGTGTCGGTGGGTGCATCGTCACGGGCAACGAGGACGGCGCCAAGCACTGCGCGATGAACGTCCTGTACTCGCTGCAGCATCTCGGCTACGTGATCCCGCCCCAGGCCGACGCCGCATGGCTGGGGGAGGCGGGGCCGGGCCCGAGCTATCTCGACGAGGGCTCTGGCGGGCCGGAGAACGACTTCACCAATCGCAACACGACGTTCCTGACCTGGAACCTGCTGCACATGGCCCGGATGCTCAAGGACGCGGGTGGCATGCCGGCCCACGGCAACCAGCGCGCCGCGTGGGACGCGGGTTGCCGGTTCGACTTCGAGAACCCCGAGTACCGCTAGCGAGCAGGTTGGCCCTGAGATAATTTGCACAGACTGACTGTGCAAATAGCGGGACCGGTGCTACCGTTGCACGGTGCCACTCTGATGAAAGGTGAGGAGCGCCGATGGCGTACGTGATCAACGAGCCCTGCATCGGCGTCAAGGACGCCAGCTGCACGGAGGTCTGCCCGGTCGACTGCATCCATCCGACCCCGGGCGATCCGCGGTTCGAGGAGGCCGAGCAGCTCTACATCGACCCCGAGGAGTGCATCGACTGCGACGCCTGTGTCGAGGCATGCCCGGTCGATGCGATCACCTCCGAGGATCAGGTCCCGCCGGAGTGGGAGTCATTCATCGCCAGGAACGCGGCCTACTTCAGGCAGGTGCGGCCATGAGCCGCTCCGGGTGAAGCCGCCTCGGCCGGCGATGACCGGGGCCGGGGCCCGGTCCGCTCCCGCTCCTCAGGGCACCGATGCTCCGCACAGGGGCCGGGGCGCTCGCGCCTCGCGGTCCGCTCCCGCTCCTCAGCGCACCGATGCGCCCGCGAGCTCCCGCGCGCGCTGGAACAGGATGTTGTTCTCCTCGTGGATGTGCCGGTGGAGGTCGAGCTCGAACTGCCGGAGCGCCTCCAGCAGCGATCCGTGGGTGCGGCACAGCGCGTCGGTCGCGTCGTAGCCGTTGGTCAGGTCGCTCAGCGCAGCGATCGCGTCGCCGGTCGAGGCGTGCTCACGCTCGTGCGCCGCGAGCAGGTCCCGGTCGACCTCGGTGCCGCTCGCCTCGGCCGCGCGGCAGGCGGGGAACAGGACGCCCTCCTCGCTGTCCATGTGTGACTCCAGGTCCTTGCGGATCGTCACGAACAGGCGCTTGAGGAAGTGAAGCTCCGAGCGCCGCTCGCCGTGAACGCGCGCGACCGTGCAGACCAGTTCCTCGATGCGCGGGAGCTCGGCTCGCATCCTGTCGTGGTGCGAGGTGACGATGTGATCGCAGAGCTCGCCGATCGACGATTGGCGCCAGTCGCGGGCGTCGGCCGCATGCTGGTCGTGCCGGGTCTCCTCCAGCGCCTCGAGCATGCGGCGGACTGTCTCCACGTCCAGCCCGCGCTGCTCGCAGGCCTGGGAGAGCGTCTGGCCGCCGCCGCAGCAGTAGTCGAACCGCAGGCGCTCGAACAGCGCGCAGCGAAGTGGGGCCTCGGCCGCAAGCTCGCCAAGGCTCGAGTCGGGATCGATCATCGGGTCCTCATGCTGATTGGTGGTTCATCCGATCCGCTCCACGCGCCCCCGTCTGGCTGATGCTCGGCTGAGGCACTTTCCCATTGTGACTGTGAAAAATAGCTGATCCGTGCTAGGTTGCGCCGGTGAGCACGCCAGGGAACACCGAATCGGAGGGCGAGCAGGGGACCGGCGAGACGCTGGCCGGCGCGCTGGAGCGTGAGCACCGGGAGATCGACCGGGGCATCGCCGCGTTCCTTGAGGGTCTGGTCGCCGATCGCGTCGAGGTCGAGCCGCTGACACGCGCGATCGAGGCGCTGCGCCGCCACATCTACCTGGAGGAGGAGCTCCTCTTCCCGCCGCTGCGCGACGCCGGGCTCATGGCGCCGGTGTTCGTGATGCTGCGCGAGCATGGGGAGATCTGGCGCACGCTGGAGCAGATCGACGCGGGCCTGGGGGCCGGGCCAAACGGGGCGGTGCCGCGCGATCGGGCCGTGGTGGGCGATCGGGCCTTGCTGCGTGACGGCTGCCTGCGGCTCCTGGCGCAGCTCGAGTCTCACAACGCCAAGGAGGAGCCGGTCCTCTATCCGCAGGCGGATGCCGTGCTCGCGTCGGCGGCCGCTGCCGATCTGAGCGAGTTCCTCGCCGCCGGACGCGCGCCCGAGGGCTGGGTCTGCTCACAGGCGGGCTCTGGACGTGGTCGGTGCCAGCGCGCAGGTCGTGCAGACCTATGGCGCGCGTGACGCGCTGCGGCGCGCCAAGCAGTTGGACGATCGAACGCTGACGCTGATCGGCGGGCATCACGCCTCGCTGTGTCCCGGCGACTTCCAGGCGCCGTTCATCGACGCGATCGTGATCGGGGAGGGCGTGGCGCCGCCGCGCGAGATCGTGGAGCTGGTCGACCGGGGCGCGGTCACGGTCGACCGGTCGGGCGCCGTGGGGCTCGACGGGGCGCCCGGGCCTGGCGCTGCCGCGCGACGGGGCGCTGCGCTTCACCGCGCCACGCCCGAGTCGATCGTGGACGAGCTCGAGAGCCTGGACTAGGAGTTCGTGATGTTCGCCGACGACCACTCGTTCGCGAGCCCGGCGCGCATGCGACGCCGGCACGAGCTGATCGCGCAGCGGGGGATCCGCTCGGGGCTGGCTGGACGTCGGCCGCGCCCACCGGGATCGCGGTCGCTCCGCCGTCCGACGCGTGACGCCGTGCCGAGCCGCGGCGGCTGGCCGACCAGGCGGAGGCCGCGGCGGTCTCGGCCGGGCTGCCGGCCGAGACGCTGCTGCTGCCGGACATCGGCTGCTGGTGTAGCTGCGTTCCGGTGGTACCTGCGTTCCGGTGGCAGCTGCGTTCCGGTGGTAGGGGCGTCCCGGTGCGGGCTGCGTTCCGGTGGTAGGGGCGTCCCGGTGGTAGGGGCGTCGGGCCGGCGAAAATCCGCGGGTGCCGGTCAGCCTGATCGTCGGCCTCGCCGCCGCCCTCCTCTCCACGATCCTGGTGAACCTCGCCTACGTGCGCGAGCAGGGCGCGGTCAGCGGCCTGCCCGACCTCTCGCTCCGCCATCCGCTGCGCTCCGCGAGGCTGCTGCTGAGCAGCCGCGCGTGGCTGGCGGGGTTCGGGATGGAGGGCGGCGGCTTCGGGCTGTATGTGCTGGCGCTGGCGCTGGCCCCGCTGGCGCTCGTCCAGAGCGTCGGTGCCGGTGGCCTCGGCGTCCTCGCCGTGGCCACCTCCCGGCTCACCCACCGCCGGCTCGGCCGTCACGAGGTCGTGGGATCCGCGATCGCAGTCGCGGGGCTGGCGCTGCTGGCGGTCTCGCTGAGCGGCGGCGACGTGCGCGGCGCGCGCGGCTCCGCGCCAGCGATCGTGCTCTGGCTCGCCCTGACGGCCGCCGCCGGCGCACTGGTCCTGGCCGCCGGGCGCAGGCTGATGCCGCGCGCGGTCGCGGAGGGCATCGCCGGGGGCCTGTTCTTTGCCGTGGGCGACGTGTCGACCAAGATCGTGACCCAGGGCGGCGCGCGCCTTCTGTTCGCGATCCCGCTGATCGGCGGCTACCTGATCGGGACCTCGCTGCTGCAGATCGGCTATCAGAGCGGCACCGCACTGACCGTCGCGGGCCTTGGCACGCTGGCCACCAACGCGGTGCCGATCGCCGCGGGCACGGTCGTGCTCGACGAGCGGGTGCCATCCGGCGCCCTGGGGGTCGTCCGCGTGCTCGCGTTCACGGCCGTGACGGCCGGTGCGATCCTGCTGGCGCGGCCCGAGACGGACCGGCGCGCCCGGGCGCCCGAAGCGTAGACGCGCCCGGGCCCGCCCAGGCGATCGGCGCTGCGAGGATCCTCGCGATCGGCGCTCCGGCGTGGCTCGGGGAGCCGAGTTCGCGCTCACCGCTCCGGCGCGGGGCGCCGAGCTCGCGCTCACCGCTCCGGCGCGGCTCGGGGCGCCGAGCTCGCGGTCGCTCAGTCGCGGCCGAGCTCCCCGATCCAGCGCCGTCGCTCGACGTAGTCCTTCGGGAGGGCGGACCGCTGCTCGGCGGCGACCATGTCGGCCAGGCGCAGCTCCTTGGCCTCGGTCCCCTCGGCGATCGCCTCCTGGGCGTCGCGCAGCGCCTCGTAGTCCTCGCCGACAGGGCACACCTCGGCGCAGCGGCGACACCCGGTGAGCACCCCCGCGCCGCGCAGGATGCTCTGCCACAGGTCGAAGCTCTCACGGGAGCGGACCATCGCGGCCCTGGCCTCCGGGTCGGTCTCGTCGAACACCTCGCCGAGGAACTCGGTCAGCTGCGCGAACCCGTGCGGCGAGCGGTAGCGGTCGCACGCCGGCCAGTCTCGTTCCCAGTGCCCGATCACGTCCCCCGGGCACGCCCGCAGGCAGCGCCCGCACGCGGGTCCAAGGCACAGCGCCCGCTGCATCGGCGCGTCGCAGTCCACGTCGGCCGAGCAGAGCACCGCGCTCAGCACCACGCGCGGGCCGAACTCCGGCGTCAGCAGTTGCAGGTTGAGCCCGAGCGTCCCGAGCCCCGCCTCCACGGCCGCGTAGTCGAGCGACAGCAGCGGCTCGATGTGCGCCTCAGGGTCGCCTGAGTAGCGCCACGGGTCCACGTGGGTCGGCGGGACGATCAGCGCGGGCACCCCGCGGTCCTCAAGCCACAGGACGAGCTCGAGCGCGGTCTGCTCCAGGCCGGTCAGCGCGAGCTCGTCGTTGTAGTACTTGTGGCGCTCGTCCCAGCGCGTCAGCCGGCTGGTGCCGGCGCCCAGCCGCCGCGCGAGCACGATCACCCGATCGCCGTCGAAGTCGGTGATCCGGGATGGTCGCAGCTGGACTCCGCCGGGCTCGGGCAGGCGGTCCATGAACGCCCCGTCCGCGATCCCCACTAGGTCCGCCCCCAGCTCTCTCGCGCGCTGCTTGATCGCCGAAGCCGTCAGGGCCGCGCCGCCGGGACCCACCATCAGCGGCGCCCGGGTTCGGACGGGCGCCGGCTCGTGGCCGCGTTCGCCTCACGCTTGCGGCCTGAGACGCTCCCGCCGCGGTAGCCGGCGGGTCCCACCCAGCGGATGTTCCGCTCGCTCAGACCGGGGACCTCGGCACCGCGCCTGCGGGCCTCGGCCTGCGCGCGGCCCCGGGCGACCTTCTCCTCGGTCCGCTCGGGGATCGCCCGCTGGGGCGCGGCGAGGTGCGAGTAGTCGGCGCCCACGGGGCAGACCGCCAGGCACCGCGGGCAGTCGCCGAACGAGCCGACGACCCGCAGCAGGCCCTGCCAGAAGCCGAACAGCTGGCGTCCTGTGAGACGGGTTCGCTGCTCGGCCGCGGGCCGGCGCGCGAAGTCGGCGAAGAAGTCGGTCGCGGTCATGTAGCCGAACTCCTGCGCGCACGTCGCGCATGCCGCCTTCCTCAACCCCCAGTGGCCGACGGCGTCGGCCGGACAGGCATGCAGGCAGCGTGAGCAGCTCTCGCCGATGCACACCTGCTCGGCGCGGATCGGGTCAGGCTCCAGCACGGCCTCCGTCAGAACCCCCGTCAGGTAGACGCGCGGCCCGAACTCGGGCGTCAGGATGTTGACGTCCAGCCCCAGCGTTCCCAGTCCGGCCTCGACTCCCAGGTGACGAGTGCTCAGCCGCCCGTAGCTCGCGCGCTTGTAGTCCCAGTCGGTCTCCTGAGCGGCGGTCGCGAACGCCGGGTGGCCCGCGCGCTCGAGCGCCTCGGAGACCAGGTGGGCGATCCTGTCCATCCGCCGCAGGACGACCATGTCCATGTACTGAACGGCGACGTTGCTCTTGGCTCTGAAGGCGGCCACGGGGATCCGGCAGGCGATCACGACCACGCTGCGGCAGTGCGGTGAGATCCGCTCCGGGGTCTGAGGGACGGCGGGATCGGGCGGGTTCTCGTTGAGCACCGCCGCGTCCGCTATTCCGACCAGGTCGGCCCCGAGCTCCCGCGTGAGGCGCTTGACGCGCTCGGCGTCGACGTGCTCGAGCCGCGGGATCATCGCCCGATCCTACCGGCGACATCACCACGGCGGGCCGTCGCCGGGCGACCGCGCGGGGCCGGCCGGCGGGTCACGCGGCATGCATTGCCGGCCACGGTCACGCCGCTGTGTGGCCGGCCGCCGTCACGCGGCACGCGCGGCCGGCCGCCGTCACGCGGCGAACGTATGCTGTGGCCCGTGCTGCAAGCTCAGGCGAGCGAGCCCGATGCGCGATACCCGGGCGCCGGGCCGGCCGCGGTGGGGCTGGGCGACACGCTCGTCCGTGCGACCCGATCGCCGTTCTTCGCCGAGCGCCTGCGCGTCGCGGGGGTCGATCTCGCCGAGCCCACGTGGGACCGGTGGCGCGCGATCCGACCCACCTCAAAGGAGGAGCTGCGCGCGCTCGCGGATTTCGACGGGGAGGTCGTGATCGCTCCGCGGGCCGAGGTCGTCGAGTTCTGGCGCAGCGGTGGGGTGACCGGCAGGCCGCTGTACTACCCGCGGACCGCCGCCGATCTGGCTCACGCAAAGTCGTCCTTCCGCCTGGGGCTGGAGATCGCGGGTGTGACCGCGAGCGACACCCTGATGGTGTCGTTCCCGTTCGGGATCCACCCGGTCGGGCAGATGGTCGCTCGCGCGGCGGAGGCGATCGGCGCGGCGGTCGTCTGGGCCGGCGCGGGCAGCCAGCTGCCATCGGCGGCGCAGGTGGAGCTGATCGGCGAGCTCGGGGTGACCGTATGGTGCGGCATGCCGTCGTTCGGCCTGCACCTGGCGAACGCCGCGGAGGCGGCCGGCGCGCCGCTGGCCGACCGCGACGTGCGGCTGCTGGTCACCAGCGCGGAGGTGGTGTCGGCCCCCAAGCGGTCGCTGCTGCAGCGACTCTGGGGCGCGGAGGTGCGCGACATCTTCGGCATGACGGAGTGCACGCTGATGGGAGCCGAGTGCGGGCGGGCCGAGGGGCTGCACGTGTGGACCGAGAGCTCGTTCTGCGAGGTCCTCGATCCGGACACGCTCGAGCCGGTGCCGGTCGGCGAGACGGGAACGCTCTGCGTCACCCCCAAGCGCACGACGCACGCGACCCCGTTCGTGCGCTGGCTGTCAGGCGACCTGGTCCGCCTCGAGGCGGGCTGCGACTGCGCATACAGCCGCTATCCACGGATCGTGCACTCCGGTCGAACTGCCGGCTTCCTCAAGCTTCGCGGGGTCAACATCGGTCACCGTGAGGCCGAGGAGGCGCTGTACTCGATTGAGACGCTGCGCGATTTCCGCGTGCTGGTGACACCCGACGATCGGCTGATCGTCGAGCTGGAGGCGGTCTCGGGCGGCGAGGACGCCACCGCCGAGCGGGTGCGCCGGCTGTTCGCCGACACGTTCGGTGTTCGCGCCGACACGCGCGTCGTGGGGCGGGGCACGGTCGTCGAGGCGACCGCCGGACAGGTCAAGGCCCAGCGGTTCGTCGACGAGCGCGCCAGCGTCTGAGCACGGCGGCGGCGGTCCGGGTGAACCCGCGTCCGGCGCCGCGCCGACGCGGGATGACAGCCGCGAGCGGGGAGGCACGCGCGCGCAATCCCCGGGGGCGGTCCAGGATGGATCACGGATGGCACGGGTCGCGGGGCGCGCGAGCCTCATGGCCGATGAACCGATTCCACGCACCGTCGTGCCAGCTCGCGCCGCCGATCCCTGGGTAGACGCACACCGCCTGCGTGTTCACGAAGCGCTGGCGCTGGTGGAGACCGACCGCGTACGCGGATTGACCGGCGAGGAGGCGGCTCGGCGGCTCGCGCGGCACGGGCCGAACATGCTGCCGCGGGTGGAGCGGCGCGGCTGGCCCGCGCGGCTGCTGCTCCAGTTCCACCATCCGCTCGTGTACGTGCTGCTCATCTCCACGGCGGCGATGTATGCGATCGGGCAGCCGGTGGAGGCATCGGTGATTTTCGGCGTCGTGCTCGCCAACGCCCTTGTCGGGTTCTTCCAGGAGGCTCGAGCCGAGCGCGCGCTCGATGCGCTGGCGGCTCTGGTCAGCGTCGAGACGACCGTCGTTCGTGACGGAAGGCGGCTCAGGCTGCCGGCCCGGGAGCTGGTCCCGGGCGATCTCCTCGCGGTCGGGCCCGGGGACAAGGTGACCGTGGACGCGCGGGTGATCGAGGCGTTCGGTCTGCGGGTGGACGAGTCGGCGCTGACCGGTGAGTCGGCTCCGGTGGCCAAGGCCGAGACGGTCCTGGACCGGGAGGCGGTGCTTGCCGACCGCGTCAACATGCTGTTCTCGGGCACGCTGGTGACCGCCGGTCGAGGCTCAGCCGTTGCCGTCGCCACCGGCGGCAACACGGAGCTGGGGCTGATGCACCGGCTGCTGGGCGGGACGGGTGATCTGACGACGCCGCTGACGCGCAAGCTCGCTCGCTTCAGCCGCGTTCTCACCGTGGCGATCCTCATGCTCGCCGCCGTCGCCTTCGGCGCGGGCGTCGCGCGCGGCGAGTCCTCGTCGGAGATGCTCTTGGCCGCGGTCGCGCTGGCGGTGGGCGCGATCCCGGAGGCCCTGCCGGCCGCGGTCACCGTCGCGCTCGCGATCGGCGTTCGACGGATGGCGCGGCGCAACGCGATCGTGCGCCGGCTGCCAGCGGTCGAGACGCTCGGGAGCACCACGGTCATCTGCACCGACAAGACGGGCACGCTGACCCGGAATGCGATGACCGTCGAGGCGGTCGTCGCGGGAGGCGATCGGTACGGGTTCTCCGGCGCCGGCTACTCGCCGGGGGGTCAGGTGGAGCTGGCCGGTCGCGCCGTCTCGCCTCCTGAACACCCGGCCCTGATCGCCTGCCTGCGCGCGGGCGCGCTCTGCGGGGACGGCGACGTGCGGATGCTGGACGGCGTGTGGGAGCCGATCGGCGATCCGATGGAGGCTGCGCTCGTCGTCGCAGCCCGCAAGGCCGGGATCGATCGCTCTGGTGAGCTGCGTACCGGACCGCGGATCGACGCGCTCGCGTTCGATTCAGAGCGCCGGTACATGGCAACCGTCCATCGCGAGCCCGACGGCTCCTCCCGCCTGTACGTGAAGGGCGCGGCCGAGCGGGTGCTGGAGATGTGCGAGCGCGCGCTGGGACGCGATGGCCTGGTGCTGCCGCTGGACCGTGGCCCGACACTCGATGAGGCGGAGCGCCTTGGCCGTCAGGGGTATCGCGTGCTCGCGGTCGCGACGCGCCGGCTGACCGAGCACGATCCAGGCGATCTGGCTCACCCGGGCGGCCTGGTCCTCCTCGGACTCCAGGCGCTGGCCGACCCGCCTCGTCCCGAGGCGCTCGCCGCGGTGCGCGCCTGCCGCCGGGCCGGGATCGTGGTCAGGATGATCACCGGGGACCATGCGACCACGGCGGTCGCGATCGCGGCGCGCGTCGGGCTCGCCGGGGGAGATGCGCCAAGGGTGGTGACCGGCGCGCAACTCGCCAAGTGCACGGACGACCGACTCGCCGACCTGGTGGCATCCGGCGATGTGTTCGCCCGCGTGTCCGCCGAGCAGAAGCTGCGACTGGTCGACGCGCTCCGGGACCGCGGGGAGGTGGTGGCGATGACAGGTGACGGCGTCAACGACGCGCCCGCTCTGCGGCACGCCGACATCGGCGTCGCGATGGGGCGTGTCGGGACGGAGGTGGCGCGTGAGGCGGCCGACATCGTCCTCGCCGACGACAACTTCGCGAGCATCGAGGCGGCCGTAGAGGAGGGACGGCACACCTTCGACAACCTCAGGAAGTTCATCTCTTGGACACTGCCGACGAACCTCGGCGAGGGGCTGCTGGTCCTGACCGCGATCGCAGCGGGTGCGACGCTGCCCATCCTGCCGGTCCAGATCCTCTGGATCAACATGACCACGGCGGTGCTGCTCGGGCTGACCCTGGCCTTCGAGCTGCCCGAGCCGGGCATCATGTACCGGTCGCCGCGACGTGCCGCCGAGCCGCTGCTGACCGGGGACGTGATCGCGCGCATGGTGCTCGTCTCCGTCCTCATGCTCGCCGCCGCGTTCGCGCTGTTCGAGCAGGGGATCGGGAGCGGCCGGGGCGCCGCCGAGGCGCGGACGGCCGCGGCCAACGTGGTCGTCTTCGTGGAGGTCGCCTACCTGTTCAGCTGCCGCTCCTTCTCCGGACGCGCGATCGACCTCGGGCTGCTCTCGAACCGGTGGCTCGTCGCCGGCGTCGCGGCCACGCTCGCGCTCCAGCTCCTCTTCACCTACTGGGCGCCGATGAACGAGCTGTTCGGCACCGCTCCGGTGGACCCGGCGACGTGGCCGGAGGTCGTCGGGGTGGCTGCCGTCGTGTGGGCGATCGTGGAGCTCGAAAAGGGCATCCGGCGGCGCGGTGCGGGCCGAGCGGTGTCCGGTCCAGACCGCGGCTAGATCTCGGCGCGGGCGTCTAGGACGATGGTGCAGGCGTGCCGGACGATGGCGCGGGCGTGCCGGACGATGGCGCGGGCGTGCCGGACGATGGCGCGGGCGTGCCGGACGATGGCGCGGGCGTGCCGGACGATGGCGCGGGCGTGCCGGACAATGGTGCGGGCGTGCCGGACAATGGTGCGGGCGTGCCGGACAATGGCGCGGTGCTCGGGACCACGCTGCTCGTCGTGTCGCTCGGGGTGACGGACTCGATCAACCCGGTGACGATCGCGATCGCGATCTACCTCGCGGCTACGCCTGACCCGCTGCGACGACTCGCCGGCTACGCGGCCGGGGTGTTCACCACCTATCTCGCCGGCGGGCTGATCCTCGTTGTCGGGCCGGGAGAGCTGCTGCGCACCGCGGTCGCGGGTTCCCACACGCGCGGCTTCGAGCTCGCCTCGCTGCTGATCGGCTCGCTCGTGATCGTGCTGGCGATCGTGCTCTGGATGGGGCGAAGGCGCCTGACCCGCGTCACCCTGCCGGCGTGGGCGCTCCAGGCGCACTCGTCTTTCGCTCTCGGGGCGGGGGTCACCGCGGTCGATCTCCTGACCGCGTTTCCGTACTTCGGCGCGATCGGGGCCATCGTGAGCTCGGGTCTGAACCTTGTCGAGCAGGTGCTGCTGCTGGTCGTGTTCAACGCGCTGTACGTCCTGCCGCTCCTGGCGGTGATGGTCGCCCACGCGCTGTACGGCGAGCGCGCGGAGGCGTTCCTGGCGCGCGGGCGCGCGACGATCGAGCGCCTCTCCCCGGTTGTCCTGAGCCTTCTCACCCTCGGCGCCGGGGTCGCGCTGGTGGTGCGAGGCGTCAGCGGGCTCGCCGGCTGATCCCCATCCGCGACGGGCCGGGGAAGGTCGCGGTTACCCTCCTCTGACGAAGGCAGCTCCCGTGATATCCGCAGTGAGCCGGGACCGTGGCGGCGCTCACCCCTGGCGCGGGTCGCCGCCGTGCCCGGCGGGGCGGGGCCGGGGCGCACGACGGGGATGCGGCGGGTGCGCGGCGGCGCTCGCGTGAGCCCGGCGGCCGTCGGGCTGCCGCCGGACGTCGACGCCGTCCTGTTCGACCTGGATGTGCTGTTCTCCGAGCCTGCCGGCGAGCCGGCGAGCCGGCGCTCTGCGGTGGGCTCGCGGCAGGCTCCCGACGCCCGCGCGCGGGAGTCTCACCACCGGTCCGGTGGCCTGCCGGGCGGTCGCGCGATGGCGCCGTCGCGCGCCGCCGTCTCGCTGCTCGGGAGGCTGCGAGAGGCTGGCGTTGCGGTCGCCGGCGTCGCCCGCGGCCGGGAGCGAGCCTCGGCGGCGGCCGCCGCTGAGATGCTGTGGCGCCTGGACGTGTTGGTGGGCGAGCGCGGCGTGGCCGAGCGCGGGTGCGGAGCACCGGGCGCGGACGCGCCCGCCGAGGCTCCCGCCGGGGATCTGCTCGATGCGGTGCGGCGCCTGGGGGTCGATCCGGAGCGCACGGCGGTGGTCCTGCGCCGTCAGGCCGATCTTCGGGCCGCCCGGCGTGATCGCTTCGGCACGGTGATCGGCGTCGGGGGCGAGCGTGAGCGGGAGGCGCTCCTCAGGGCCGGCGCCGACGCCGTCGTGTCCGATCCGGGGCAGGTGTCGCCGGCGCGCTCGCGCTCGCCCTGGCGGCTCGTGTACGGGCGCTACGAGCCCGAGCGGGAGGGGCACCGAGAGGCGCTGTGCACCGTCGGCAACGGCTATCTAGCCAGCCGCGGCGCGGCCCCGGAGGCGGTCGCCGACGGCGTGCGCTATCCCGGAACCTACGTTGCGGGAGCGTTCAACCGACTTGCAACCGGGATCGCGGGGGAGCGGCTGGAGCACGAGAGCCTGGTCAACATGCCGAACTGGCTTGAGCTGCGGTTCCGGATCGACTCGGGTCCATGGCTCACGGTCGACGAGATGGAGGTGCTCGACCACCGCCAGGACCTCGATCTGCGACGCGGCGTGCTCACGCGCCGGCTGCGCCTCCGGGATCGGCAGGGACGCCACACCAGCATCCTGGAGCGGCGGTTCGCGAGCATGGTCGATCCGCACCTGCTGGCGCTCGAGTCGACGGTCACCGCGGAGGACTGGTCCGGGCGGCTCGTGATCCGGTCGGGCCTCGACGGCGGCGTCCGCAACGCGGGCGTCGCCCGCTACCGGGACCTCTCCAGCCGCCACCTGCTGCCTCCGGACCTCGAGGCGCCGGACCGCGAGACGCTCGCGCTTCGCACCGCCACGACCCAGTCTCGGATCGTGATCGCGCTGGCGGCTCGCACGCGTCTGCGCTCCGGCCCACGGCCGCTGGACCCGGAGCGCCTGGTCGTCCGGGAGCCGGAGGGGATCGCGCACGAGATCCCGGTCGACCTGGAGCAGGCGGCGTCGGCGACGGTCGAGAAGGTGGTGGCGCTCTACACCTCCCGTGACCCCGCGATCTCGGAGCCCGGGGCGCAGGCGAGGCGCGCCGTGCGGTCGGCCGGCTGCTTCCAGGCGCTGCTGGAGACGCATCGGCTGCGCCTGAGACATCTCTGGGAGCGGTTGGCGGTGGACTTCGACGCCGACGAGCGCACCCGCCTGATCCTCAACCTGCACATCTTCCATCTGCTGCAGACCGTGTCCGAGAACACGGTCGACCTCGACGTTGGGATTCCGGCGCGCGGGCTGCACGGCGAGGCCTACCGCGGTCACGTCTTCTGGGACGAGCTGTTCGTGTTCCCGCTGTTCACGCTCCAGCTGCCTGAGCTGACGCGCTCGCTGCTGCGCTACCGCCACCGGCGGCTGCCCGAGGCCAGGCGCGCCGCGCGTGAGGCCGGCCATCGTGGCGCGATGTTCCCGTGGCAGAGCGGCTCCGACGGGCGTGAGGAGAGCCAGACGCTCCATCTCAACCCGCGCTCCGGGCGGTGGCTAGCGGACAACTCCCGGCTCCAGCGCCACATCAACGTGGCGATCGCCTACAACGTCTGGCAGTACCAGCAGGCGACCGGCGACGTGGAGTTCATGTCGTTCTACGGCGCGCCGCTGCTGCTCGAGATCGCCCGCTTCTGCGCCAGCCTGGCCGAGCACGACCCGGCCCGCGGGCGCTACGTGATCCGTGGGGTGATGGGGCCCGACGAGTACCACGACCGCTATCCGTGGCGCGCGACACCCGGGCTTGACAACAACGCCTACACCAACGTGATGGTCGTCTGGGTGCTGTGCCGGGCGCTCGAGCTGCTGGACAGGCTTCCCGCGGAGCGCGTCGCCACGCTGCGGGAGGAGCTCGACCTCGGCGAGGAGGAGGTCGATCGCTGGCTGCAGATCAGCCGTCGGATGCTCGTGCCCTTTCACGAAGAGGGGATCATCAGCCAGTTCGAGGGCTACGAGCGGCTCGCCGAGCTCGACTGGGATCGATACCGGGCGCGCTACGGGGACATCCAGCGCCTTGACCGGATCCTGGAGGCCGAGGGCGACACGCCCAACCGCTTCAGGGCCTCCAAGCAGGCGGACGTCCTGATGCTGTTCTTCCTGCTGTCGGCCGAGGTGCTGGAGGAGCTGTTCGCTCGCCTCGGGTACCCGTGGGACGCGGACCTGATCCCGCGCAACGTCGACTACTACATGCGCAGGACCTCGCACGGGTCGACGCTGAGCCGGGTCGTGCACTCGTGGGTGCTGGCTCGAGCGGATCGCCCCGGCTCGTGGGAGCTGTTCAGCCAGGCGCTG
This sequence comes from Actinomycetes bacterium, assembly GCA_021846845.1. Taxonomy (GTDB): domain Bacteria; phylum Actinomycetota; class Thermoleophilia; order Solirubrobacterales; family Solirubrobacteraceae; genus Palsa-465. The sequence goes on along the minus strand of JAJZWB010000031.1, from coordinate 8,471 downwards.
GAAAGCGACATCGGCGACGTGCAGGGCGGCACGACCGCCGAGGGGATCCACGTCGGCGCGATGGCCGGGACGGTCGACCTGGCGATCCGCTGCTACGCCGGGATCGAGCCGCGCGACGACGCGCTGTGGCTCAACCCCAGCCTGCCCAGGGAGGCTCGGCGCCTGCGCTTCTCGATCCGCTATCGGAGCCACTGGGGCATCCGCGTGCAGATCGCCGACGGACGGCTGCGCGTCACGGTGCCGCCGTCCGGCGCCCCGCCGATCACGATCTCCTACCGCGGGGAGCGCACCGTGGTGCGTCCCGGTGAGAGCTTCGATCGGCCGCTGCCGCGCAGGTCGCGCAGGTGACGCCCGGGCCCGGCGGTTGACGCTCCGGTCGCCGCCGCCCGGGCGCGCGAAGATGGGGCGCGGCTCCCATTCCGGTGGCGCGTCCCGGGTGGGAACCTCTCGTCACAGATCCTGAAGCGAGGCCATGATGTCGAGGACGCAGACCATCCAGCGGCTCGGCCGGGAGCTTGAGCGCAACGTGCCGCCGGGGGCGCGCGCCACCCACCGGCAGGCGAGCGCGCCGGTTCGGCCGCCCATAGCGTCCCGGCAGCCGCGCTGCGTCCGAGTCCGCGTCCGGGGCGGCGGGGAAACGCGCCTGAGCGTCCCGCTCGCCGAGATCGCCCAGGATCCGGGTCTGGCTCTGGTGACCGGCGGGATCGCGGGACCTCCGGTCGTGGGCGCGATCGCGGGCGGCGACCCGCCGGCGGCCCCCGCGCTGCTCAAGGACGTCGATGTGGTGCTCGTCGACCGGGACTGCCCGCACCCTGACCCGCTGGCGCTCGTGCAGCGCCTGAAGGGCGTGGACCGGCCGCCGGGGGTGCTCGTCCACAGGGCGGGCGCCGATCCCCTGGTCACGGTGGAGGCGATCGTCGCCGGGGCGGATGGTGTCGTTTACGGCGACGACCCGGCCGGCTCGCTCTGCGACGCCGTCAGGTGGGTCGCAGGCGCGCGGCGCTGGATGCCGGAGGTGCCGCTGCCCGTGCTCTCCCAGGTCGCCTCAGCGATCGAGCGCGGCGACGTCCGGATCCTCTGGATGCTGTTGAGGGGCCACTCCGCGGCGCAGATCGGGGAGGCGCTCGGGATCGGCAGGCGTGCGCTCGCCGGTCGACGCTGGGGGATGCTCCAGAGGATCCGGGTCGACGCTCCGCTGCGGCCACGTGCGCTCCGTGGCGGTCGCACGGTGATCCGGGTCGACGCTCCGCTGCGGCCGCGCGCCCCCCGCGGCGGTGGCTCCGGCTCTCCCCTTCGCGAGCGCACGGCGCCAGTCACGGCGCTTGCCCTCGCTGCCTGGTGATAGGCGCTCCCCGATCGCCTCCAGCATCCTCAGCCAGGCGAGCGCGTCGGCATAGTCGCCGCGGGACGCGGACTCGTCGGCCCAGGTCAGCGTCCTGGTCACCGCGTCGCGATGACGAGCCTGCGCGCCGCCCTCGCCATCGGGGCGCATCTGCGTGGAGAGCCTCTCTGCGTCCTGTCGCACCGAGCTCATCGGGTGTCACCTCCTGCGGCGCGCGCGTGCCCGATGGCGACCAGATACAGCGGCGCGCGATCGCTCGGGAGGCGAAGCGCCTGCGCCAGCAGCCGATCGTCGAAGGCTCCGATCGGGACGGCGGCGAGGCCCAGCGCTACGGCCTCCAGCAGTGCGTTCTGCGCGGCATGCCCGGCCTCCATGTCCACATAGCGCCGGCCGCGATCCCCGTACCTGCGGGTCGTCCGGGCGAACACGGCCGTGATGACGATCGTCAGCGCCGCCTCGCCCACGGCCGGCTGGTGCAGGGCGGCGGCCGACGCCGCGGCGCGCAGGTCCCGCTCGGCGAGGAGCTCCAGTCGGTGCCCGTCGGGGAGGTAGTGGCGGTAGGAGCCGGCGGTCAGCAGGTACAGCTCCAGCGGGTAGAGCGCGCCCGCGGACGGAGCCGTTCGACCTCCCCACGCGGCGGTTACCCCCTGGGCCGCCCACAGCAGCCGTGAGACCTCCAGATCGGTCAGGGAGCGGTCCGTGAACGCGCGGTGCGACCGTCGAGCGGTGAGCGCCGCGTCCAGGTAGACGGCCGGAGCGTTCCCCGGGTGCGGGAGGCGATCGACCCGGAGGACGGGGAGCGGCGACCGGCCCGCGCCGCAGCCGCTCGTCAGCACGCTCGCTGAGGCCAGCGCCGCGGCCAGGCCGGCGCCGGCCATGAACCGGCGCCGGGTCAGCTGCTCGTTCCAGGCCAGCCTGCTCGCCTCAGACGATCTGCGTGCGAAACGAACCGCATCCCATGTTCCTCCTTCTCGTCGCTCGGAGCGCCCGAGCTCGCTTCGATCAAACGACCTGGCCCGGGCCGGGCTTGCGTGCGTGCGCCGACCGCTACCGTCGATCGACGCGTCGGCCGGCTCAGGTGAGCAGGCCGATCAGGCCCCGCAGCAGGAGCGCCGCTCCGAGCAGCGTCAGCGCTCGCACCGCCAGCCGGTGCGAGTGGCGACCGACCCATGATCTGGCTCGATCGATCGATCTCACCGTCGGTTCCGGCGCGAGCGTGAAGCCCAGCAGCGGCACCTCCAGCAGGGCCAGCATGACCACGTTGAACGCGACCACCGCCAGCACGGTCGCGGCCGCGGGGTAGCCGAGCCTGTCGATGTGGCTCAGACCGGCGAGGTAGGAGCCTCCCGGCAGGGTCAGGCAGGCGCCGACGACGAAAGCGGTGCGCGCCGTGCCCCTGCCGACCGCGCGCTGCCATCTGGGCGGCGGGCGGTCGCGTCTGCGCTCGCGCCGCCTCCGTGCAGCCGCCTCGTGGTGCTCGGTCCCGAGCACGATCGCGGTGATCAGGGCGATCGCGCCCAGCGCCATGCTCGCCGCCGGGCTCAGCGTGGTCCTGGTCGTCTTGACCAGCGTGGATCCCTGCAGCGAGAAGACGATCACCAGCCCCAGCGTCACACTCGTCGTCAGCGCCCCGAGCAGGTAGCCGATCATCAGGCGTCTTGGGTTCGCGAGCAGCATCATCGCCGTGGCGGCCGCGACCAGGGTCGGATTCAGGGCGGCGAGCAGCGCGAATGCGAGTACCTGGCCCACTGGCGGCCGGCCACGAGGCGCGCTGGTGCTCGGCGGCGCGCTCAGGCCCCGAGGATGCGGGCCTTCTCGGCGTCGAACTCCTGTTCGGTCAGCACCCCCTGCGCCCTGAGGTCGGCGAGGTCCCTGAGCTGGGCGGCGCGATCCCGCCCGTCTCCGCTCTGCGCGGGCGTCATGACCGGCGCCGCGGTCTGACCGGGGGGTGGCTCATCCTGCTGGGCCCAGCGGTTGTACTGCCGGCGGCTGACCCTGCTGGAGACCGCGGTCGCGGTCCCGGCGACAACCGCGGTTCTGGCCACGCCGCGAATCAGTCCCATCGCTTCATCCCCTTCTCTCGTCAGGTGTTCGCGTCCGCAGCGTCGAGCGCGGCGAGAAGCTCCTGCACGCCGACCCGCTGGCTGGCGATGATCTCCCCGCCGTTGCGGCGAACGGCGTCGACGAAGGGAGCCGCCCAGCGGTTCTCGTAGACGAGCATCACGGCCGCCGCTCCGGGTTCCAGCTCGGCTGCCACCTGGGCCGCGTCCGCGTCGTCGAGCAGCCCCGTCGAGGCGCCCGCGAGCGCGGTCAGATCGCCGGCGTAGGCGGGGTCGAGAACGCCGAGGTCAAGGCCGGCGAACGAGCCGTCCGGTTCCCTTCGGACCAGCATCGCGTCCAGCACCCGGATGACCCGCCGGTCGACCAGGTCCAGCAGGATCGGCACCGCGTCGCCCCGCATCGGTGCTCCCGGCGGATAGCCGATCACGAGGATGTCGATCGGGGCAAGCTCATCACGTTCGCCGTTCATCGTCTTTCCTTCCGGTCTCAGCCGCACTTCGATTTGGTCGCGTCGCTGAAGCTCTTGACCGAGCTGACGACGCTCGCCGCATCGGTGGCGATGGTTGCGATCTGCTGCGCGGACGGGCTCGACGGGACCGAGCTGACGGCGCCCGAAAGCGCGTCGACCGACGATGTGATCGCACTCGTCTGCGTGGGGAAGTCGCTCTTGGCGGCGCTCACCAGCGCCTTCGCGTCACTCTCGATCTTGCTCAGCTGCGACTTGAGACCGCTCAGGCCGCTGCTGGGATCAAGGCTGGTGAGGCCCTTGATCGAGTTCTGCAGGCTCGTGCGGTTGGTGCAGTACGCCGGCTTGCTCGTGCCGCCGCATCCCGCGAGAGCGACCAGCCCGGTCGCCGTGAGACAGGCGACGCGCAGGCGCATCGATGGACCGGCGTGCGGTCTGGACGGTGAGTGCGTGGTCATGGGCGCCTGACGCTAGGTGGAGTGCCACGGCGGTTCATCACCTCAAACGGGTGAGAGCGGCAGCGCGCGCTCGAATGGTCGCGTCGGGTCGGCGTCACCTGTCCCCGTGACGCCGGGCCGGCGTCACCGCGTCACGCCGCGCGGAGTCCGGACGGCTCAGCCGTCGGCCGGCTCGCGCACCACGCGCGCAGCGTCGACCGACTCCGCCGTGCGCGTGTCCGGGTAGGCCACGATCACCCGGGGCGGCCCTCCGAACCAGACGCTCTGCTCCGCCTCGCCCACGTACTCCGCCGGGCGCTGCGAGCCGTCCGGCTGGACGACCCATACGTGCTCGCCGCGGTGAAATCTCTCAGGAATCGGATGGACTCGGCCGTCGTGGAGGGTGAGACGATAGCGCCGGGGGCTCGGCTGATATGGCAGCCGATGGGTGACGGTGACCGTTAACCCCAAATGGATGACGAGCAGCGCGGCCGGCGGTGCGACGCTGATATTCACCATCTCGCCTGCACGCAGGCTTCACCAACGCTCACCGGAGGGATGTCATGTCAGTTCAAGCCGGCCCCCCAGCGACGAGAACCCCTCCCTACGGGGCCTATGAGGAAGAGCGCGGCCAGGGCTGGATCGTGCTCGCGGGCGTGCTGCTTCTGACCCTCGCGACGATCAACATCATCGAGGGGATCGCGGCGATCGGCAACGCGCGCTTCTTCGTCGCCAATGCGTTCTACATCACCGGCGACCTGAATGCCTGGGGCTGGACGGTGCTCGGCATCGGCGTGGTGCAGCTGTTCGTCGGGTTCGGCGTGTTCGTGAAGAGCCAGCTCGCGCGCTGGACGGGGGTCGCGATCCTCGGCCTCAACGCGATCGCCCAGCTGCTGATGATGCCCGCCTATCCGTTCTGGTCGATGTGCGTGTTCGCGATCGACATCCTTGCGATGTACGGTCTGTGCGCGTACGGGAATCGGATCGCGGACTGACGCACGGGGCGATCCGGCGGGGAGATCGGGGACCGGCTCAGATGCGCAGCCCGGCCTGCCGGGGAGCGCGCACCTCGGCTCCCGGCGCCCTCGGACATCCGGTTCCCGGGCGTTCGAGGGGGCTGGGTGTCGGCCTGATCCCCCGGCTCGCGTCCGCGCTCGTCGCAGGCGCGCTGCCGTCCTGGGCGGTGGGGGCGTGTGGCCCCGACGGCCCGGGCGTGCCAGAGCACGCGCCGGGAGGGAGCGGCCCCGACGGCCCGGGCGTGCCAGAGCACGCGCCGGGAGGGAGCGGCCCCGGCTCCCAACCCGGTGAAACGCCATCCGCATCGAGCGCCTACACGGCCGGGCCGGGTGCCCGCTGAGAGGAACGCGGTGTCGATCACCACCCGATCCGGCACAGCCGGCGACGGGCGCGCCTGGTACCGGATGCCGGCACAGCAGGTCTTCGCCGGGCTGGACGTCGATCCGGCGGCCGGGCTATCCGGCGAGCGGGCGGCCGAGCTGCTCGGACGCGACGGGCCCAATGCGCTGCCCGTAGAGCAGCCGCCGCCGGAGTGGCGGCGGTTCCTCGCCCAGTACCGAAGCTACATGCAGGCGATCCTCGTCGCCGCGGCCGTCGTGTCGCTGGCGATCCAGGAGTGGAGCACGGGCGTGCTCCTGCTCGCGATCACGGTGGTCAACGCGCTCGTGGGCATGCGTCAGGAGGGCAGGGCGCAGAGCGCTATGAACGCGCTCCGGGCGATGGTGAAGGCCACCGCTCGGGTGAGGCGCGACGGGTCGGAGGCGCAGGTCCCCGCGGACGAGGTGGTGGTCGGCGACGTCGTGTTGCTTGCCGCCGGGGACGAGGTGCCGGCCGACGGCCGCATCATCGAGGCGCACGCGCTCCAGATCGACGAGTCCGCGCTCACGGGGGAGAGCGTCCCGGCCGACAAGGGCTCTCAGGCCCCCGAGGGCATGGATCTGGCGCCCGGCGACCAGACCGACATGGCCTTCATGCACACCCCGGTCACCCATGGCAGCGGCGTGATGGTCGTGACCGCGACGGGCAGCGACACGCAGGTGGGCCGGATCGCCGGCATGCTCGCGACCACCGCGCGCGAGCAGACGCCGCTCAGCAGGCAGCTGAACACCCTGACCCTCTGGATCGCCGGCGCGGCCGGGCTGACGATGGTCGTGATGTTCGTGCTTGGCGCGCAGCGGGGCCAGGCCGCGCACGTCGTCTTCACCGGCGCGGTGGCGCTCGCGATCGCGGCGATCCCGGAGGCGATGCCGACCGTGCTGCAGGTCGTGATGTCCCTCGGGGCGGCGGACCTCGCTCGGCACGGGGCGGTGCTGAAGGACCTCGCGTCGGTCGAGACGCTCGGCTCCACCTCCGCGATCAACTCCGACAAGACCGGGACGTTGACGATGAACCAGATGACCGCGGTCGAGGTCGTCGACCCGACCGACCGCTACACGGTCTCCGGCTCTGGCTACGAGCTCGCGGGCAGGATCCACCACGCGGCCGGGACCTCGGCCACGATCGAGGATGCGATCTGCCCCTACGTGATCGCCAGCGACGCGCGGCTGGTGGATGGTGCGGTCGTCGGCGATCCGACGGAGGGGGCGCTGCTGGTGCTGGCGCACAAGGCGGGCCTGGATCTGGACGCGACGAGGGAGCTCCACCCGCGCGTGGCGACGCTTCCGTTCGATCCGACCTACAAGCTGATGGCGGTCTTCACCGAGGCGGCCGACGAGGCCGGCCGGCGGCTGGTGCGCTGTCACGTGAAGGGGGCGGCGCCGGCGGTGATGGGTCACGCAGCGACGGCGCTGGCCTCCGGCCGCAGCGTTCCCTGGGACCGGGACCTGCGCGCCAGGATGGAGGCGAATCTCCAGCGGATGGAGGAGGCGGGCCTGCGGGTGATGGCGGCCGGCGTCCGCGACCTCGACGCGGCGACGTTCGACCCCGGCGCCGACCTGCTCGGATACGTGGACGGGCTTGAGCTGACGAGCCTCGTGGGGATGCTCGACCCTCCCCGCGCGGCATCCCGCCGGTCGGTGCGCGACGCGCAGCGAGCGCACATCCGCGTGCGGATGGTGACCGGGGACGACGTGGTCACCGGCGCCGCGATCGCGAGGCAGCTCGGGATCGAGGGCGAGGCGATCCTGGGGGCCGAGTTCGCGGCGCTGCCGGAGTCCGAGCGCCTGGAGCGGATCGACCGGATCGGCGTCGTCGGGCGGGTCGCCCCGGAGCACAAGGTGCTGCTCGTCGAGACGCTGAAGAAGCGCGGCGAGGTGGTCGCGATGACCGGCGACGGCGTCAACGACGCGCCCTCGATCAAGGCCGCGCACATCGGGATCGCGATGGGCAGCGGCACGGAGGTGGCCAGGAGCGCGAGCCGGATGATCCTCACCGACGACGATTTCGCAACGATCGTGCGCGCGGTGCGGCAGGGCCGCAAGCTCTACGACAACCTGCTCAAGTACGTCCGCTTCGTGCTCATCTCGCTCGTCGCGTTCGTGATCACCTTCCTCGGCGCGGCGCTGCTGAACATCGCCGCCGGGCAGCCGTTCAACCCCGCCCAGGTGCTGTGGATCCACTTCTTCGTCAGCGCGCCGTTCGGGATCGCGCTCGGGCTGGACCGGGCGACGCCCGGTCTGATGAGCCTGCGCCCCCGCCCGAGCGGCGAGTCGATCGTGACGACGGGCGTCAAGCTCACCTCCGGGCTCGTCGGCCTGTACATGGCGATCGCCCTGGACTCGCTGATCCACCTCGGGACCCAGCGGTATCACAGCGCCGCGATCGGATCGTCGATCGCGCTGACGGCCTTCGCGCTGATGCTGGTGGTCGCGGCCTACGAGAGCCGCAGCGTCTCGCTCTCGGCGCTGACCGTCGAGGCGTTCGACAGCCGGAGGATGAACTGGACAGCGCTCGGGGAGGTCGCGCTCGCGGTGATGATCACGCAGATGGACCTCCTCAACCGCCTGCTCGGCACCGTGCCGCTGCACGCCGGCCAGTTCGGCCTCGCACTCGCGGCGGCCGTGCTGCTGCTCGCGCTGTGGGAGACGGCCAAGCTGCTCACCCGCCGGCGCGGGCCATGGGACCGGCGGGCCGCCGCGACGGTGGCGCCCCGGCAACCGCGCGCCTGACCCGCTCGCGCGGTGCGGCGCGGAGCGCGAGCAGGACGCGT
>JAJZWB010000162.1 GCA_021846845.1 Actinomycetes bacterium | reverse complement strand
TTGGGGACTCGAACCCCAGACCCCTTCCTTACCATGGAAGTGCTCTACCAGCTGAGCTAAGAGGGCGCTGCGGTGAGGGTATCGGGTCCGGACAGGCTCGGGCGCCCGGAACCCCGGAGGCCTGGCCTCCGCAAGCCCGGATCGCCGGAACCCCGGAACGCCGGATGCCCGGCCCCCGGAAGCCCGGACGCTAAGCTGACCCGATGAGAGAGATCGCCCCGGGGCTGTGGCATTGGACGGCGATGCACCCGCGCATCGGACACGAGGTCAGCTCGTACTACCTGCTGGCCGAGAGGGTCGCGATCGACCCGCTGCTGCCGGCCGAGGGTACGGCCTGGTTCCTGGAGCGCGACGCGCCGGTCCAGCACGTCGTGCTGACCAACCGCCATCACGATCGCGACGCCTGGAAGCTGCGTGAGGCCTTCGGCTGCGAGGTCCACTGCGTGCGTGAGGGCGTTCACGAGCTGACCGAGCGCGGCCCGGTGACGGCGTTCGAGTTCGGCGACCAGCTGCCGGGCGGGATCGCCGCCTACGAGGTCGACGCGATCTGCCCGGATGAGTGCGCGCTCCACATCCCCGCGCACCGCGCGCTGGCGGTGGCCGACGGCGTCGTGCGCTGGCCTGGCGTGAAAGGTCTCTCGTTCGTCCCCGATTCGCTGATGGACGACCCTGAGGCGACCAAGGCCGGCCTGCGCTACGCCTACCGGCGTCTGCTGACGCTTGACTTCGATCTGCTGCTGCTGGCGCACGGCGCGCCCGTGACGTCCGACGGCAAGCGGGCGCTCGCGGACTTCATAGGCGCGTAGGCGACGCGGCGAGACGCCGCGCACCGCCCCCGGCGCCATCCACCCGGCCGGCCCGCGCAGGCCGCACGCCGCGCACCGCCCCCGGCGCCATCCACCCGGCCGGCCCGCGCAGGCCGCACGCCGCGCACCGCCCCGGGAGCCGTCCGGCCCGCCCGGCCGTCAGCCGCCGTAGGCGGACTGCAGCAGCGACATCATCGTCGACGCGCTCCCGCCGCCGATCGGCGTTCCGCTTGAGTCGGCGAAGCCGATCTCCAGGTGCGGGCCGGTGGAGATCCCGACGATCCCGTAGCCGACCTGGGAGATCACCTGGCCCTGGGAGACGTGGGTTCCGATCGGCACCCAGTTGCCCGGACCGGCGTGGCCGTAGTACACGTAGCTGTAGCCGTCGACCGGTGAGTCGCAGTGCAGCACCGGGGCCGATGGACCGAAGCCGCCGATCCCGTGCAGGACGACCGTGCCAGAGCAGACCGCCAGCTCGGGGGTGCCGCCCGGCGCGGAGATGTCAACCCCCTGGTCCTCGGACCAGGTTGACGGCGGAGAGGCGTCGGCGGTCGGCATCGGGAACGTGAACCCGCCGCTCGACGGCGCCGTCGGCGCGGGAGTGGAGCCGGCTGGCGGGCCGGCCGCCGCGCTGCCGCTGGACGCGGAGCTCGAGCCGGACGATCCCGCGGCCTGCTGCTGCGCCGCCGCCTGCTGCTGCGCGGCAGCCTGCTGCTGGGCGGCGGCCTGCGGCTGCGCCGCCCGCTGCGCGGCCGCCTGGGCGGCCTGGAGGCTGGACAGCTGCACGCGAAGCGAGGCGACCCGAGCCTGCGCCGACGAGAGCGCGCCCTGCCTGGCGGCCTCCACCTGCGCCGCGGCGAGGCGCTGGCGCACCAGGCCCATCCTGACCGCCGTGACGCGGTTGTCCTGGAGCTGGATCTGGGCGGTCAACCGCTGCTGTCGCTGCGAGAGCGCGCCGAGCCTGATCGCCTCGGCGGCGACCGCCGCGCGAGCGTCCTTGACGTTGTGGACGATCCGCGCGTCCTGGCGCTGGACGCGCTGCTCGAACGAGAGCTGGTTGAGCAGCTGGTTGAAGCCGGTCGCCTCCAGCACGACGGTCATCACGTCCGGGCGGCCCTGCTCGTAGGCGCCGACGAGCTGCCGGGCGAGAACCTGCTGGTCGCGGGCCTGCACCGCCTCCAGCTTGGCCAGTCGAGACCGCGCCGAGCCAAGCTGGAGTCGCAGCGACACCAGGGCGGCGCGATCGGCGGCGAGCCGGGCCTCGATCGCGGCCAGCTGGCTCGAGACCACCGCGATGCTCGAGTCCAGCCGGCCGACGCGGCGGCTGGCGCCGGCGACCTGGCCCTGGAGGGTGGATACGCGCGCCGCGCCGCTGGAGATCTGCTGCTGGAGCTGCCCCGTGCCGGCGGCCCGGGCGGGCGGCGGAGCCGAGCCTGCGAGTGAGATCCCGGCCGTGAGCGCCGCGGCGGATGCCAGCGCGATCGCGCCGCGCCACGCCCGGCCGCGCGCGTGCTGCTGACTTGGTCTGGCTGGCGCTGAGCGATGCATCGATCCCCTCGCGCCGCTGCGGCCGGCGCTGGTGCAGCGCCAGACCGTAACACGGCCGGCGCCCCAAGCCCTGCCGGCCCGGCCGGCGCAACGAAAGCTGCAGGCCGCCGGACCGCCTCGGCGCCCCCCGCACGCAAGCGTCGAGGCACCGGGGAAGAGGCAGTGGCGGGGGCAGGATTCGAACCTGCGAAGGCTGAGCCGCCAGATTTACAGTCTGGTCCCTTTGACCGCTCGGGAACCCCGCCAAGGGCCCGGTGAGTCTAGCGTCCGGCCAGCTCCCCGAGCGCCATCCCCGCCCGGAGCGCGAACGGCGCCCGCAGACGGCGATCGGCCCTAGGAGGCGTCGCGCAGCCGCTGCGCCTCCGGCAGCGCCTCAAGCTTCTTCAGCGTGTGCGTCTCGATCTGCCGGATCCGCTCGCGCGTGACGTTGAACGCCCGCCCGACCTCCTCCAGCGTGTAGGGCCGCTGTCCCCTGAGCCCGTAGCGCAGCTCGATCACCTCACGCTCGCGCGCGGGCAGCGTCGCCAGCGCGCGGAGCAGGTTCTCGCGGCGAAGCCGCTCGGACGCCAGCTCGAACGGGGACTCGGCCGTCTGATCCTCCACGAAGTCCCCCAGCGCCGAGTCGTCCTCCTCGCCGATCGGCTTCTCGAGCGAGATCGGCTGCTGGGCCATTCGCAGCGTGTCGCGCACCTCACGAACGGTCGTCTCAAGCTCGGCGGCGATCTCCTCGACCGTCGGCTCGCGGCCGAGCTGCTGCAGCAGCTGGCGCTCCACGCCAACGACGCGGTTGAGCTTCTCGACCATGTGGACCGGGATCCGGATCGTCCGCCCCTTGTCGGCGATCGCCCTCGTCACGGCCTGGCGGATCCACCAGGTCGCGTAGGTGGAGAACTTGTAGCCGCGGCGGTAGTCGAACTTCTCGACCGCGCGGATCAGCCCCATCGACCCCTCCTGGATCAGGTCCAGGAACGTCAGCCCGCGGCCGAGGTAGGACTTCGCGATCGAGACCACGAGACGCAGGTTGGCCTCGATCATCTGCTGCTTGGCCTGCATGTCGCCGCGCTCGATCCGCCGCGCCAGCATCACCTCCTGCTCGGCGGTCAGCAGCGCCACCCGCCCGATCGACCGCAGGTACAGCCGCAGCGAGTCGAGGCTGGGCTCGACCGTCAGGTCCAGCTGCGGCGGCCGGCGCGCCGCCAGCCCATCGGCGACCGCGCCGTCCTCGGCGACGCCCTCGCCCGCGTGAACATCCTCCTGGCGCGCGGTCGGCGCTCCGTCGGCTCCGACGACGACGATCCCGTGCTCGTCAAGCCAGCCGTGCAGCTCGGCCAGCTGCTCCTTGCCGACCTCCACCTCCTCCAGGCACGCCTCGATCTCGGCGAAGCTCAGCCAGCCGCGCTCCTGGCCGGCGGCGATCAGCGGCCGCAGCTCGTCAAGCTCGACGATCGGGGTCTCATCGCTGAGCAGAACGATCTCGTCAACGCTCACAGGCTCCGAGCTCCTTCTCCAATTCGACCCGAGCACGCCCCCTCCGGGGTCGGCTCCTCTCTTCCCTCCGACCCGGCGGCCCGATGGCCGCCGCACTCCCTGCCCGATCGCCGGCGCCGGCGGCCCGACTTTCTCGTAACTCCCGTCACGACCCGGCGATTGATACCACACCAGCGCGACCGGACGGAGGCCGATCGGCAGACCCTTCTAACCTTCAGTGCAGCGATGCGCACCGAACAGACCTCAGCAGCACCAACCATCGATGTACAGGCCCAGTCGCCGGGCCTGGCCCTGAGCCTCTCCCGCGTCGGGGTGGGAGCGGTCGAGAAGGTGATCCGCCTCAGCTCCGACGGGTCCGAGCAGCTGTTCTCGGCCCGCTTCGAGTGTGTGATCGAGCTCGGCGGCTTCCAGAAGGGAGCCCACATGTCCCGCTTCGAGGAGGTCGTCAATGAGGCGATCGGCGAGGTGGTGCTCGGCGAGCGCACGTTCCGTGCGGAGACGCTGGCCGAGCACATCGCGCAGCGGGTCCGCGCCCGTCAGGGCGCTCGACGCGCCGAGGTGACCGTGCAGGCGCGCTTCCCCGAGCACAAGCCGGCGCCGGTGAGCCGGATCCTGACCCAGGAGCTGTACACGCTGCACGGCGTCGCGGTGGCGACCGAGCTCGGAACCCGCCGGCTGACGGGGGTCACCGCGCAGGGGATGACGGCGTGCCCGTGCGCCCAGGAGCTGGTGGCCGCCAGCGCGCGCGAGCGCCTGGCCAATGACGGTTTCACCAGCGACGAGATAGAGCGGATCATCGAGGCGGTCCCGGTAGCGACGCACAACCAGCGCGGGCTCGGGACGCTGTACATCGGCTGCCCCGAGCGATACGACCGTGAGATCGACGCCGCCGTGCTGCTGGAGATCGTCGAGCAGTCGATGTCATCGGAGATCTACGAGCTGATGAAGCGCTCCGACGAGGGCTACGTCGTCGAGAAGGCCCACCGGCGTCCGCGGTTCGTCGAGGACTGCGTGCGGGAGATGGTCGCCGGCGTGCTCGACCGCTTCCCGGACCTGGAGGACGGGGCGTTCGTCTCGGCGCGACAGGAGAACCTGGAGACGATCCACCAGCACAACGTGGTCGCGGAGCGCTTCGGAACCCTGCTCGAGATCCGTGAGGAACTGCGCACCGGGGTGCCGACCCCCTCGCACACGGGCCGCGAGGTCTGGCTGGCGGCGACTCCCTGACCCGGAGCTGGCCGTGCGCGCGATGCTGCTGCGCGAGCCCGGCAGGCCGCTGCAGGCCGCCACGGTCCCGGATCCCGTTCCCGAGCCGGGCCAGCTGCTTCTGCAGGTCAGCGCCTGCGGTGTCTGCCGCACAGACCTGCACCTGCGCGACGGCGAGATCGAGCCCGGCAGGCTGCCGCTGATCCTCGGGCACCAGATCGTGGCGCGCACCGAGGACGGGCGGCGGGTCGGCGTCCCGTGGCTGGGCTTCGCCGACGGCACCTGCCGCTACTGCGCCACGGGCCGCGAGAACCTGTGCGTCGCCGCCCGCTTCACCGGCCGTGACATCGACGGCGGCTTCGCGCAGCTGACGGTCGCCGACGAGCGCTTCTGCCTGGCGCTCCCGGAGGAGCTCTCCGACGAGCAGGCGGCGCCGCTGCTGTGCGGCGGGCTGATCGGCTGGCGGGCGCTGTCGATGTGCGGCGACGCCACCCGCCTGGGGATGTACGGGTTCGGGTCCGCCGCGCACCAGATCTGCCAGGTCGCGGTGCACCAGGGGCGAGAGGTGTACGCGTTCACGCGGCCGGGCGACGCCGGCACCCAGGCGTTCGCGCGCTCGCTGGGCGCCGCGTGGGCGGGCGGCAGCGACGCCGAGCCGCCGGCGCAGCTCGATGCGGCCCTGATCTTCGCGCCGGCGGGCGCGCTCGTGCCCGCCGCGCTCCGGGCGGTCGCGCCCGGTGGGACGGTGGTGTGCGCCGGGATCCACATGAGCGACATCCCGTCCTTCCCCTACGAGCTGCTGTGGCACGAGCGCACGCTGCGCTCGGTCGCCAACCTGACCCGCGCCGACGGACGGGAGCTGCTCACGCTGGCGCCGGCGGTCCCGATCCGGACGACGGTCACGACCTACCCGCTGCAGGAGGCCGAGCGAGCGCTCGACGACCTGCGGGCGGGGCGTTTCGACGGCGCCGCGGTCCTCGTTCCCTGACCCGCTAGATTGCGGGCCATGCCACTGGTTCCGATGGTCATCGAGCGGACCGCGCGCGGCGAGCGCGAGTTCGACATCTACAGCAGGCTGCTCAACGAGCGGATCATCTTCGTCGGCACCCCGATCGACGACCAGATCGCCAACCTCGTGGTCGCCCAGCTCCTGCACCTGGAGTCGCAGGACCCCGACAAGGACATCTCGATCTACATCAACTCACCGGGCGGCTCGATCTACTCGGGCCTCGCGATCTACGACACGATGCAGTTCATCAAGCCCGACGTGCAGACGATCTGCGTCGGGATCGCGATGTCGATGGGGTCGCTGCTCTTGACCGGCGGCACCAAGGGCAAGCGCTTCTCGCTGCCCAACAGCCGGATCCTGATCCACCAGCCGTCCGCCGGCTTCGAGGGCCAGTCGACGGACATCGAGATCCACGCGCGGGAGATCCTCAACATCCGCAAGCGGATCGACGAGATCTACGCGTTCCACACCGGGCAGCCCGAGGAGCAGGTCCACGCCGACATGGAGCGCGACCGCTTCTTCAAGGCCCGTGAGGCGGTCGAGTACGGGCTGATCGACCGGGTGATCGAGCACCACTAGCTCGTTCGGGAGGCCCGGCCGCATGCGGCCACCCGAAGCGGGGTCGCCTGCGACCCCGCGCGGGCCCC
>JAJZWB010000030.1 GCA_021846845.1 Actinomycetes bacterium | reverse complement strand
TTCCGATCTCGACTCCTGGGCGCGCGCCCAGAGGTCGGTGACGCAGTCGGCCGCGAGCGTTGCGATGTCGACCGGCTCTGGGTGTCCCACGGTCCCCTCGCTGCGTGCCAGCAGGAGCAGGCTCGCGATCAGCCGCTCGCAGCGGTCGACCGTCTCGCGCACCGCCTCACCCATCTCCCGCATGTCCTCGACGGCGGCGCCGGGGTCCGAGAGCGCGACGTCGATCTCGGTGCGCATGATCGCCAGCGGCGTGCGCAGCTCATGGGAGGCGTTGGCGACGAAGTGCCGCTGGCTGGCGAACGCGCCGTCAAGCCTGGCGAGCATCCCGTCGAAGGTGTCGGCCAGCTCCCTGAGCTCGTCCGCCGGGCCGCGCAGCGCGATCCGCTCCCCCAGGTTCTCGCCGGACACCCGGCGGGCGGTCGCGGTGATCCGGCGCAGCGGAGCCAGCGCCCGGCCGGCGAGCATCCAGCCGGTGACGACGGAGATCGCGGTCATCAGGAACAGCCCCACGGCGTACTCGATGAGCAGGCGGTGCAGGGCCCCGGAGACGATCTGCGTCTCGGCGGAGCGGATCAGGCTCGCCTCAGGAGAGCCCGGCGGGAAGTCGAACGGGTAGCTGCGGTGCAGGTGGAAGCCGAGCTTGGCGAGCTCGTGTCGCAGCCGCGGGCGCGTGACCAGGTTGTCGCGGACGAACAGGTAGCCGAGCGTGAGCAGCGCCGCGCCCGTGATCAAGAAGACCGTGCCGTAGAGCGCGGTGAGCCGCAGCCGGATCGTCGGCGCCGGCCGTCGCAGCCACCGGCTCTGACCGCCTCTCATGACATCCGGTAGCCGACCCCGATCACCGTCTGCACCACCTGTGGCTCGCCCAGCTTGCGACGCAGCGTCATGATCGTCATCCGCACGACGTTGGTGAACGGATCGGTGTGCTCGTCCCATACTCGTTCGAGCAGCTGCTCTGCGGAAACCGTAGCGCCGTCGGCCGCCATCAGCGCCTCCAGCACCGCGAACTCCTTTCGTGCCAGCTCGATCTCCCGTCCTGCGCGCGTCAGGCGACGACGGGCCGGATCGAGCTCCAGGTCGCCATGGCGCAGCACGGGAGGCCGACTGGGCGACGAGCGGCGCGCGAGCGCGTGCACCCGCGCCACGAGCTCGGCGAAGCGGAAGGGCTTGGGGAGATAGTCGTCGGCCCCGAGCGACAGCCCCTCGATCACGTCCTCCAGGGCGCCGGCGGCCGTGAGCATCAGGATCCCGGTCTCGGGCCGCTCGTCGCGGACGGTGCGGCAGACATCGTCTCCGTGCACGACGGGCAGCTCGCGGTCGAGCACGAGCACGTCGTAGCGCACCACTCTCGCCTTTGCGATCGCCTGCTCGCCGTCGTGCGCGACGTCGACCGCGAGCCCCTGGCGCCGCAGCCCCCTGGCGATCGTCTCCGCGAGTCGGACCTCGTCCTCTGCGATCAGAACGCGCATGAGCAAAGGATGACGCGCGCGGCGCGATCGCGCATGGCTGCGATCGCCGCTCAGGCGCCCGCCGCCAGCGGCGTGCGCGGACTCGGCGCCTGCTGGACCGACGCACGCGAGAGCGGAAGCGACAGCCAGACGTCCGCGCCGCCACCGGGTCGGTTGACGGCCTGGGCATGCCCGCCGTGGGCCTCGGCGATCGCCGCCACGATCGAGAGGCCGAGGCCGACGCCTCCCGTGCCCCGATGGCCGGTCTCCTCACGCGTGAAGCACTCGAACGCATGCGGGATGAAGTCCGGCGCGAACCCGGGGCCCTCGTCGAGCACGTGCAGCTCCAGGGCGTCCTCGCCGCGACGGGCGACGAGCACGACGTCGCCCGCGCCGTGACGCAGGGCGTTGGAGACCATGTTGGCGAGAGCGCGCTCCAGACGCGCCGGGTCTGCGTCCAGTACCAATCCCTCCTCGTCGAGGGTCCGGACCCGGTCGCTCCGCAGCCCGTAGGCGGCCGCGAATCGCTCCGCGACGATCTCCAGAAGCTCTCGCACGCGCACCGCGCGACAGCGCAGCTGCAGCTGCCCGAGCTCCGCCTGCCCCAGCACCAGCAGGTCGCGCGCCAGCTGAGCGAGGCGATCGACCTCCTCGCCCGCCGACCGCAGCCGCCGATCGAGGTCCTCACCCGATCCGCCGGACGCACGCGCCAGCTCCAGCTCCAGCTTCAGGATCGAGATCGGCGTTCGCAGCTCGTGCCCCGCGTACGCGACGAACTTGCGTTCGCGCCTGAGCGCATCGCCGAGCCGGTCAAGCACGGCGTTGAGCGCGTCGCCGAGCTCGCGGAGCTCGTCCTTGGCCTCGGGCAGCGGCAGCCGGTCGTCACCGGGCGCGCCCGAGATGCGCTCCGCCCAGGCCGCCATCCTCTGAACAGGCGCGAGCGCGCGCTCGGCGAGCACGTAGCCCGCCAGGCAGGTGATCAGCAGCAGCAGCGGCCCGCCGATGAACAGCAGCTCGTTGAGCGAGGTCATCGCGTGATCAAGCTGCGAGAGCGATGCGCCGACCACGAGGACCGCCCCGGGCCGGGTCGAGATCGGCTGAGCCAGCAGCCGGGCGCGATCTCCATGATCGAGCGTCACCGTCGCAGCGGACGCGCGTCGCAGCTCGGGCGCGGTCAGCAGCGGCGCGCCGAAGCCCGTCGTCGCGTCCAGCACACGTCCCCTGACGGCGACGATCTGCGCGAAGGCGCCGTCGACCTCGGGCAGCGCCGGGAGCCTGCGCCGGGCGTTGAGGAGGGTCGCGAGCTCGGCGGCCCGGGCGCCGAGCGACCGGTTGAGCCCCTGATCGAGGCTGTCTGAGAACTCGGTCTGGAGCAGCAGCGCCAGGCCGCCGAACAGCACCACCATCACCGCGGCGAAGTTCAGCACCAGCCGCACCCTGAACGGCAGCCGGCGCAGCCGGCGAGCGAGCCCCGCCCTGCGTCCCGGGGGATCCTCGGCGTCGCGCCCGCGCCTCAGGCCAGCAACCGGCAGCCGGCGCCGCACGAGGCCGGCCGTGCGTCCCGAAGGATCCGCGCTCCGGCTCCCGCGCCTCACGCCCGCAACCGGTAGCCGGCGCCGCGCACGGTCTCGATCGACGCCCGGTCCAGCTTCTCTCGCAGATAGCCCACGTACACGTCGATCACGTTGGAGCGGTTCTCGTAGCTGTGGTCCCACACGTGCTCGAGCAGTTCGAAGCGGCTCAGCACCTGCCCGGGATGGCGCATGAACACCTCCAGCAGCGCGAACTCACGCGGGGTCAGCGCCAGCTCCGCGCCGCCGCGCCACACCCGGCGCGAAGCGGGGTCGAGCCTCAGGTCCCTCACGGTCAGCAGGGTCGGCCGCGGCGGGCCGCCGCGGCGTGTCAGGGCCCGCATCCGCGCCAGCAGCTCCTCAAACGAGAACGGCTTGGCGAGATAGTCGTCGGCACCGCTGTCCAGCCCGCGGACCCGGGACTCGACGTCGTCGAGCGCGGTCAGCATCAGCGTCGGCGACCACACCTCGTGAGCCCGCAGCTGCCGGCAGACATCGATCCCGTCTCGGCCCGGGAGCATCACGTCCAGGAGGATCAGGTCGTAGTCGGTCGCCGTCGCGCGGATCACCGCCTCGTCGCCCGTCCGTGCCACGTCGACCCCCATCCCGCGGCTTGCGAGGCCCTGCTGCAGCAGCGACGCGAGCTTGGCCTCGTCCTCCACCACCAGCACGCGCAAAGACTCAGCCCCGGGTCAGAGCGCGCGCGGCCTGTCGCAGCGAGCGCGTCGTCGCGAGCACCGCGGTCGGCTCGTAGCCGCAGTGCGCCATGCAGTTCTCGCAGCGCGGGTCCCGGCCCCGTCCGTAGGCGTCCCAGTCGGTCGTCTCGACCAACTCCCGATAGGTCTTCGCGTAACCGTCCGCCATCAGGTAGCACGGGCGCTGCCAGCCGAACACAGAGTAGCTGGGAATCCCCCAGGCCGTGCACGGGAAGTCCACCTTGCCCTCCAGGAAGTCCAGGAACAGCGGCGAGTGGTTCAGGCGCCAGCGCTCTCGACGTCCGTCGGCGAACGCGGCCCTGAACAGCTCCTGGGTCTGGCGCACCCCGAGGAAGTGCTCTCTGTCCGGGGCTCGCTCGTAGGCGTAGGCCGGCGAGATCATCATCTGGTCGACGCGGAGCTCGTCGTTGAGGAAGTCCAGGACTCGGCGCACCGCCTCCGGCGTGTCGTGCGTGAAGAAGGTCGTGTTGGTGGTGACGCGGAAGCCCCGCGCCTTGGCGGCGCGGATCGCGGCCACCGCCTTGTCGAACACCCCGGCGCGGCAGACGGACTCGTCGTGGCGCTCGCGCAGGCCGTCGAGGTGAACCGCCCAGGCGAAGTAGGGTGAGGGCTCGAAGCGGTCCAGCCGCCGCTGCATCAGGATCGCGTTCGTGCACAGGTAGACGAACCTGCGCCGCTGCACCAGCCGGCGCACGAGCTCATCGATCTCCGGGTGCACCAGCGGCTCGCCGCCGGCGATCGAGACCATCGGCGCGCCGCACTCGTGCACCGCGTCGAGCGCCTGCTGCACCGGCATCCGCCGGCGAAGCACGTGCTCCGGATGCTGGATCTTGCCGCAACCGGCGCACTTCAGGTTGCACTGGAACAGCGGCTCCAGCTCTACGATCAGCGGAAAGCGCTCCCTGCCGCGCAGCCTCTGCTCGGCGAGGTAGGCCGCCATTCGTACCGACTGGCGCAGCGGAACCGGCATCTCAGACCCCCCGCCTGACCTCTGGCGGCAGCTTGAAGTACACGTCCTCGCGTGCGACGGAGCGCTCGTGGACGGTCGCGCCGCCGAGCCCGGCGAGCGCGCCGACGACTCGCTGGACGAGCGCCTCCGGCGCCGAGGCGCCGGCCGTGAGGCCGATCCGGTGACGGTCGATCAGCAGCTCCGGCTCGATCTCGGTGGCGTCGTCGACCAGCGCCGCAGCACAGCCGGCGCGCGTGGCCACCTCCACCAGACGTCGGGAGTTGGACGAGTTGGGCGAGCCGACGACCAGCACGAGGTCGCAGTCGGAGGCGAGCGCGCGCACCGCGTCCTGGCGGTTCTGGGTCGCATAGCAGATGTCGCTGGAAACGGGCCCGACCAGCCCGGGGAACCGCTCGCGCAGCGCCTCGACCACCTCTGCGGTGTCGTCGATCGACAGCGTGGTCTGGGTGAGATAGGCGACCCGCTCGGGATCGCGCACGCGCAGCGCCCTCGCCTCGGCCGGCGTCGCGACGACGCGCGTGTGGGCCGGGGCCTCCCCGCGGGTCCCCTCGACCTCCTCGTGCTCCGCGTGTCCGACGAGCACTATCTCCCGGCCGGCCTGCGCGAACCGGCGGGCCTCGGCATGGACCTTGGACACCAGCGGGCAGGTGGCATCGATCACATCGAGGCCGCGCGCGGCGGCCGCCGCGCGCACCGCCGGGGAGACGCCGTGCGCCGAGAAGATCACGGTGGCGCCATCCGGGACCTCGTCGACCTCCCGCACGAAGATCGCGCCGCGCCGCTCGAGCTCGGTCACCACGTGGGCGTTGTGGACGATCTGGCGGCGCACGTAGACCGGCGCTCCGCGGTCCTCAAGCGCCCGCTCGACCACCTCCACCGCACGCACGACGCCGGCGCACGAGGCGCGCGGCGCGGCGAGCACGACCTGGCGCGGGCCCAGCGCCCGCGCCCAGCTCTCCGCCAGCGCGCACGCGCGCCGGAGCGTGCGGTAGGCGACCGCGGCTCCGGCCACCGTTCGCAGCGGGCGATGCAGCTCAGAGCGGTGCGTGTCCAGCACGACGCGGAGCGTGACCAGCGGCCGGCCCTGCGCGACCGGCGCCAGCCAGGCTGACTCCATGTCGACCGCCAGCGCACCCGTGCGCTGGAGCGTGCGGCGGCGCTCGCGGACCACGAGCCGCTGGCTCGACGCGATCGGCCCGACGCGGACCCGCAGGCCGCCGCGTCGCAGGACGCCGGCGAGGATCGACGGATCGGGGCAGCGCGTGGTCCCGGTCGGCCCGCGCAACTCCGAGGCGAGCACCACGTCGCCCGGCGCAAGCTCCGGGTCCAGTGCGCCCGCGAAGCCCGCGATCAGCACCGCGCCGCCGTCGGCGTCGACGGCAGCGCCGCCTCGCGCCGCCCGGCGCGGTCCCATCCCCACCCGCTGGACGTGCGCCCACGGGGCGCCGGCGCGCACGGCGCGCGCCTCCACCGACAGCGGGGCGAGCACGGTCAGCGGACTCACGCGGCCACCATCGCCCTCTCGGGGACGCGCCGGGCGAGCGCCGACCTCACCTCGCATGCGGCGGCACGGCCGCTGCGGACGGCCCCCTCCATCGTCGCAGGCCAGCCGGTGTCCGTCCATGCGCCGGCGAGCGCCAGCCCCGGGATCGCCGTGCGCGGCCCCGGACGCAGGGCGCGGGCACCCGGCGAGGCCCGGAAGGTGGCGGCATGCGCGCGTGTCACGAAGAACGCCTCCACGCGAGCCCCGCGTGCGGCGGGAAGCAGCGCGGCCAGCGCCGGGAGGAAGCGATCGCGCAGCTCGTCCACGGACAGCTCCAGCTCGGGCCGTGCGCAGGAGAGCGGCAGCGTGAGGTACTGCCCGCGCGCCAGCCCCGACGCCTCGGTGCGGTCGAACAGCCACTGGACCGGTGTCTGCACGCAGGCCGCGAACGGGAGGCCCAGGACTCGCCGGTCGTAGACGACGTGGAGGTTGACGATCGGGGACGTCCCGAGGTCGCTCAGCGCGGCACGGTCGCACCCGGATCCGGGCGGGAGCAGCCGCGCGGCCCGGTCGTGCGGGACCGCCAGGATCACCGCATCGGCGATCAGCGAGGGAGCGCCGCCGGACTCCACCCTGAACCCGCCGCCGTCGGGCACGATCGCGGCGGCGGCGCGGCGCAGGTGGACCTCGACGCGAGCCCGCTCCAGCGCGCGCCGGGCGGCCACGTCGTGGATCTCGCCGAGCGGGACCGTCGCGTAGCCCACGTCTCCGGCGGCGCGGTCGCCGAGCAGGCCCTGCTGGAACACCTGCGCGACCTGCGCCAGGGACGCCTCGGCGACCGGGAGGTTGAGCGTCGGGCGCACGATCAGCTCCCACAGCGCCGCCACGGACCGCTCGCCCTGCCGGTGCTCGGCGAGCCAGGCCCCGAAGGAGCGCCGGTCGGCGCGGGGGTCATCGGGGTCGACCGCGCGCAGCGCCCGCAGCGCCGGCACGAGCGCCGCCCGCTCACGGGCGCCGAGCGGGCGGTATCGCGCGACGCTCGCGGCCAGGTGCAGCGGAGCCGGGAGCCCCGAGCGGCTGAGCCATGCCGGGGGGCGCCCCGGCGCCAGCACGGCGATCGCGAGGCGACGCTGCAGCGTAACGAGCTCCGCGGCGCCGATCCGCTCCAGCAGGTCCCGGTACTCGGTGCAGCAGCGCAGGAACACGTGCTGGCCGTTGTCGGCGATCAGGCCGTCGCGGGTGAAGGAGTAGGCCGCTCCGCCGAGCCGCCCGCGGGACTCCAGAAGCGTCACGGACGCGCCGTCGCGCGCGCAGTCAAGCGCCGCCGCGATCCCGGCCAGCCCGCCGCCGACGACGACCACCCGCCTCACGTCCGCATCCCCGCGAGGCTCCGGGCCGCGAGCCAGCCCTTCTCCCAGACCGGCAGCGAGATCCTCCGCGCCAGCGCCTGATCCGGGTCCTGGGCGATGCGATCGAGGATGCGCCGGTAGATCCCGGTCATCGCCAGAACGCAGGCGGCGCTGCGCGCGTCCAGCGAGTCCACGAGGCGCAGGCCGCGCTCGAACCACTCCCGTGCGCGTGCGGCCTCGAAGCGGATCAGCGCGTCGCTCAGGTCGAGCGGCTGCGGGCAGCCGAACGCCCGCATGTCCTCGTAAGGGAGATAGACGCGGCCGTTCTCGAAGTCCTCGCGCACGTCACGCAGGATGTTGGTCAGCTGCATCGCCACGCCGAGGTCGTCCGCGAGGCTCGCGAGCCGCGCCCCGTCCCCGCCGGTGAAGATCGCCACCGACAGGCGCCCGATCGAGCCGGCCACGTCGCGGCAGTAGACGACCAGCTCGTCGAACGTCTCGTAGCGGGAGCCGCGGACGTCGAGCTCGACGCCGTCGATCAACTGCTCGAGCGCGTCAAGCGGGAGGGCGAAGCGCTCGTGGGCGTCCGCCACCGCCTCGATCACGGGATCGCTGCCGAGCTCCTGAGCGCGCAGCTCCCGTCCCGAGCCGTCACCCGAGATCGCGGCCAGCTTGACACGCTCGGCCGCCAGGGCCTGGAGCTTTTCGGCCGGGTCGCCCTCGCCGTCGCCGATGTCGTCCACCCGGCGCGCCAGCGCGTACACGGCGCTCATCGCACGGCGCTTGTCCCGCGGGAGCAGCCTGATCCCGTAGTGGAAGTTGGCCGCCGCCCGCCGCGTGATCTCCTCGCACGTGCGGTAGGCGAACTCAAGCTCCAGCGCGGGCGCGATCACCGTCCCAGAACCGCCCTCAGGTAGGCGCGGGCAAATGGCCGGGGCGGCCTGCCCTCCAGCTCGTCCAGCGCGCGGCGGCCCCCGGCCAGGAACCCGGCAACCGCAAGGCGAGCCCGGCCGCGCAGTCCCGAGACCAGCCGCGGGCCGTCGCGCAGCAGCTCGCGGGCGCCGCCGACGGCGTCGAACGGCCCGATGTAGACGCGGCCGCGCGCGAGATCCTCGTCACGGTCCTGGAGGTGCTCGATCACCTGGAGCGCCGCGCAGACCCGATCCGACTGCGCGACGCGCTCCGGCGTGCGAACGCCGAACACGCCCAGCACCAGCTCGCCGACGGGCGCCGCCGACAACCGGCAGTAGTCGAGCAGCGATTCGAGGGTCTCGTAGCGGTGCACCCGCTGGTCTCGGCGGTTGGCCTCGATCAGGCGCAGCAGCGGCTCGCGCGGCAGCGCGCACTCGCCCACGGTGGCGGCGAGCGCCACCATCACCGGATGCGCCGGCTGGTCGAGCTCCCGCTCGATCCGGTCCAGCAGCGCCGGACGGTCGCCCTCAAGCTCGTCGCCGATCTCGTCCACGAGCCGCGCGAAGCCGTAGATCGAGAGCAGGTGACGGCGGGCGCGCGGGCCCAGGGCCCACAGCGCGACGGGGAAGTTCTCCGTGCGAGCGCGAGCCAGGATCGCCTCCCGCGGCGGCAGCACTCCCGCGCTCGGACCGGCCGCCGCGCCCACGCTCGGACCGACCGTCACGCCCACACGAGCCCCCCGATCGGCGGGCAGCGCCGGACGCTCGCCAGCGGGCGCCGGCGGTCGGTCAGCATCCGGCCCATCTGCCCAGCGCCATCACCGGGAAAACGACCCGGTAGAGGTGATAGTTGATGTAGAAGTCCGATGGGAACCCCGTGCCGGTGAACTGGGGCTCGTCCCAGCCGCCGTCCTCCCGCTGGTGCGCGACCAGCCACGCGACGCCGCGCTGGGCGGCCGCCGAGCGCTCGCCGGCGGCATGGAGGGCCAGCAGCGCCCACGCCGTCTGCGAGGCGGTGCTGGCGCCCCGCCCGATCCACTCCGGATCGTCGTAGGAGCGGCAGTCCTCGCCCCAGCCGCCGTCGGGGTTCTGGTGTCGCTCGAGCCAGCGGACCGCCCGCCGGATCCGGCCGTCGGTGACGGGCACGCCAGCCGCGACCAGCGCCGGCACGGCCGCACCTGTGCCGTAGACGTGGTTCACGCCCCAGCGCCCGAACCACGAGCCGTCGTCCTCCTGCGCGGCCGTCAGCCAATCGAGCCCCGCCGGGTTGGCACGTCCCAGCGCCGCCAGCAGCTCCAGAGCGTGCGCCGTCACGTCGGCGCTCGGGGGGTCGATGACCTCGCCGAAGTCGCAGAACGGGAGCGCGCGGACCCACGGCCGGAAGTTGTCGGCGTCGAACGCGCCCCAGCCACCGTCTGAGCTCTGCATCCCCTCAAGCCAGCGCGCGCCGCGCTCGACGGCCCGAGCGACCCGGTCGGGCTCGGGGTGCCGCACCCTCGTCAGCGCCAGCGCCACCTCGGCCGTGTCATCGACATCGGGGTAGTTGGAGTTGGCGAACTCGAACGGCCAGCCGCCCGGCTCCAGGCCGGGACGCCTGATCGCCCAGTCGCCTCGCACGAGCACCTGCTGCCCGAGCAGCCAATCGGCTCCGCGGACCAGGGCCGGATGGTCCCCGGGGACGCCGGCGTCGGCCAGCGCGACGACGGCGAGCGCCGTGTCCCACACCGGTGACTGGCATGCCTCCAGACGGCGCGAGACGGGCCCGGAGCCATCGATCGCGAACGACTCCAGGCCCTCCAGGCCACGGCGCATCACCGGGTGATCCAAAGCGTAGCCGCGGAGCCGCAGCGCGATCAGCGAGTACACCCATGGCGGCTGGATCCCGCCCCAGGAGCCGTCGGCCTCCTGACGCTCGACGATCCACCGCTCGGCACGGGCGAGCGCCAGCTCGCGCAGCCTGCGGACGGGGCGCCGCTGGTAGGCGTGAAGCACCCGATCCAGCGAGACCAGCGCGCGCCCGAGCGCGGTCCGTGGAGCGGGAGGCGACCACGGCGCCGCCCCGCGAAGCTCCTCCAGGGTGAACCCGAGCCTCCCACGAGGCCGGTAGGAGAGAACCACGCTGAGCGCGACGACCGTCTGGCGAGCCCAGCACGCGAAGTCATACGGGTTGAACGGAGCCCACGGCGGCAGCAGGATCATCTCGGCGGGGAGCGCCGGCACGAGCTCCCACGGCCACAAGCCGAACATCGCCAGCCAGATGTGGGTGAACACGCGCGCCTGCTGCAGGCCGCCCCGGTCCCGCACGAACTCGCCGGCGGCCCTCATGTGCTCGGCATCCGGGCGATCGCCGGCGAGCCGGAGCGCGACGTAGGCCTCGATCGTGGTCGACAGGTCGCCCGGGCCGCCGCGGAAGTTGCTCCACCAGCCATCCGGGTGCTGCTGCGAGCGGATCCAGGCGGCCGTGCGCTCGGTCGCGGCTAGCTCCCTGATCCCAAGGAGCTCCCTCAGGAGCAGATCCTCGGCATCCATCGTGACGTTCGTCTCCAGCTCGCCCTTCCACCACCCGGCGCCGTCCTGCAGGGCCAGCAGGTGATCGCAGGCGCGGGAGAGAGCATCCGAGACCCCTGTCTCCAGCTCAGGAGCGACCGTTGCCATCACCGGGTGGTACCCGTCGGCAGATGAGAGAACGATGAGAGAGCGGGTGCGGACGGCGCCGAGGCGCAGCGCAGCCCGACCAGGCCGACCCGGCCCGAGGCTCAGCCCGCGAGCGCCGCGCCCTCGCGACGGAGCGCGTCCCAGGCGCGTCTCACGTCCTGCTCGGTGGTCGACGCCTGCCCGATCGCCATGCGCAGCACGAACCGCTCGTTGAGCACCGCGTGCGAGAGGAACGCCTCCCCCGACGCGTTCACCCGCGCGAGCAGCTCGCGGTTGCGGTCGTCGCCGCCCTCCATGCGCAGGCAGACGAGCGAGAAGTGGCGGGGAGCGCAGAGCTCCCAGCCCGGCTCCTCGGCGACCCAGCGCTCGAACGTCTCCGCCAGCGCGAGTCCGCGCCGGATGTGCTCCTGCAGCCCCCGCCGTCCGTGGCAGCGAAGCACGGCCCACAGCTTCAGCGCGCGGAAGCGACGGCCGAGCGCCGGTCCGTACTCGCTCAGCGACAGGGCATCCTCGGCGTCAGGCGTGCGCAGGTACTCGGGCACGAGGCTGAACGCCGCCCGCAGATCCTCAGGGCGCCGGGTCCAGAGCAGCGAGCAGTCCATCGGCGTCAGGAGCCACTTGTGGGGGTTGACGACGAGCGAGTCGGCACGCTCGACGCCCGCGAACGCCCACCGGAGCTCGGGGCACACCATCGCCGAGCCCGCGTAGGCGGCATCGACGTGCAGCCAGGCCCCGGCGGCGCGACAGGCGTCGGCGATCGCCGGCACCGGGTCGACCGAGGCGCTGCCGGTCGTGCCGACGGTCGCGACCACTGCCGCGGCCCCACTGAGGTCGCCGAGCTCGTCGACGCGCATCCTCAGCTCAGGATCGGCCGCGACGCGCCGGAGCTCCATGCCGAGCATCCGCGCCCCCTTGGCGACCGATGAGTGCGCCTGGTCGGAGCAGACGACCAGGTTGCGACCGGTCGCCTCGCGCGCCGCCATCATCGCCGCCACTGTCGAGGTCGACGCGCTGTCCTCGATGTGGCCGTGCCACCCGTCCGGAAGCCCCAGCAGCTTCGCGGTCCAGTCGAGCACGACCCCCTCGAGCTCGGTGGCGGCCGGAGCGGTGCGCCACAGGATCGCGATCGAGTTGAGCGTCGCGGCGAGCAGCTCGGCCAGAATCCCGGGCTCCGAGGCGCTGACCGAGAAGTACGCGAAGAACCGCGGGTGCTGCCAGTGGGTCACCCCCGGCAGGAGGATCTCGTCCAGGTCGCGCAGCACCGCGGCGAACGGCTCGCCCTCCTCCGGCGCCTCCGCCGGCAGCCGTGCTCGGATCTCGCCGGGGGCCACCCGTGCCAGCACCGGCAGGTCGCCCACGCGCTCCAGGTACGAGGCGGCCCACTCCAGCGCCGCGCGACCGTCGGAGCGCAGGTCCGCCCGCGGCCCCGGCGGCTCGCGCAGCGACTCAGCGTCGACCTCCCGAGCCGGGCGCTCGTTCAACGCACCGTCCTGAACTCGATCCCCACCCGCTCCAGCCGCCGTATGAGAGCCTCGCCCATCGCCACCGCCGGGGTGAGCTGGCCGGCGACGTCGGGCAGGTCGTCAAGCGCCAGGCAGAGCGCCGCCTGCGCGAGCATCTTCGACGTCTCGCCG
The DNA here is from genome assembly GCA_021846845.1 of Actinomycetes bacterium. Taxonomy (GTDB): domain Bacteria; phylum Actinomycetota; class Thermoleophilia; order Solirubrobacterales; family Solirubrobacteraceae; genus Palsa-465. The sequence goes on along the minus strand of JAJZWB010000030.1, from coordinate 19,727 downwards.
TAGCCGGGGTCGCCGCCGGCCACCTCGGTCACGACGCGGGCGCTCGGGGATCGACCGTCGAGGCGGACGCGGAACCAGCCGCGGGCCCGCTGCGCCTCGCTGGGCCCCTCCCCCGAGCGTCTGAGCCCGGCGAGAGCGCCGCGCAGCGGCGGGAGCTGGGCGGCCGCGGCCAGGCCCGCGGCCCCGGCCGCGAGAGCGACCGCGGTCGGCAGCCGACGGACGAGCAGGTAGTGGCCGTAGCTGAAGTCCGGGCCGTAGCGGCGCAGCGCGCGGGCCGAGCGCAGCACCGTGATCGGGTCGATCGTGGGTGCGGGGAGCAACCAGCCGCCCGCGTTCGCATCGTGGCGGGGCGGGCCCTTCATCCCGCGGACCCGCCTCCCCGCCGGACGGCCCTCGAGCCGGGCCCGGCGACGGGCGAGCTCGCGCGCGGGCAGCAGTCGCCCCATCACCTCCAGCATCGACTGGTAGGTGCCGCCGCTGAAGGTCCCGCCGGCGCGGACGTGGCCCTCGAGCTGGATCGGCTCGCCCTCCGGAAGGCGCTGAACGGCGTGGAGGGCGCCGAGATCCGCCGGGATCGAGTCGAAGCCACACGAGTGGACCAGCCGCGCGCCGGTGCGACGCGCCTGCTCGTGGTGGCGCAGCCACACGCGGTCGACGAACTCAGGCTCACCGGTCAGGTCGGCGTAGTCGGTGCCCGCCGCCGCGCACGCGGCGACGACCGGCTCGCCGTGGCGCAGATAGGGCCCCACGGTCGTCGCCAGGACCTTCGTGCTCTGAGCCAGCCGCCGCAGCGAGGCAGCGTCCTCTACATCGACGACGAGCAGCGGCACGTCGGCCGCCGCAGCGTCGATCACGGCCAGGCGCTCGCGCAGCGACTCAAGCCGCTGGCGGCTGCGCCCTGCGACCGCCCAGCGCGCGCCGCCGGCGCTGCGCGTGAGGTGCTCCGCGGTCAGCGCTCCGGTGTAGCCGGTGGCGCCGAGCAGCACGACATCGTGGTCGCGCTCAGCCGTCCGCTCCAGCTCCCTCAGGCGGCTCGCCGGTCTCCTGCGCCAGGCGCAGCGCCTCGTCGAGCTGGAACCCCGCGCGGGCGGCGAGCCAGCAGGCGACGGGCGCGGCGATCCGCTGGGAGCGGTGGGCCGCCTCACCCGCGAGGTCGAGCACCGCCTCCAGCTCCTGCTTGGTCGGCGCCGGCACGCCGAGGCGCTCTGCGTACGCGGCCAGCCAGTCGTTCGCGTTCATCGGGCGAACCCTACCTGGCGGACCGCGCGGGAGATCTGCCGGGAGGGTGGGAGCTTGCCTGCGCACATCCCCAAGGTCCCGGCGACGCCGACCGCCCGGCGGCCGGCGCGGCGACCGGCGCGCCCGAGCCCGGAGCCGCCGTCCATCTGTGCCGAGCGCGGGCCTGAGCGGGCTGACAAGATCACATCGCCAACGACGATCGACGGAGACAGCCGATGGGAATCCTCGACGAGAAGGTCGCGATCGTCACGGGCTCTGCCCGTGGCATCGGCCGCGCGACCGCCGAACTCCTGAGCGAGCACGGCGCGAAGGTCCTGATCAACGACCTCGACGGCGACCTCGCGCGGGGGACCGCCTCGGAGATCGCCGGCGAGACGCTCGTGTTCGCAGGCGATCTCACCCGGCCGGGCGCCTGCGATGCGCTCGTGGACCAGACGATCGCGGAATGGGGCAGGGTGGACATCCTCGTCAACAACGCCGGCTACACGATGGACGCTCCGCTGCACAAGATGACCGACGAGGCGTTTCACCGGATGCTCGCGATCCACACGGTGGTGCCGTTCCAGATGTGCCGCGCGGTCGCGCCCCACATGCGCGAGCCGGCCAAGGTCGAGCGTGAGCAGGGGATCGAGGTGTTCCGCAAGATCGTCAACGTCTCCTCGATCTCGGGCACGATGGGCAACGCCGGGCAGGCCAACTACGCGTCGGGCAAATCCGGCGTGATCGGGCTGACCAAGACGCTGGCCAAGGAGTGGGGCCAGTTCAGGATCAACGTCAACGCGGTCGCCTTCGGCTTCATCGAGACGCGCCTGACGGCTGTCAAGGAGGAGGCCAACACGATGCAGATCGACGGCCGCACGGTCCAGCTCGGGATCCCGTCCCAGATTCGCGACGTCGTGCCGAACCTGATCCCGCTCGGGCGTCCGGGCACGCCGTCCGAGGCCGCCGGCGGCGTGTTCCTGCTCTGCACGCCGTGGGCGAACTACATCACGGGCCAGGTGCTGAGCATCACCGGCGGCCAGTGGGGCGGGATGACCTCCTGACCGCGCCGGCTCGACCGGCCATCAGAGGCGGCCGGACGGGCGGGACCAGGCCCCGACCGCGCCGGCGCGCTCCGCGGCGGCGGCGACGAACGCCTCGAACACGCGCGCGAAACGTCCGTCGATCCGCCACTCCTCCTGCAGCTCCCACTGCACCCCGAGGACCCACCGATCATCGGCCTGCTCCAGCTCGACCGCCTCGACGACCCCGTCGGGCGCGACCGCCGTCACGCGCAGCCCCTCCCCCAGGCGCCCGAGCGCCTGATGGTGGAAGGAGTCGACCGTCGCCGGCCCCTCGCCGAGCGAGTCGGCCAGGATGCTCGGCCGCGCAACCTCGATCGCGTGCCTCGGATGCGCCGGGATCTCGCTCAGCTCGCCGAGCGCAAGCAGCTCCATCCGCTTCCACGCTTGCCACCCCGGGTCCGATGGATGGTCTCGCCAGGCCTCACTCAACCGCACGTCCTGAACCATCGAGCCGCCGAGCGCGACGTTGAGCACCTGCATGCCGCGGCAGATCCCGAGCACCGGCAGCCCGCGCGCGAGCGCCGCCGGGGCCAGCGCCAGCTCGAACTCGTCGCGCCGCGGCTCGGTCGCCGCGAGCAGCGCGTCGGGTTCCTCGCCGTAGCGAGCCGGGTCGATGTCGCGGCCCGGCGCGAGCAGCAGACCGTCAAGGCGCTCCAGGATCTCATCCACGGCCTCGGGCAACTGCGGCAGCACCAATGGCATCCCCCCCGCCAGGTGTACCGGTCGCTGGACGCCGATCCCGCCGTAGTCGCCGAAGTCGTGCAGGCTCGCGGAGACGCCGATCAGCGGCCGCCGCGCGCTCCCGTCGACGAGCGATGACCTGGTCCAGGGGGTGTCCTGAATGCCTGCGGGCATGTGTTCGGCGCCGGAGTCTAGGGCCAGCCGTTGACGCGGTCTGCCACGGGGCAGGACGCGCGCGCGCGAGCTCAGTCGTCAGACCCGATCCAGACCAGACAGTCGTCCAGGCTGCGGATCCGCCGCGCGGCGAGCGCCCTCCACCAGCGCGGCGCGCGCTTGGGATCCGGTCCCAGGACGACCAGGCCCGGCCGGCGCTCGCTGACGAGCTCAACCACGGCCTTCAGGGGCCGCCGGCTGTGGATCCGGAGCAGTTCGGTCGGCACGCCGGCGGCCGCGGCGCGCTGCGCTGTCGCCCTGACCTCCTCCAGGTCCTCCTCATGCGGAAGCGTCAGCGCCTCCGGCGCCAGCATCAGCGTGGAGGGCAGGGGCCGCAGCCACAGCATGTTGGCGATCAGCAGCCTGGCCCGGGTCTCGAGCGCGCTCTCGATCGCGACCCGCTCGGCGACGGGCTCGATGCGCGCCGAGAGCGTGACCAGAAGCACGGGGCGCGGCGGGGACTCGCCCGACGTGGCCGACGTGTCGAAGCCCTGCAGTCCACGGGTAGCGGTCATCTCTCCTTGTGCGAATAGTGCCACGCCGCGGGCGATCGCGCACCCGACAGGGACCGAAAACGTCCCGGAAACGCCGCCGAAGCGCGGCCGCAGCGCCCCCGCGGGCCGCCGGAGGGCCCCCGAGCCGCCCGGATGACCGCTCCCGACGACGGCCAGGCACCCGGGCGGGGTCCGCACGAGCGCCCCGAGGGACCCCTCCCAACACCACCCGTACGGACGGCCCAGAGACCCGCGGAGGGACCGCCCGGGAAACCCCGGCAGGCCCCCGGATGGCGGCCGGGCGGGGCCCTCCGGGCCGCGTGCCGCCCGGCACGAGCGAGGTCAACGGTTCGTTGACCGGCTTTGTACAAACTGGTATAACCGCGCGCAACAAGCGCCACAAGGCCGGGAGGCATTGGGCCACCCGGCCGGCCGCCGAGATCAGGAGGGACGAGGTTTGGCCAGTGCAACCGTCGAGGAGGTCCAGCTCCTCAAGACTTTGCGATGGTGGGACGGTTTCATCATCGCTCTCTGCAACCCGGGCTTTCTGCTTGGAAGCCTGGGCTACACGCTGGGGCTCTTCGGAGTGACCGGCTCGATGATCCTCTGGGGCGCGTCGGCAGCGATCGGCATGCTCCAGGCGTGGATCTACTCCGAGCCGGCGACGATGTTCGGAAACCGCAGCGGCGGGATCGCGCTCTACGCCCACGAGGGCTGGCGCAAGTACACGACGCTGGTCGGTCCGCTGTCGGCGTTCGGCTACTGGATCGGCTGGTCGGTCGTGCTGTCGATCTTCGGCAAGGTGATCGGCGACCTCGCGACCTCGCAGTGGTGGCCACACTCCACCCTGTCGATCGCGTTCGCCGGCAACACGCTGACGCTGTCCTCGTTCATCGCGATCGGCTGCATCATCTTCGTGTGGGCGTTCAACATCTTCGGGATGCGCCCGGCCGTGTGGTTCACCTACGCGTGCGCGGCGCTGCTGATGGTGCCGCTGGCGCTGTTCGTGATCGCGCCCTACATCACGGGCGACTGGCACTCGAGCAACATCCACGCGACCTTCACGGGCCCATGGAGCGGCATCAAGCTGGCGCTCGTGTACATGTTCATCCTCGCGTGGTCCGCGTACGGGACCGAGGCGTGCGCGACCTTCGCTCCCGAGTACAGGACGATCGACGACACGCACAAGGCGCTGCGCTCGGCGGCTACGTTCATGCTGCTGATCTGCGTGCTGCTGCCGCTCGGCCTGGGCGGCGTCACCGGCGCGGTGCCGGCGGCGACCGCTGAGGGCCAGTTCTACACGCAGGCGATGTCGACGCTCGTGGGCCACGGCGCCGCGGCGTTCTTCACGCTGTGCATCATCGCGAGCCTGCTGCTGTCGATGACCTCGTCGACCTCGGACGCGGGACGGGCGCTGTACGGCATCTCGCGCGCCGGCATGACGATCAAGCAGTTCGGCACGCTCAACAGGTTCCACGTCCCCGCCCGCGCGATGTCGATGGACCTGTTCGTGAACATCTGCCTGGTGCTGTTCATCAAGAGCAACCTCGCGATCCTGTACCTGAGCAACATCGGCTACGTGATGGCGCACGTGTTCGCGCTGTCAGGGTTCCTGCTGCTGCGCCGCGACCGTCCCAACTGGCCGAGACCGATCAAGGTCGGGCCGGCGTGGGTGCCGATCGCCGCGACCCTGGCCGTGCTCAACGCCGCCTTCCTGGTGATCGGGGCGCTGGCGCCGCACCTCAACGGGTACGGCACCTGGACCGACTTCTGGATCGGCGTCGGGGTGCTGCTCGGCTCGCTGCTGCTGTTCGTGTTCCGCCGCGTCGTCCAGGACGGCGAGAAGGTGCACCTGCGTGAGGAGGTCCCGGACATGCCGACGGAGGCCGAGCGCGCGGAGCTGTTCGGTGCCGAGCCGGTGGCGGTCGCATGAGCTCGATCGGGACGATCCTCGTCGCCTACGACGAGAGCGAGGTCTCGCATCGCGCGCTGGAGCGAGCCGCGACGCTCGCCAGGGCGCTCGGGTCCAAGCTGGTCGTGACCAGCGTGGCCCCGGTGGTCACCTCCGCGGCGCCGCGCTCGATCGCGACGGACCCGGTCGAGACCGCCGCCGAGCATCGCGCGGAGCTGGGCCAGGCGCGGGCGTACCTCGACGGCGAGGGCCTATCCGCCGAGTACATCGAGGCGCTCGGGCACGAGGCCGAGGGGATCGTGGCGGCGGCCCGCGAGCGGTCGGCCGACATGATCGTGATCGGCGGCCGCGAGCTGTCGGCGATCCAGCGGCTGCTGGGGCAGAGCGTCTCGGACGCCGTGTCCCACGGCGCCGGCTGCGATGTGCTGATCGTCCACTGAGACGGATCGTCGGAGGGGGCGCGGCCGGTTCGCCGGCCGCGCCCCTCGGCGTCTGAGGGCGCCGGACGCCGCGGACGCGGGGTTTGACAAGCGTCCACGCGATGCTCTAGCCTCCTTGTACCAATCTGCTCAAGATCGCTCCCCGAGCGTGTTGCGGCGCGGACGCGATCGACACGAGAGGGAACGCGAGGACAGAGATGCGCCCGGATGCTGGGACCGACTCAGCATCTTCCGTATGGTCGACGGCACGAGCGGTGTCGTCATGCGGCGAGGCCGTCCGCCGTCGGCGGATCGGTTCGGGTCAGCGACGTCACGCCGCACCCGGCGCGGATCGGGGGCCGGGTGGCCGCTAGGCGCCGTCGCCGTCTCCGTGACGGCACCGCGCCGCCGCGGCGGGAGCGGGTCGGCCACGAGGCTCCGGGGACCGCGCTCCACGGGCCGCCGCTGACGCTCACCTGCTCCTGCGGACGCCGGCACAAGCTGCGCTACGGCGAGATCAGGGTGTGCGAGGGCTGCGGCCGGAGGTGGGACACGAGCCGGATCCCGCGCGACGAGTACAACCAGATCCGCTGGATCCAGCTGCGCTTCAGGGCGCTGCCGGTGGCGCTCGGCCTGCTTGTCGTCGCCGGAGCCGCCTTCTTCACGCTGAGCGGATACCTGCAGGGCGTGGTCCTCCTGCTTCCGATCGCGCTGCTGACCTGGGCCCTGCTGCGGGGGGTGCATCGCCGCCGCTACCAGGCGGCGATCGCGAGGCGGCGGAGCTGGACCCTGCGGGGAGAGCCGTGAGACGGCGCACGACGGACGCCCCAGGCACCCTGCCGGGGCCCGTGACGAGGCGGCGGTCGCACCGGCACCTGCGGGTGCGGGCGCGATCCGGAGGTCGCACCGGCACGCGCGGGTGCGAGCGGCGACATGGTGCAAGCGCAGACCCGAAAGGCGGTGGATGTGATGGATGACGGCACCGGCAAAGTCCCGACGGCACAGGTCGAGGTGGAGGACCGGGAGCTGCTGCAGAGCATGCGGTGGTGGGACGGGTTCGTCGTCTGCCTGGCGAACCCGGGCTTCCTGATCGCCGCGCTCGGCGGCTCGGTGCTCGCGCTGGGGACCGCGGGCGCGACGGTCCTCTGGACCGCCTCGGTCCTGTTCGGCTTCTTCCAGAACCTGGTCTACGCCGAGCTGGCGCTGATGTTCCCCACCAAGCCGGGCGGCATCGCCCTGTTCGCCCACGAGGCGTGGCGCAAGTACTTCTCGCTCATCGGGCCGATCGCGACCTTCGGCTACTGGTTCGCCTGGTCAAGCGTGCTGGCCGTCAACGGCCTCGTCGTCGGGACGCTGGTCCAGGCGAAGTGGTTCGCGAGCACCACCTGGTCGGCCAGCGGCGCCCACTTCCTGCTGAACCTGCCGATCTTCATCGGCATCGGCGTGATCCTGTTCGTCTGGCTGTTCAACGTCCTGGGCATGCGGATCGGCCTCTGGGTCGGCTACGTCACCGGCGGGCTGCTGATCATCCCGCTGCTGGTGCTGATGTTCGGCGGCTACTTCACCGGCGACTGGCACAGCTCCAGCATGACGTTCAGCTTCCCGGCATCGTCCGGCGACGCGGCGCTGCTGGCGATCACCTGGATGTACTTCATGGGCTGGTCCTCGTACGGGTTCGAGGCCGTCGCGACGTTCGCGCCCGAGTACCACGAGCCCAAGCGCGACCTGCCGACCGGCCTGATCACGGCGGCGGTGTTCTCGATCCTCGTCTACTCGCTGCTGCCGCTGGGCACCGGCGGCGTGCTCGGCACCAAGGCGATCTCAAGCGATCCGACCGCGATCGCCTTCTACGTCGGCGCGTTTGACCGGATCCTCGGCAGCGCCGGCGCCGACGTGATGATCGCCTTCATGGTCGCCGGGCTGATCCTGTCCATGAACACCGCGACGATGGACGGCTCGCGAGCGCTCTACGGAGTCTCCAGGGACGGGATGACGATCAAGCAGTTCGGGGTGCTCAGCGACCGCCACGTGCCCGCGCGAGCGATGACGCTGGACATGGTGCTCAACATCTGGCTGCTGACGTTCTTCCACGGCGCGCTGCCGATCATCGCCGCCGGCAACCTCGGCTACTTCCTGGCGCACATCTTCGCCCAGTCCGGCTTCTTCCTGCTTCGCAAGGACCGCGCGAGCTGGCCGCGTCCCTACCGGCTGTCGGGGGCGCTGCTCCCGGTCGCCGGGTTCGTGCTCGCCGCCAACATCGCCTTCCTGGTCATGGGCGGCTGGGTCGAGGCCAACAGGTACGGCTACGGCCTGAGCAAGACGCTGATCGGGCTCGCGGTGGTCTGCATCGGCGTGCTGGCGTTCGTGTTCCGCCGGGTCGTCCAGGAGCACACCTCGATCCACTGGCGTGAGTCGACGCCGACGATGCCGGACGCCGAGTCCACGCGAGCGTTCGAGTCGATGGGCGTGGCACTCGACGGTCAGGTGCAGCGGTCGGCCCCGCTGGCCGCGAGGTGACGGAGCTGCCGGGGGCTGCGCGCTGACCTCCAGATGAACCGGCGCCGGGGCTGCGGGCTCGACGGACGGGCCCGCAGCCCCGCCCGACCGGCGACCCCCGCCGCCCGAGCCTCCCGGCGCGCCCCGCCCGTCCGGCGCGGCCTCCGAGAGCGCCCCACCCGGCCGAGCCTCGCGGCACGGGCTCCGAGAACGGCCTACTCGGGTTTGATCTTCCAGGTCGGCAGGTCCGCGAGCGCCCGGCGATAGCGGCGCCGGTAGAACGGGCGGAAGAACATCGTCCATGTCGTCGCGAGGAGCGCGACCATGATGAGGCCGCCGAACGCCTTGCCGGCGATCACGAACGCGACGATGCAGCCCAGCGCCAGCACGCTCAGCGCGGCGGGGATCCGCCGGTAGCGGATCTGGGTTGCGCGGATCGCGCCGTACTGCTCGGCCGGGATCCGGTTCGTGTTCCAGGTCTTGCCGCAGCTCTCGCAGGTCCACCGCTCGCCGTAGCGCAGCTGCCGGCGCTCGCCGCAGTCGCAGGTTAGCGTGATCGGCGGTCCGTGCCTGAGGTTCCTGGGAACCGAGTCTCCCTCCATCAGCCAAGCCCCTCCCGAGCCGGTGCGCATGCGTTTGACGAGCCCATGAATTGTATCGGTTTGGGCCGGTTTCGCCGTGGACGGCGCCGGCGGCCCTGGCCGGCAACGCAGCCGTCTCCGCGATGCTATAGCTTTGTACAAAATCGTTCAAAGGTTGCGACGCGCAGGGGCCTTCCGGCGCGTGGCATACCGTGCTTTAAGGGAGACGGGAGCGGCAATGAGCTCACAGACCGAGCGAACTTGCGCAACAGCGGATTCTGCGACGAAGGCGACCGGGCGTCTCGCCCCGGCCGGCGGTCGTGAACGTCCCGCGGGTGCTGACGGCAGAATCACGATCCAGCCGGACCCCATCGACCATCGCGGCCGCCATGGCATCTAGATACCGCCGCCGCCTGCGCGACGGCGCCGATCCAGAGCCGCGCAAGCGGATCGGCCACGAAGCTCCGGGCGTCGCCCTTCACGGGCCCCGGCTCACGGTGACCTGCTCGTGCGGGCACCGGGAGAGGGTCCGCCACGGCGACAGCTGGACCTGCGAGACCTGCGGGCGAACCTGGGACACGGGTCGGATCCCCCGGGCCGAGTACAACGAGATCCGCCGCCTGCAGCTCAGGTTCCGGGCGCTGCCCGTGGCCCTGGGGCTGCTCGTGGTCGCGGGCGCGGCCTTCTTCACGCTCAGCGGCTACACCGCCGGCGTCGTGCTGCTGCTGCCGATCGCGCTGCTGACGTGGGGCCTCATCAGGGGGATCCACCGCCGGCGCTACGCGGCGGCGATCGCGAGGCGCCGAAGCTGGACCCTGCGTGGAGAGCCCTGACCGGACCCGGGCAGGTGGACAACAGATGGCTGAAGCACGCGGCCGCAGCCGTACGGCCGCCGCTTCGAAGTTCAGACCAAGACTCGAAAGGTGGTGTACGTATGGATGACGGCAACGGGAAGGCCCCGACCGCACACGTTGAGGTCGAGGACCGGGAGCTGCTGCAGAGCATGCGGTGGTGGGACGGGTTCGTCGTCTGCCTGGCGAACCCGGGCTTCCTGATCGCGGCGCTCGGCGGCTCGGTCGTCGCGCTCGGCACCGCCGGCGCGATGGTCCTGTGGATCGCCTCGGTCCTGCTCGGGTTCTTCCAGAACCTGGTCTACGCCGAGCTGGCGCTGATGTTCCCGACCAAGCCGGGCGGGATCGCGCTGTTCGCCCACGAGGCGTGGCGCAAGTACTTCGCGCTGGTCGGGCCGATCTCCACGTTCGGATACTGGTTCGCGTGGTCAAGCGTCCTCTCGATCAACGGGCTGGTCGTCGGGACGCTGATCCAGGCGAAGTGGTTCCCCAGCAGCACCTGGCAGGCAAGCGGCGCCCACTTCCTGCTCAATCTGCCGGTCGTGATCGGCATCGGCGTGATCCTGTTCGTCTGGGCGTTCAACGTGCTGGGCATGAAGATCGGCCTCTGGGTCGGCTACGTCACCGGCGGGCTGCTGATCATCCCGCTGCTGGTGCTGATGTTCGGCGGCTACTTCTCCGGTGACTTCCACGGCGCCAACCTGGCGTTCAACTTCCCCAGCTCCGGCGGCGACGCCATCCTGCTCGGGATCACCTGGATGTACTTCATGGGCTGGTCCTCGTACGGCTTCGAGGCCGTCGCGACCTTCTCGCCGGAGTACCGCAACCCACGGCACGACCTGCCGACCGGCCTGATCACCGCCGCCGCGTTCTCGATCCTCGTCTACGCGCTGCTGCCGCTCGGCACGGGCGGCGTGCTCGGCGGGGCCACGATCGCCAAGGACCCGACCGCGATCGCGTTCTACGTGACGGCGTTCGACCGGATCCTCGGCACCGGGGGCGCCGACGTCATGATCATCTTCCTGGTCGCGGGCCTGATCCTGTCGATGAACTCCGCCACGATGGACGGCTCCCGAGCCCTATATGGAGTCTCCAAGGACGGGATGACGATCAAGCAGCTCGGGGTGCTCAGCTCACGCCACGTGCCGGGTCGGGCGATGACGCTCGACATGGTGCTGAACCTGTGGCTGCTGACGTTCTTCCACGGGGCGCTGCCGATCATCGCCGCCGGGAACCTCGGCTACTTCGTCGCGCACATCTTCGCCCAGTCAGGGTTCTTCCTGCTGCGCAAGGACCGCGCGAACTGGCCGCGTCCGTACCGGCTGTCGGGGGTGCTGCTCCCGGTCGCCGGGTTCGTGCTGGCCGCCAACTTCGCGTTCTTCGTGATGGGCGGCTGGGTCGAGGCCAACAAGTACGGCTACGGCCTGGGCAAGACGCTGATCGGGCTCGCCGTGGTCTTCATCGGCGTGCTGGCGTTCTTCTTCCGCAAGCTCGTCCAGGACCGCCAGTCGATCCAGTGGCGTGAGCCGGCCCCGCAGGTGCCCGACGCCGACGAGGCGAGAGCCTTCGAGGCGATGGGCGTTCGGGTGGAGGGGCTGTCCGACAGCTCCATGCCGCTCGCGATCGGCTGATCGCTCGCGCGCGGAGGGGGCCGGGCCAGCGAGGCCCGGCCCCCTTCCCCGACGCGCGCACGCCCCTCCTCGGCCCTGGGCCGGCCTTCCCTCCGTCGCCGGCTCCGCCCGCTCCACCGGCGCCTCCGCCCGCCCCACCGCCGGCGCCTTTTCCCCCGCCTGCCACAGCGTCTCTCCCCACGTGGCCTCCAGCTCCGCACCCCCGGCTGAGGCCGGGGCGCTCCCTGCGCCGCGGGCCGCCCGGCCCCGCCACCGGCGCGCACCCGCCGGCCGGCACCGGCTACCCGGCGCCCTGGGCTCTGGCGGTCGCGCGGAGTCCAACAGTGACCGCCCCGCCGGCGGCCACCGGCCCGGCACCGGCGCGGCGTAAAACCGCCACAGCCGGCGGCCGGCGTGCGCTAGGCCCGCGCGCCGGGCGTCAGAAGCTTGAGCGCCTGCTCGAGCGACAGCCGCCGGTAGGTCTCCACCGGCCTGCCGCCCTCCCGCAGCAGATCGCGCGACGCGAGCAGGCGCGCGCGCGCCTCCGACGGAGCCTCTCCGGCCCTCCTGGCGATCACGGCGGCGTAGGGGTCCTGCGCCGGGTCGCCGAGCGTCCTGAGAAGCTCCTCAGGGTCAAGCACGGCGCGCACGTAGCCCTCGGTGATGTCGTTGCCCGCGATCCGCACGTCCGGTTCGCGCACGCGACCGAGCGGCGAGTAGGCCAGGGCGCCCGCGATCCGGCTGCGCGCGCTGGCCAGCGCCTCGCGCTGCGTGGGAGCCGGTCCCGGCGTCCCCTCCGGGACGACGAGCCAGGTGATCCCGCGGTCGTTGACCGCCTCCAGGATCGCGTCAGGGTCGTCGGGCACGACGACCTCCTTGTGGGACGGCCACACGTCAAGCATCGAGTGGTCTCCCAGCGGAGCCCCGACCTGGAAGGTGAAGTAGTCGGGATAGATGAAGAACTCCGGCGAGAGCAGCCTCTGCGCGTCGTAGAACGCCGTGATGGCCGCGAGAATCAGGCCGCTGGCGCCGACCGCGCCGCAGGGCTCCCGGACGACGACGCCGAGCCGGTCCGCGGCGGTGAAGCCCTCAAGGACGTCCGTGAGAGCGACATCGGCGCCGTCCCGCTGGATCTCGAACGAATCGCTGCGAAGCTCCGTTGAGGTGTGCATCCTCTCTCTCTCCTCCAGGGCCCCGGCCGGGCGGGCCAGACGACGGCCACGCTCCCGGCAACGCGGGCCCGACGGGCAGGGCGCCCGCCCGCAGAGGGCGGGCGCCCGTGCCGAACGGCTAGTGCTCCGGCGGCTCCCAGCCCTCCAGGATCGACCGGTGGTAGTCGGTCCCGACGGTGCGCGAGCCCTCCACCCACGGCCCGAGCTCGGGCTGCGGGTACTTGCAGTGGCGCTCCTTGAGGGTGATCCCGTAGGAGTTGCCGGACTGCAGGTGCTTGATCAGCACCTTGCGGGCGATCTCGTCCTCGCGTCCCTCCGGGATGGCGAAGTAGATCTTCAGGAACGAGTTGGAGTAGCGGTCGAACACCGCGGGCACGCCGTCCTCGATGAGGAGGTGGATGTCCTCCAGCCAGTTGAGGTCCTCGCCCGGGGTCGCGGCCATGAGGTCGATGTCCTCGACCAGGCCCATGTCCTCCTGGTATGGGAAACGCCGACCTGACAGGTACTCCGCGTCGATCGAGACGATCTTCTGCGGCTCTGCGGGCAGCCTGCGCGTGCTCACAGCTCACCTCCGGCCGACGCGGTGGACACCGGGTCCAGGTAGTCGATCGGGTTGGCGATGTGGCTCTCGAGCAGACGCTCGATCCGAGCCAGCGCGCGCTCCTCGGAGACGCCGGGGATGTAGTTGGTCCCGGCGAGCGGCACCTTCGCCATCGCGGCGGCCTCGACCGTCAGGGCCGCCAGGTCCTCCGGCTCCAGCGAGTGCACGTTGGTCTTGCCGCAGGCGCGGGCCAGCATCTGGCACTCAAGCGTCATCGTGTGCAGGAAGTTGTACACGCGGTGCGCCGCCTCGTCGACGACGAGGCGCTTGCGGAGCTCCGTGTCCTGCGTCGCGACGCCGACCGGGCAGCGGCCCGTGTGGCAGTGATAGCACTGCCCCGCGGGAACGCCAACGGTGCCCTCGTAGTCGGTGACGCCGGGGATCTCCTTATTGCAGTTGAGCGCCATCATCGCCGAGTGGCCGATCGCCACCGCCGTGGCCCCGAGGGCCAGGCACTTGGCGACGTCGGCGCCGTTGCGGATGCCGCCCGCGACCACGAGGTCGATCTCGTCGGCCAGGCCGACGTCCTCCAGCGCGCGCCGGGCCTCCGGGATCGCCGCCATCAGCGGGATGCCGGTCTCCTCGGTCGCGGTGTGGGGGCCCGCGCCGGTGCCACCCTCGGCACCGTCGAGGTAGATGATGTCCGGACCGCACTTGGCCGCCATCCGCACGTCGTCATAGACGCGGGCGGCGCCCAGCTTGAGCTGGACCGGGATCTCGTAGTTGGTCGCCTCCCGGACCTCCTGGATCTTCAGCGAGAGGTCGTCCGGGCCGAGCCAGTCCGGGTGACGCGCGGGTGACCGCTGGTCGATCCCGGCCGGCAGAGAGCGCATCTCGGCGACCTGCTCGGTCACCTTCTGGCCCATCAGGTGCCCGCCGAGCCCGACCTTGCAGCCCTGACCGATGAAGAACTCGGTCGCGTCCGCGAGCATCAGGTGGTGCGGGTTGAAGCCGTAGCGGCTCTGGATCACCTGGTAGTACCACTTTGTGGACAGGTCGCGCTCGGGCGGGATCATCCCACCCTCGCCGGAGCACGTCGCCGTTCCGGCCATCGACGCGCCCTTGGCGAGCGCCATCTTGGCCTCCAACGACAGGGCCCCGAAGGACATGCCGGTGATGTAGATCGGGATGTCAAGCTCGATCGGCTTGGACGCGAAGCGCGATCCGAGAACCGTCTTGGTCACGCACTTCTCTCGGTAGCCCTCGATGACGAACCGCGTCAGGGTGCCGGGCATGAACATCAGCTCGTCCCAGTGCGGGATCTTCTTGAACATCGAGAAGCCGCGCATCCGGTAACGGCCGAGCTCGGCCTTCACGTGGATGTCATTCATGACCTCCGGCGTGAAGATCCGGCTGTGGCCCAGGATGTTGCGCGCAGTCGGTGAGGTTTCGTCAGCCATTCCATGCACTCCTAGAGGACGAGCTTGCGCTCGGAGGGCTCGAGCGTGTCGTAGTTGTAGAGCTTCTTGCCGCACACGTACTTCTGCAGCTGCGGCGGCGTCCCGAGTCCGTAGATCCTGAACTTGCGCTCGATCAGCTCGGTGTCTTCATCGGTCCACTCTCCCGGAACGCAGTCGATACCGAGCGACTTGACCTTGCCGCCGACGTAGATGACCCCGTCGTACATCGAGTCGCCCAGACCCGGGCCGACGTCGCCGCAGATGATCTGGCGACCGCGCTGCATCATGAAGCCGGTCATCGATCCGGCGCTGCCCATCACGATGATGGTGCCGCCCTTCTGATCGATGCCCGTCCGGGCTCCGACCTTGCCCTTGATGACGAGGTCGCCACCGCGCATCGCGGCACCCGTGAGCGAGCCGGCGTTGGACTCGATGACCGTGACGCCGGACATCATGTTCTCGCAGGCCGACCAGCCGACGCGACCGGCGATGTGAACCTCAGGGCCGTCCATCATGCCCATCGCGAAGTATCCGAGGCTGCCCTCGAAGTTGATCTTCGCCCGGGTGAGCAGGCCGACTCCGATCGAGTGGCGCGCGCGCGGGTTCTGGACCGTGACCTCACGCACGCCCTCCTCGTAGAGGAGGCGGCGCAGCTCAAGGTTGATCCCCCGCGTCGTGAGCTCGCGCGCGTCGAAGACCGCCCGGTCGCCGTCGATCTCGGCGACCCGGGGAACCCGGGCGTCGAGCTCGACGAGCCCTCGAGGATCGAAGCGCGGCTCCTCCTGTGTCGCTCCTGTCGTCACCGTGTCCATACCATCACCGTGCTCTCGTAGGGGTCATAGGTCTCGATCTCGTGGTCGATCACCGCGCGGATCGCCATCTCCTCGGAGGCCAGCGCGACCATGTCCTCGCCCTCGTAGAGGACCAGCGGCTTGGCCGCCAGCTCGTCCTTCGCGACACCCAGCGCGTCCTCGGACACGCAGATGTAGGTGAAGACGCCGTCCAGATCCTCAAGGCTGTGGTGCATCGCGTCCTCGAGCGACTCCCCACCGGCCATCCGGTCGGCGAGGTACACGGCGATGATCTCCGAGTCGCAGTCGGAGGCGAAGCGGTGCCCGCGGGCCTCGAGGCGCCGCCTCCAGGTGTGGTAGTTGGTCAGCTGCCCGTTGTGGACGACGGCCACGTCGGAGAACGGGTACGCCCAGTAGGGGTGCGCATTGGCGATGTCGACGTCGGACTCGGTCGCCATCCGCACGTGCCCGATGCCGTGGCTGCCGAAGTAGTTCTCCAGCCGGTACTCGCCCGACACCTTGCGCGCGTCGCCGAGGTCCTTGACGATCTCGAGCGAGTGGCCCAGGGACAGCACCTCCAGCCCGTGCACGGACTCGATGTGGTCCGCGAGGTGCTTGAGATCGCCGTGGTAGTCCAGCGTGGCGCTGATCGTGTACTCGTTGACGTCCTCGACGCCCTTGGTGCTCGCACCGGCGGCGGTGAGGGCCGACATCAACTCACGGCGACGCCGGCGAATGTCCTCGCCGAACTGGAAGGACTCGGCATCGCCGGAGTCGCCCAGCTTTACTCGGAGCAGCAGCTCCGGCGTGGGCGCGCGATAGAGCGCATAGCCGGTCGAGTCCGGGCCGCGATGCTTCATGGACTGAAGCATCGCGGTCATGTCACGACCGATGCGATGACCTCCATCGCCGCCCCTGTAGATGATCCCAGCTATTCCACACATGTAGTTGTCTCCTGTGAACCTTCGGGGGTGCCGCTAGGGCAGGACCTCCAGGTACTCGTCGCGCTCCCAGTCGGTGACCGCGGCGAGGTAGCGCTCCCATTCGTCGCGCTTGTAGTGGTTGAACACCTTGTAGAGCCGGCCCGGCATCGCGCTCTTGACGACCTCGTCCTTGGCAAGCGCCTCCAGCGCGGCGCCCAGGCTGTCCGGGACCTTCTCGATCTGCGCGCCCTGCTGAAGCAGGTCGTACGTGTTGCCCTGCTGCGGGGGACCCGGGTCGACGCCGCGGCGGACGCCGTCGAGGCCCGCGCGCAGGAGGGTCGCGATCGTCAGGTACGGGTTGCAGGACGAGTCGACACCGCGGTACTCGAAGCGGCCGCCGGACGCGACGCGGACGGTGGTCGTCCGGTTCTGCCAGCCCCAGTTCTTGTAGATCGGGGCCCAGAAGCCGGTGTCCCACATGCGGCAGTAGGAGTTCACGGTGGGGTTGCCGACGCACATCAGGGCCGGGAAGTGGTCCAGCATCCCGCCCAGGAACGAGCGCGCGAACTGCGACAGCTGGGCGGGGCCGTCCGGGTCGTGGAACACGTTCTTGCCCTGATCGTCGATCAGGGTGAAGTGGTGGTGGTGGCCGTTGGCCGCCACGCCCGTGAACGGCTTGGGCATGAAGCACGGCAGCAGGTCGTACTTGCGCCCGACCGCGGCGCAGATCTGGCGGTAGGTCGTGATGTTGTCGGCCGTGCGCAGCGGACGGTCGAAGCGGAAGTTCAGCTCCAGCTGGCCCGGGGCGTCCTCGTGGTCGCCGTAGCTCATGTCGAGGCCGAGCTTCTGCCCGTAGTCGACCACGTCGAGCAGCACCGGACGCAGCTCCTCGAACTGGTGGATGTGGTAGCAGTACGGCTTGGTCACGCCCTCCGGCATCTCGCCGCTCTTGGGGCGCTTGAGCCACATCATCTCCGGCTCGATGCCGATCAGGAACTGGTAGCCGAGCTCCTGCTCGAACTCGTGGGCGATCTGGCGCAGGTTCTGGCGCGGATCGGCATCCAGCAGCTCGCCGCTCTCGGTGTCGTAGCAGTCGCAGTACACGCGGGCGACGCGCGGGTCCCACGGGAGCACCGCGAACGTGTCGAGGTCGGCGACCGCGGCGAGCTCGGACTCCTCCGGGCCGAAGCCGATGTAGTTCCCGTAGCGGTCGGTGAACAGGTTCGCCGTCGCGCCGTAGACGAGCTGGTAGCCCTTCTCGGCGACCTGCGGGAAGAACGAGGACACGACGCCCTTGCCCATCACCCGCCCGGTCACGGACACCTGCTGGAAGAAGACGTACCGGATGCCCTCGGCCTCGATCTTCCGCGTCAGCTCCTCGATCCTCTCACGACGGCCCGGGGCGTTGCGCGCCTCCTCAAGCGTCGCGGGGGCCGGCTTGATGCGCGGGGTCGCGAGGACCGTGTCCACGTTGCCCCCGAACAGGGTCGCGGGCGATACGTGCTCGCTCTCCTCGATCAGCGTCTTGTCGCCTGTCGCCATCTCCACTCCTCTCTTTGCTGCCCACAGGAGCAGCAATGACCTTGTACCGCAGCGGCCGGGCACCGGCAAGCGGCGAACGTCCCGCCCGCTACGACCTCACGCCTGATTCAACCTCATCTCCGCCCAGCCCGGCACGAGCACGAACTGACTGGACAAATTTGTACATCGACGGCGCGTTTATAGCAACTGATCGCACAGGCTGCAACCAGACGCACTTGACCCGGGCGGAGCCGTCGGCTATACTGTTGCGTAATTACCAACCATGTTGCCTATAGAGCAACACTACCGGAATCCAGGAGCCCCCTGTGTCAGAGCAGCTCCCCTCGTCCATACCGACGCTCGTGATCGGCGCCGGGGTCCACGGCCTCTCCACCGCCTGGCACGTGGCCAAGCAGGGCGGCGACGTGATCGTCGTCGACAAGACCGGGATCGCCGCCGGCGCCTCGGGGATCGCCTGCGGCGTCGTTCGCAACAACTACTTCCAGCCTGCGATGCAGGAGCTGATGGCCGCCTGCGTCGAGGTCTGGGAGTCCGACCCGGAGGCCCTGCACTATCACGGCACCGGCTACATCGCCCTCGGACCCCCGGCGCAGGAGAGCGACCTGATCGAGGTCTTCGAGCGCCAGCAGCGCATCGGGTACCCGTCCGAGCTGCACGTCGGAGCCGGCGAGGTGGAGCGCCACATGCGCTCCCTCTACGCCGACTGGCGCGCCCCCGGGCTGACCGTCTGCCTGCACGAGCACGCCGGCGGCTTCGCGTTCAACCGCGAGTCGATGTTCGGCCTGGCCGACAAGGCCCGCGCCGCCGGAGCCCGGATCTTCCCCGGCGTCGAGGTGACCGGGTTCGAGTTCGACGAGTCGGGCGCGGTGCGGCGCGTCAACACCAGCCAGGGCACGGTCGAGGTCGAGCAGGTCGTGGTCGCCGTCGGCCCCTGGGTCGCGACGCTGTGGGAGATGCTGGGCCTGCCGAATCGGCTCGACGTCCGCCAGCCCGACGGCACCGTGAACAAGGACCTGCCGATGTGGACCTACTGGTACCTGCAGGAGGGCGAGGTCGAGATCGATCCGCGTGAGTTCGTGACCGCCGACGGCCGCACCTCGCCTGTGCTGCACGTCGACTCCGACCAACCGCTGCTGACCGACGACGGCAAGCTGGTGACCGACGAGCCGTGGGGCGTGTACTTCAAGCCCGACCGCAAGTCGATCCAGGGTGGAGCGGAGCCCCAGCAGGTCGGCCACGAGTTCGAGGTCGACCCCTACCCGGGCGGCACGGTGGACCCGCGGTTCGTCGACATGTGGCCCGCGTCCCTCTCGCACTGCCTCGGTCGCTTCGAGGGCGCGCGGCAGTACTTCCGCCACGTGCGGTCGGGCGGCGTCGGCGCGTTCACGGTCGACAACTTCCCCGTGTTCGATTACATGCGGCCCAACGTGTTCGTTGCCGCCGACTCCAACCACGGCTACAAGATGATCGCCGTGGGCCGCGAGATCGCGCGCGTGCTGACCGGGGAGCACTCGTCGCTGCTGCACCCCTTCCGCTACGAGCGCTTCGCCACCGGCGACCTGCATCCCGTCTCACACAGCCCCTACCCCTGGAGCTGATCGTCCGGGGCGCGGCGAGCAGGGTCTCGCCGCGCCCCGACGCCATTGACCGGACGCCCTCGCGCCCGCGCCTCCGTGGCCGGCGCCTCCGAACACGCACACCCGGGGCGTGCGACGATTCTGGCCATGGTCTTTAGCTT
>JAJZWB010000161.1 GCA_021846845.1 Actinomycetes bacterium | reverse complement strand
AGCACGTGGGTGCGTGGGCGCGGATCGTCGAGTTCGCGCACCGCCACGGCGGCAGCGCGATGGCCGCGCAGCTGGGCCACTCGGGCCGCAAGGGCTCGACCCGGCTGATGTGGCAGGGGATCGACCAGCCGCTCCCGGAGGGCAACTGGGAGCTGATCGCCCCCTCGCCGATCCCCTACTCGCCGCGCAACCAGGTCCCGCGTGAGATGACCCGCGCCGACATGGACGAGGTGCGCGAGCAGTTCGTGTGGGCGACGCGGGGGGCGCAGGAGGCGGGCTTCGATCTGCTTGAGATCCACTGCGCGCACGGCTATCTGCTGTCCAGCTTCCTCTCGCCTCTGACCAACCTGCGTGACGACGAGTACGGCGGCTCGCTTCAGAGCCGCGCCCGCTTCCCGCTTGAGGTGTTCGACGCGTGCCGGGCGGTGTGGCCGGAGCGCAAGCCGATGAGCGTGCGGATCTCCGCGACCGACTGGGTGCAGGGCGGCTTCACGCCAGACGACGCGGTCGCCTTCGCGCGGATGCTGGCCGAGCACGGCTGCGATCTGGTGGACGTGTCCGCCGGCCAGGTGTCGCCCGACGAGCGCCCGGCGTTCGGCCGCAGCTTCCAGACCCCGTTCGCGGACCGGATCCGCAACGAGGTCGGCATCCCGACGATCGCCGTCGGCGCGATCTCCAGCTGGGATGACGTCAACACGATCGTGCTCGCGGGCCGCGCCGACCTGTGCGCGCTCGCCCGCCCGCACCTGTACGACCCCAACTGGACCCTGCACGCCGCCGCCGAGCAGGGCTACGCGGGCGACGGGATCAGCTGGGTGCCCCAGTACCAGGCGGGCTCGCGCCGGCCGCCGGCCGGCCGCGGCGACGGGGTGCGCAAGGAGCTTCACCGATCGTTCGGATCGCCCGCCGTCGGCGGTCTTTCGGAGGCGATCGCGGGGCCCGCCGGCGGCGCCTCCGGCTAGCGCGGCGTGGGACGCGGCCCCGGTCTCATTCGCGCCGCAGGAGCTCCCGCAGCCGCTCCAGACCGTCATGGACGTCCACGAACCTGGTCGTCAGCGGCGAGAGCCCCAGACGGATCAGGTCCGGCGTGCGGAAGTCGGCGAGCACCCCTTCCCCGGCCAGCCGCGGGCACAGCGTCCGCGCGTCCGGGTGCACGAGCGCCACGTGCGAGCCGCGGATGGCCGCGTCGCGCGGCGACCCGACCGAGCAGCCCAGTGGCGCGAGCCACTCGTCGATCAGGTCGATCGCGTACTGGGTGAGCTCTATCGACTTGCGGCGGATCGCGTCGATCCCGGCCTCCAGCACCACGTCGATCCCGGCCGCCGCCGCGGCCAGCGCCAGCACCGGCGGCGTGCCGGAGAGCATCGCCGCGATCCCCTCGCCCGGCACCCAGCCCGGCGCCATCTCGAACGGCTGCGCGCGTCCCAGCCAGCCCCAGATCGGCTGGCGCAGGGTCGCCTGGTGCTCGGCGCGCACGTACATGAACGCGGGCGCGCCGGGCCCGCCGTTGAGGTACTTGTAGGTGCAGCCGGCGGCGAGGTCGACGCCGTCGTCGTCAAGCGTGAGCGGGATCGCCCCGACGGCGTGGGACTCGTCCCAGAGCGTCAGCGCGCCCGCACGGTGCGCGAGCCGCGTGATCTCACGCTGCTCCAGGATGCACGCGGACCTGTAGGAGACGTGTGAGAGGGCCACCAGCGCGGTGCGCTCGCCGAGCACGGCGCAGACCTGCTCGGGCGCCGGCCCCGACTGCGGGTCGCACTCGATCCAGACGATCTCGCAGCCCCGCTCGCGCGCCAGGCTCTCCAGCACGTAGCGGTCGGTGGGGAAGTTGTCGGCGTCGGTAACGATCTCGGTCCGTCCCGGACGTGCCGCCAGCGCCGCCGCCGCGAGCTTGTAGAGGCAGACGGTGGTGGAGTCGGCGATCGCCACCTGGCCGGCGGCGGCGCCGAGCAGGCCGGCCCCGAGCCGGTCGCCGATCGTCGTCGGCAGCCGCATCCATCCCTCGCCCCAGCCGCGGATCAACCGCTCGCCCCATTGCCGTGAGACGACCTCGGTCAGCCTGGCGGGGGTGTCGCGCGGGAGCCGGCCGAGGGAGTTGCCGTCCAGGTAGATGAGGCCGTCGTCGGCGACCACGAAGCGGTCGTACAGCGCGCGCAGCGGGTCGCCGGCGTCCAGCGTGACCGCCTCGTCCCTGTCGGCCACCGCTACTCGCCCGGCACGAACGCCAGCACGCGGCTCGGGCTGCCTGTCCCGCCGACCAGCTTCAGCGGGCAGACCAGGATCATCGCGCCGGTCTCGGGAAGCTCGTGCAGGTTGGCGAGCTGCGTCAGCCCCAGGCGTCCGGCGCCGAGCAGGAGGTTGTGCAGGGGGAAGGGCGGGTCCATGCCGCCGGCGCTGCCGGCGTCGATCCCGACCGTCTCGGTCCCGAAGCCTGCGATGTCGCGGGCGCAGGACAGCCACCGGGATGCCTCCACGTCGGGGCCGGGCGTCCGCGGCCCGTCCGGGCCGACGTTCAGGAACGCGTCCTGGTCGTGGGCGCGCGACTGCCACCCGGTTCGCAGCAGCACCCAGGCGCCGTCGGGGATCCGGCCGTGCTCGGCCTCCCATGCCTCGATGTCGGAGACCGTCAGCAGGTAGTCGCCGCCGGCGGCCTCGGTCTCGGCGGTCCTGTCGATCACGCAGGCGGGGCCGACCAGCCGTGAGGCGGGGACGGCCGCGATGTCCAGCGAGTCCTGGCCGGTCACCCAGTGGATCGGCGCGTCGGTGTGCGTGCCGACGTGCTCGCCGATCGTCAGCGTGTACCACGCCCACGCGGGGCCCCGGTCGTCGTAGCGGGAGATCTCCTCCCGGCTGAGCCCGGGCGTGTTGGCGAACGGCGCCGGCAGCTGGATCACCGGCGTGCTCTCCGACAGCGGCTGCGTGAGGTCGACGATCCGCACGGCCCCCGACGCGATCCCGTCGAGCAGGGCGCTCACCTGTGACATTCGTTCCTCCCTCTCTTTCTTTGCCGGGGCCGGCTGGAGCCGGCCCCCATTTTGGGGTCGCCGCGCTTCCGCTAGCCGCCGTGGAAGGCCTCCGCCAGCCAGTCGGCGCAGACCGACGGCGTGACCTTTGCGTCCAGGACCAGCGGCCCCGGCTCGGGGTCCGAGAGCCAGTCCGCGACGACCTCCAGATCCGACGTCGAGCGCACGGTCTGCGCCCGTGCCCCGGATGCCCGCGCGATCGCCGCGAGGTCCGCATCGGGGAAGCGCACGCGGCTGACGTCGTGGCCCATTGCCAGGAAGTGGTGCACCTCCGCCCCGTAGGCGGCGTCGTCGTAGATCGCGACGAGCAGCCTGAGGCGCTCGCGGACGGCGGTCTCGATCTCGGCCAGCGCCATGAACGCGCCGCCGTCGCCGATCGCGGCCACGGTCGGCCGCTCGGGCCGCGCGATCGCGGCCCCGATCGCGGCTCCCAGCCCCAGCCCCACGGCCTGGAAGCCGTTGGCGAACACCCAGGCGCGGCCGTCGGGAACGCCCAGGAACATCGACGGCCAGCCCATGAAGTGGCCCGAGTCGACCGTGACCGCGCGCTCGGCGGGGAGCAGGTCGTCAAGCGTGATCGACAGCGTCCGCGGGTCGATGAGCTCATCGGTGCCCGAGTCCTCGTAGGGCTCGTCACGCCAGCGAGCGGACGCGATCCGGGCGCGCATCTCCTCGGTCCGCCAGCCGGTGGCGCGATGCCCGCGGCGCTCGAGCTCCCCGGCCAGCGCCCGCGCCGCGGCGCGGGCGTCCCCGAGGATCGTCGGGTGCACGGGGCGGTGGCGGCTGAACGCCTCACGCTCCACGTCGATCTGCGCGACGGTCGCGTGCGCGCCGATCAGCTTGCCGCGGCGGGTGGCCCAGTCGTTTGCCGACGCTCCCGCTATCAGGATCACGTCGGCCTCCGGCAGAGTCCGCGCGGCGAACGGCGAGGAGAACCCGCCCGCGATCCCCAGCGCGAACGGCAGCCCGGCGAACAGGCCGTTGGCCGGAGCGGAGGTCACCAGCAGCGCACCGGTCAGCTCGCCGAGCCGCTCCAGCGCGTCGCGTGCGCCGGCGAGGACGGCGCCGCGCCCGGCGAGGATCAGCGGCCGCTGCGCCCGCATCAGGACGTCGGCCACGGCGACCACCTCGCGCGCCGCGGGCTCGGCGCCGGGCGCCGCCGGGTCCCATCGCTCCGCCTCTGCCGGCGCCGGGTCCCACCGCCCCGCTCCGCTCGCCGCCGAGCGCGCGGCGGCGGCCGTCGGCTCGACCGCGGGCAGGGGCTGGACGTCGATCGGCAGGTTGAGCACCATCGGCCGGCGCTCCGACATCGCGCGCGCATGGGCGCGCAGCGCGTCGGCCGCGGCGGTCTCCGGGCCGCCGATCCGCTCCCAACCGGCCCCGAGGGACTCCGCGAAGCCGGGCTGGTCGATGCGGAAGTTGGAGTGCACGGCGGTCGCCGGCGACTCGCCCGCCAGCACCAGCAACGGCGAGCGGCTCTTGGCAGCCTCGGTCAGCCCGGTGGCGGTATTGGTCAGCCCGGGTCCCTGGTGGACGGTGCAGATGCCGACCCGCCCGGCGGCGCGCGCGTAGCCGTCCGCCATGCAGATCGCGCCGCCCTCGTGGCGCGCGTGATGGAAGCGCGCCCCGCCCGAGCAGAGCGCGTTGGTCACGACCAGGTTTCCGCTGCCGAGCACTCCGAAGGCGTCGGTGACGCCGGTCGTCGCAAGCGCCTCGCCGACCGCGTCGGCGACCGACCGGGCCCGCCGTGCGGCGGCGTCGAAGCTCATGCGAGCCGGCGTGGGGTCAGCGACCGGGCCACGCCGGCCATCCTACTTTCGCGCGCCGACCGAACGCGCGGGACAGACAGCCGCGCTTGCGCGGGAGGGAGGCTGCGCGGGCCGGTCCCCTCGCCCGGGCGGCCGGTCCGGTACCGGGTCGCTGCCGGCGGTCGGCCGGCGGGGCCGGCCGGGTCCGGTGGCGGGTCGCTGCCGGCGGTCAGCCCGCGGGGCCGAGGGTGCTCCAGAGGGAGGTCATCCAGCCGTACATGTCGCCGGAGGTCTGGTGCCAGCCGGGGCAGCAGGGGGCGCCGCCTGGGGGCGTGATCCCGATCTCCAGGTGCGGGCCGTCGGATATCCCGACCCGGCCGCACCCGACCTCCGCGATCGGCTGCCCGGCGGTCACGGTTGCGCCGACCGGTACCAGCGCCGGCTTGGCGTGGCCGTAGTAGACGTAGCTGCCGGCGAGCGGGCCGGTTGAGATCTGGAGCACCGGGGCGTCTGGCCCGAACCCGCTGATCCCCTCCTGAACGATCGTTCCCGCGGCGACCGCCACCTCCGTGGCCGCCGAGCCGCAGGCGTTGTTGACGGTGCCGATGTCGACCCCCTGGTCCTGTGTCCAGTAGCTCGGGGGCAGCACGACGCTGGCGGGCTGGATCGGGAACACCCACCCGGTCGGAGCGGTCACCGGGAGGGGCGAGGGGAAGCCGGTCTGGGAGGGGGAGCCGGCGGGGGAGGGGGAGCCGGTCTCGGGCGAGCCCGTGGCCTGGGTGCCGGCCGGGGGCGGTATCAGCGACGCGGCGCCGGAGGTCGTGCCGTCCTCGGGCCGGACCCGCCGCGGCGGACGGCCGCGGTTGTCCACCCAGGAGACGAGCGCGCGCAGCGTGAGGATCCCTACGGTGCCGCTGGCGGGGCGCAGGTGCGCCCGGCGCTGGAAGTTGGCGACCGAGCGCCTGGTCTCCGGGCCGAAGTCCCCGTCGGCGGCCGTGCGGATCCCGACGTAGGTCAGCCAGTGCTGCAGCGTGCGCACGTCGCGCCCCGTGTCGCCGACCCGCAGCACCCGCCGGATCGCGGTCACGCGCGCGCGCGGCGCGGCGGCGGCTGCCTGCTGCACCCCGATCGACGCGAGCGCGATCAGGGCGAAGGTCGCGCCCAGCGCGGTCGTGAGGACTCTGGGCAGGGAGGGCGACATTCTGCGCATGAGATCTGCTCGGCTTCCTTGAGCTCGACTTGAAATCTGGGCCACAGCCTGCGAGGTGAGCTGACGGGCTCGCGACGGCCGGTCCTCAGACCGGCTGGCGCTACCCGCGGAACACCGCGGGATTCGCCCCAAACGACTTGGGTTCCCCGCTCCCCGGATTGGCAGCCCGGGGATTCGGCTGCCGGTGGAAACACGCCCGTGAACGAAATGTTGCGGCCCTCGACGAGGAATTCGGCATCACCTCCCGGCTCCGAGCCGTCGTCAGACCGGTGCTAAACTCATCCGTCCGCCGCGGGGTGGAGCAGTCTGGTAGCTCGTCGGGCTCATAACCCGAAGGTCGCGGGTTCGAATCCCGCCCCCGCTACTAGAGAAGGGTCCTGCAAAGCAGGACCTTTTTCTTTGCTCTAACTTGTGATGTGTCGGGGGTGAAGTGCGGCGGAGTACCACCCTTGAGTACCACTTGAGGGTTGGAATCAGCGCCTCAAACGAGCCTCGAGCGCCTCAAAGCACGACCCTCCCGCCGCCTCAGGAACCGAGGAAGACCTCTGCTTGATGCCAGGCGAGCGCCTCGGCATCGGGACGGAAGGCGGCGTGGTCAGGCAGGCGGATCTGGCGTCCGTCGAGCTCGTAGTACGCGCGCCCGGGTTGCGTCTCTGGACTGCTGTAAATCCGAAGCCGTCAAGGCGACGGCGTAGGTTCCCTCAAGTCCAGCAAGACGATTGAAGGAGGCCTACGCCGTGAGACGTACCGTACCGCCGTC
>JAJZWB010000160.1 GCA_021846845.1 Actinomycetes bacterium | reverse complement strand
ATCTCGAGTCGAGGCCGATCGCGTACGGGCCGTGCGTGTAGGGGTTGATCGCGTACAGCGACCCCATCCGAGCGTAGGCCTGGTAGCTGAAGATGTCGGTCGAGACCAGCGGCGGGGCGAGCAGCACGAGCGCGTGGAGCGCCAGGACCGTCGCGATCACGGCGCGCGCCGTCAGGCGCCCGGAGAGCGCGACGACCGCCGCGTAGGAGGCGAACATCAGCGCCAGCGCCGCGATCACCCCCCCGGGGTGCAGGTCGACGGCGATCGCGTCGAAGGCTCCGCCCAGGGGCGCGGGAACCGGCCGGACCGACTGGGGCAGGAGCGAACCCGTGCGCGCGGCGCCGACCGCGATCACCGAGGCTGCGATCAGCAGTCCGGCGATCCCCAGCCGTGCGCGCGTGCGCTCGGTGCCGAGCGCGCTCGGGAAGCGGGGGACGGAGATCCGCGGGCGCGACGGGAGCGCGGCGGCATCCGCCAGCGGGATCGAGCCTGCGGCCTCGGCCAGCGGGAGCGCCGTCGACGCGCGCGGGGCCTCGACCTGCCCGTCGACGATCCCGGCGCGCAGTGGTCTGGCGGCGCTCACCGGTGGGAGGATGCCCGGCGACTCTCCGGGTCAGATGAGAAGCCGGTTGAGATCGTGTTAATGACGTCGGTGTGGGTCACGACCGCCGCCGGCGCGAACCGCACCTGCTCGGCGCAGCGCTGCCGCGGCGCTCCGCTTCATGGCCGGCACCATCAGCATCGCCTCCAGGGCGATCCTGCCCGACATCTTAGAGGTGCCGACGGTTCGGTCGGTGAACACGATCGGCACCTCCACGACTCGAAAGCCCGCCAGGATCGCACGGTAGGTGACCTCGATCTGGAACACGTAGCCGGTCGCGCGGACGCTCGGCAGGTCGATCGCCTCCAGGACCTCGCGCCGGATGCACTTGAAACCCCCGGTGAGGTCGTGCACCCCCACGCCGAGGATCAGCCGTGCGTAGAGCCCCCCGCCTCGGCTGACGATGCGCCGTACCAGGCCCCAGTTGCGGACCCCGCCGCCCCCCACGTAGCGCGATCCGAGCACGAGGTCGGCGTCACGGGCCGCGGCCAGCAGATCCGGCAGGTAGCGCGGATCGTGGGAGAAGTCGGCGTCCATCTCGATCACGAGCTGCGCTCCGCCCGCCAGCGCGCGGGCGAAGCCCGCGAGGTAGGCCTGCCCCAGGCCCCCCTTACCCGCCCGGTGCAGGACCTCCACCCAGTCGTGGCGCGCGGCGAGAGCGTCGGCGAGCCGACCTGTCCCGTCGGGCGAGTTGTCGTCGACGATCAGGATCCTGTGGGTGCCGGCCGCGTCGGCGCGCAGCCGCGCCGACGCGGCCTCGACGATCGGCTGGAGGTTCTCAGCCTCGTTGTAGGTCGGGATCACAAGCCAGATCTCGGGGCTCATTGCGCCACGCAGCCTAATCGCACCGGCGCTCTCCAGGGGGCCCCCGTGCTCGGCGCCCGCGCCACACGGTGGCCGCGAGCGGGGCGTGAGGCCCCGGCCGCGAGGGCGCTGCGGGCGCCCGGGCCAAGCGGCATCATGCGCCGGGATGACCGGTGCCCAGCTGCGATCCAGCCGCGTCAAGGCGCTGCACCGGCGTCGGCGCGGCCGCGCCCTGGCGCTCGCGGCAGCGGGTGCGCTGATCGCCGGGCTGGCGGTGGGGGCGGGATCGCAGGGCGGGGCGCGCCCGGTCCTGCACGCCGGCCCCACCAGCTGGATGGCGCGGCTCCGCGTGCTCGCCGGCCCGGGCGCGGGGTCGCTCCAATCCGCCGAGCTCGCCGCCGAGGACCGGGCCATCCAGCGCACCCTCGCCTACACCCCCTACGTTCGCGTGGCCGGCTCGCAGCACCGGGAGGTGGCGCTGACCTTCGACGACGGCCCGGGCCCGTACACGCCGCAGGTCGTCCACGAGCTCGCGGCTCTCGGAGCCCCGGCGACCTTCTTCGAGGTCGGGATCGAGGAGCGCTACTTCCATCAGGGGACGGCGGAGATCGTCGCCCACGGCTGGCCGATCGGCGATCACACCGAGACGCACCCTCCGATGTCGACGCTGACCCGCGTCCAGCAGCAGCGGCAGCTGCTGCAGCAGGCGTCGGCGATCGGCGCTTTCGGGGCGCCGTTCCCGCACCTGTTCCGGCCTCCGTACGGCGTCTGGGACCGCACCACCCTGGCCCTGCTGCGCCGCTACCGGATGCTCATGGTGCTCTGGACGGTCGACACCAGCGACTACCAGCTGCCGGGCGTGCACGCGATCGTGCAGAGCGCGCTGCAGGGGGCTCGGCCCGGGGCGATCATCCTGATGCACGACGCGGGCGGCGATCGGTCCGAGACCGTCGCGGCGATTCCGGCGGTGGTGCGCGGCCTGCGCGCGCGCGGCTACCGGCTCGTCACGGTGCCCCAGCTGCTGCTCGACAACCCGGCGCCGCGCCGGCAGAGCAGCGCCGGCCTGGGAGCCGGCGCCTAGGCGCCGGCTCGGGGGGCAGGCGCAGGAGCGCCGGCCCGGGGCCGGCGCCCGGACGGCGATCTCCGGGGAGCGGGGGGCGGCGCCGGGCCGTTCCCCGCGCGGCTCAGCGCCGGACGTACGCGACGCTGTTCCAGCTCGGCTCGGGCGCGAGCTCGATCGGCTCGCCGCCGCGGTCGGGCTGGACGTAGACGAAGCCGTGGGAGCCGTCGTCGAAGCGAACGTCCAGCTCTCCCTCCTTGACCCGCTGGTCGAGCCATGCGCCGCGGAAGATGAGCCGCCGCAGCCAGTGCACCAGCGAGCGGTCGGACGGCCCCGCGAGCTGCGCCCAGTACTCGTTCACGTGCTCGCCGAGCGCCGACGCCGGGTCGGTCACCTCGCCATTGACGACCAGGTTGATCAGGTCCTCGGCCTCGTCCTCCATCACGGTGCCGTCCAGGAACGAGAGCTTGCGAGCAGCCTGCTCGCAGCGCTCCCTGAAGTCGCGCTCGTTGAAGGTGAAGCGCAGTTCGCCATACTCGAGCACGAAGTCGTCGCCCGAGGAGTAGTTGCCGCGTCGGTACATGGCGTCGGCATCATATGGGCGAATCCTGCGCGGCGGGCCTGATGAAACCGATGTTGCAGGCACGGGGGTGGAAAGCCATTTCGGTGGGCTCTTAACGGACATGCAGCCGGATCCACCCGCGGTGGCGATCGTCGAGGACCACGTCGCCACCAGGCGCTTCCTTGAGGACAACCTGGCGGCCGACGGGTACAGACCGCTCGTCGCCCGGTCGGTGGCCGAGGCGCTGGAGGTCATCGCCGAGCACCTGCCGAGCGCCGCGATCGTCGACCTCGGCCTGCCGGATCGCGACGGCCTGGAGCTGCTGCGTGAGCTTCGCGAGTCGGGTGGGTTCGACGCTTCGCTGCCGATCCTCGTGCTCAGCGGGCGGGCCACGGAGGTCGACCGCCTGAGGGGCTTCGACCGAGGCTGCGACGACTACCTGGTCAAGCCGTTCAGCTACGTCGAGCTGCGGGCGCGGCTCGCGGCGCTGCTGCGGCGGGCCGGGGCGGCCTCCCGGCGCGGGCGCGTCCGCATTGGAGCCCTGGAGCTCGATCAGCTCGCGCGCACCACCCGTGTCGACGGGCTGCCGGTTCGCCTCTCCAGGACGGAGTTCGCGCTCCTGCGGCTGCTGGCGAGCGAGCCGACCCGAGTCTTCACCCGCCAGGAGCTCCTGAGCCAGGTGTGGGGGTTCGCCGAGCCGGTCCCGACGCGGACGGTGGACTCGCATGCGTCACGGCTGCGCCGCAAGCTCGGCTGCGGCCGGCAGCAGTTCGTCCACAACGTGTGGGGGGTCGGTTACCGCCTGCTGGACGGGGAGGGGGGGCCGTGAGCCCGCTGATCGGCCTGACCGGCTGGCTGGCGGCGGCTGCGTCGGTGCTGGTGGCGGTCGCCGCGCAGCGGCGGCTGCGATCCCGGATGGAGGCGGTTGCGCGGGCCTGCCACGAGCTACGCGGGCCCCTGACCGCGGCGCGGCTCGGGCTCTCGTCGGTCGCCGGGCAGGTGCGCCCGTCGCCGGTCCGGCTGCGCGCGGTCGACGCCGAGCTCGTCCGTGCGGCGGTGGCGCTCGACGACCTCTCCGATCCCCGCCGTCGCACGCCGCGGCTGGCCGGGATCGACCGCGTGGACGTGCCGGAGCTGCTCGAGGACTGCGTCGAGGCGTGGCGGGCCGTGGCGCACGCTCGCGGCGTGGGTCTGTCGGCGCGCTGGGTCGGCGAGCGCGCGCAGGTCTGGGGCGATCGCCCGAGGCTCGCCCAGGCGGTGGAGAACCTGATCTGCAACGGGCTCGAGCACGGTGGCGGCGCCGTCGAGGTTCGCGGCCTGGCGCGGGATGGGCGGGTGCGGGTGGTGGTGGCCGACCAGGGACCGGGCCTGGCCGCGCCGGTGGCTCGCCTGGCCCGCAGCGCGCGGCGCGGCGGGCGGGGGAGGGGCCTCGCGATTGCCGCGGCGGTCGCGGAGGCGCACGGCGGCGCGGTCACGTCCGCCCCGGCGCCGCGGGGTGCGAGGCTGGTGCTCGACCTGCCGGCCGCCTCCGACGCCGCGCATCGCCCGGCTCGCTGATCGATCTCCGCCGCCGGCTCGCAAAGCACGACCGCCGGACGGAAACGACGCCGATTTGCACGGCCGGTCGCCGGATCGGCGTTCCGCAGCGGATCTTGCACGGACGGCGCGCGCCGTGAAGCCCCTCACGCCCCGCATTCGCGCCGCGGGGTGGCGTCGGTGAAGCACAGTGGGTCGTCTGGGGAATGTTGTGTTGCAAAGTGGGGGAGGATGGGATATCTTGCCCGCAGCGATGACCCGGGTGGCAGGGCTCCTCCCACCCGGCCACCCGGGTCAGACCCGATCCCTCGCAGATGACTGCACGTGCCCTTCCGCGGAACCTTCGAACACTCTCTGGATGCCAAGCACCGCCTCACGATCCCGGCCGCGTTCCGCAAGCAGCTCGGGACGGAGCTGGTCCTGGCGCCGGCGCCGCGCGTGCGCAGGGACGACCCGCTCGCGCTCTCGATCTGGAGGCCGGAGGCCTACGACGAGTTCGTGCGCTACTCGCTGGCGGGGTTGAATCCGATGTCGCCTGAAGCCGTGGACCTGGCCAGGGTGCTCTCCAACGACGCGCACGACACCGAGCTGGACTCGGCGAACCGGGTGATGATCCCCAGCCGCCTGCTGAGGCTGGCGGGCATCGAGAAGGACGTCGCCGTGTGCGGCTCCGGCGACCGGATCGAGGTCTGGGACCGCGAAACGCACGCGCGCAGCCTCGAGCAGATCAGGGACCGACTTCCGGAGACGGTGGCGCGGATTGTCAACACTGCTTGACATGACCAGACCCCACGTCCCGGTGCTCGC
Organism: Actinomycetes bacterium; assembly: GCA_021846845.1. GTDB lineage: Bacteria > Actinomycetota > Thermoleophilia > Solirubrobacterales > Solirubrobacteraceae > Palsa-465. The sequence goes on along the minus strand of JAJZWB010000160.1, from coordinate 1,439 downwards.
CGGCGAGCTGATCGAGGTGCTCGACCCGGCGCCCGGCGAGGTCGTGGTCGACTGCACGGTCGGAGGCGGCGGCCACGCCCGCCTGATCGCGGACCGGATCGGCCCGGCCGGGATGCTGATCGGCATCGACCGCGACCCGGTAGCCGAGGAGCGCTTCGCGCAGCTGGCGGCCGAGGTGGCCTGCGAGACGAGGTTCATCCGCTCCGACTGCGCCGCCGCGCTGGACGAGCTGGGCGCCGAGCGGCTGGTGGCCGACATCGTCTACCTGGACCTGGGCATGTCGTCGATGCAGGTGGACACCTGGGAGAGGGGCTTCTCGTACTCCTACGACGCGCCGCTGGACATGCGCATGGACCCCGACCAGGCGCTGACCGCGGCCGAGCTGGTCAACACCTGGGACGAGCGCCGGCTCGCCCGGCTGCTGCGCGAATACGGAGAGGAGCGCTACGCCCCGCAGATCGCGCGCGCGATCGTGCGCGCCCGCGGCCGCGAGCCGCTCTCCCACACCCACCAGCTCGTGGAGGCGATCAAGAGCGCGATCCCCACCCCGGCCCAGTTCGCGGGAGGGCACCCGGCCAAGCGGACCTTCCAGGCGCTGCGGATCGCCGTCAACGACGAGCTGGTCCAGCTGGAGCGCGCGCTCCCCGCAGCCTGGGCGCTGCTCGCTCCCGGCGGGCGCCTCGCTGCGATCTCGTTCCACTCGCTGGAGGACCGCATCGTCAAGCGGTTCCTGGCCGACCGGGCGCGCGGCTGCATCTGCCCGCCGGACCTGCCGGTCTGCGCCTGCGGGCGCCTGCCCGAGGCGGAGTTGCTGACCCGCCGAGCGCTCGCACCGACGCCCGGCGAGGTCGCCGCCAACCCGCGGTCGCGCTCGGCCCACCTGCGCGCGGCGCGCAAGCTGGAGGTCACCCGATGACGCCGGCCGCCGTCACGCCCGCCGCCAGGCGTGAGTCCGGGCACGCGCGGCAGGCTCGCCGCTCCGCGTCGCCCCGCGTCCCGCGGCGGGTCTCCGGCCCGGCGGGAGGGATCGACGCGGTACGCGCCGCCGGCTCGGCGCAGACGGCGCAGCACAGCCCGGACCGGGCCCCGGGGAGGGGGCCGGTCAGAGCGCCCACCCCGTCGGGCTATGCCGCGCCTGCAGGACCGGCGGCGTCGCCTGAGGCGTCCGCGCCGCGCGCTCGGGCGATGCGGCAGGAGCGATCGGCTTCGCGTGAGGCGTCCGCGCCGCGCGCTCGGGCGATGCGGCAGGAGCGATCGGCTTCGCGTGAGGCGTCCGCGCCGCGCGCTCAGCCGTCCCGGCGAGACCGTGAGCAGCCCGCGGCCGGGCGGGCCGTCCACGGCGCGCTGGCGGCGGTCGCCGCGCTGTCGGGGCGCCGGTCCGCGGAGCCGCGCCGCTCCGGCGCCACGGCCGCGGCCGGCAGAGCGAATGCCGCGCCGCC
>JAJZWB010000159.1 GCA_021846845.1 Actinomycetes bacterium | reverse complement strand
GCGGCACGCCGCCGGAACCGGGCACCCCCGGCTGCCCGGCCGCTCCGCCGGTGCTGAGCTGGATGGCGGTCGGATCCTGGGTTATCAGCTGGCCGGCGACCGGCTTGCCGTTGCTGGGGTTGAGGACATTCGCCTCCCAGTCGTAGAAGTACAGCTGGGCGGTCTGGCCGACCTCCTGCTCGGCGCGCGCGATGTCGTGAACGTCGGGCAGGCCGACCGATACCTGGCTCTGACCGTAGGTCGAGATCTGCGGCTGCGAGACGCCCAGCTGATCGACGCGCGCGCGCATGATGTCGACCACCCGGTTCATCGCCGCCTGGGTGACCACCGGCGTCTGGGGTGTCGGCTCGCCCTGGTAGACCAGCTCCACGCCGCCCTTCAGATCCAGCCCCAGGATCGTGCGCTGCGTCGTGATCACGAACGCAGAGGCGGCGAGCAGGCCCGCCACCAGGAGCAGGACGAAGCCGTGGCGCTGGCGGTCTGACATCAGCTGCGCGGGATGCTAGTGGCCGCCGGCGGCGGTGTCGGCCCCGGTGCTGTTGGTCGGGGTCAGGACCAGCAGCACGCCGCCCTCGTCGTCGTCGTAGGCGGGGAAGATGTCAGCGACCGCGCGAGCTGGCAGATCGCGCTCGGCCTGGACGGACACGGCCTTGCCCCTGACCCGCACCTCCCACTCGAGCGCCTGGGCGATGTAGTTGGAGCCGTCGTCGAAGCGCAGCCCGAGCACCTCGACCGCGGGACGGCCGATCACCTGCTCGGTCCTCAGCCCCGTCAGCTCGAAAGACCCACGCCCGCAGTCGACGATGCGCCCCTCGGCGTCGCAGGCGAAGAACGCCGCGGCGGGGGCCGGGTAGTAATCGTCCAGCAGCTCGAACAGGTACGCGAACCCGCACTTCTCGCAGCCCCTGGCCTCGCGGCGAAAGCCCGCATTGCGATCGGTCGCCATCGACCGGTTCGCGCAGTGCGGGCAGATGAAGTAGCGCTCGCGACCCATGGTCGCCTGAGGATAGAGGGACGGGCCGTCCGCCAGGAGCGGGCGCACCGCCGTTGACGGGCCCCGCGCCGGTGACCGGCGCTCCGCCCGGCCCCGCTGAGCAGCCGCCGGCGGTGAGTCGGTCCGGAGCTCGCGTGAGCGCGAGCCGATTCCGGAACGCGGCATCACAGGAGCCTCGGCTGGCTCGGTGGGTGCAGACCGAGATGTGAGAAGGCTCGGGCCGTAGCCATCCGGCCCCGGGGTGTGCGCTCGATCAGCCCGCGCTGGAGCAGGTACGGCTCGTAGACGTCCTCGATCGTGTCCTGCTCCTCCCCGACGGCGACGGCCAGGGTCGACAGCCCGACCGGCCCCCCCGCGAACTTCTCGCAGATCGCGCGCAGGATCTCTCGGTCGAGCCGATCGAGCCCCGCGTGGTCGACCTCCAGCAGGTCCAGCGCCTCGGCGGCCACCGCATCGGTGATGAGGCCGCCATGACGCACCTCGGCGTAGTCCCGAACCCGGCGCAGCAGCCGGTTTGCGACGCGCGGGGTTCCCCGGCTGCGGGCCGCGATCGCCTGGGCGCCGGCCTCGTCGATCGCGACCCCGAGCAGGCGCGCGGAGCGCGCCACGATCCGCGCCAGGTCCGCCGCGCCGTAGTGGTCCAGCCGGTGCTGGATCCCGAACCGGTCGCGCAGCGGCGTGGTGAGCAGCCCCGTGCGCGTGGTCGCGCCGATCAGCGTGAACGGCGCCAGCGGGAGCGTCACGATCCTCGCGCCGGCGCCCTGGCCGACCGTTATCGGCAGCACGCCGTCCTCCATCGCCGGGTAGAACGTCTCCTCCAGGGCCCGCGGCAGGCGGTGGATCTCGTCTACGAAGAGCACCTCGCGAGGCTCGAGCGCGGTCAGGATCGCGGCGACGTCGCCCTTGCGCTCCAGCGCCGGGCCCGCCGTCTGCGTGAACCGGACGCCCAGCTCGGACGCGATGATCTGGGCCAGGGAGGTCTTGCCAAGGCCCGGAGGTCCGGCCAGCAGCACGTGGTCGAGCGCCTCTCCGCGGCCCGAGGCCGCCTCGATCGAGACGGCGAGCTGCGAGCGCACCGCGTCCTGGCCGACGAAGTCATCCAGGCGTCGCGGCCGCAGCGAGCGATCGACGTCCAGCTCGTCCTCGGGCAGCTGGGCCGGGTCCTGCAGACGCCCGGGCGTCAACGCCGCGCGCTCCTCAGCGCGTTGGCGATGAGCTCCTCGGCGGTCGCTCCGTCCGTCCCGGCGAGCAGCTGATCGATCTCTGCCGGCGCGTAGCCCAGCTCCGCCAGCGCCTCGCGCGCGACCAGCGCCGGCTCCTCGTGACGCGCGGCGCCGATCCCGTCGTCGGGCAGTGCCGCGCCGACCTTCTCGCGCAGCTCGACCACGATCCGCTCCGCGGTGCGCTTCCCGACGCCCGGCGCCGCCTGCAGGCGCGCCACGTCTCCGGCCGCGACGGCGGCCAGCAGCTGGCGCGGCGGCGCGCCCGAGAGGATCGCGAGCGCGACCTTGGGGCCGACGGACTGCACCCCGAGCAGCATCAGGAACAGGTCCCGCTCGTCCTCGGTAGCGAATCCGTACAGAGAGAGCGAATCGTCGCGAACCACCAGGTGCGCGTGCAGCAGGACGCGGTCGCCGACCCCGGGGACGTGGCGGAGGGTCTCGGCCGAAACCGCGAGCCGGTAGCCGACGCCGCCGCAGTCGACGACCACGTGGTCGGAGCGGCGAACCGCGACCGCGCCGGAGACCAGCGAGATCACGGACGCCCACCCGGCGGGCGGCGGGGGCTCACGCTCCCGCCCCCGCGACCGCGGCGGCCAGCGGCGCTCGGTTCAGATCGCAGACCGCAACCGCCAGCGCATCGGTCGCATGGTCAGCGCGCGCTTCATGCGTGAGGCCCAGCAGCCGCGTGACCATCCGAGCCACCTGATCCTTGGCGGCGCGACCGCTGCCGCACACGGCCGCCTTGACCTGCTGCGGCGTGTAGGAGCGGGAGGGGATCCCGCGCTGGCCTGCGGCGAGCAGGATCACCCCGCGCGCCTGGCCGACGGCGAACGCGGTCCGGACGTTCGCGCCGAAGTACAGCTCCTCGACCGCGAGCGCCTGCGGGCGGTACTCGTCCAGCAGCGCGCCGACCCGCTCGTGGATCTCCGCCAGGCGCCGTTCGAGCGGGACCCCGGGGCGGGTCTCGATCACCCCGTCGGCGATCGCGTGCAGGCGAGAGCCAGCGCCGCGAACGACGCCCCATCCGGTGGAGGCGGTGCCGGGATCGATGCCGAGGACGACCACTCACAGACATTCTGCGCGGCCGCGCGGACGCCTGCCACCGGCTCGCGCGCACGGCCGGGTGGACTCGCGGCTGCAGCGTGGGCGGCCTCGCGTCCCACCGGGCCCCGCGCGCCTGCAAACCCCCGCCCGCGCGCGCTCCGGCAGCGCAACCTCAGCGCGCGTCTGCTGTTCTAGGGGCGTTACCTCAGATGCTCGATCAATCGCGTGGCACCGGGCAACGCGCAGGATGCCGGTCGTCCTGTGCGCGTCCGCGTGCGCGCTCGTCCTGAGCCTGGCCGCCTGGGCGCAGGCCGCGCGCGCGGCGCGGTCCCGGATCCCGACCCAGGCGCCGGCGGACGCCGTGATCGACGGCCCGGGAGCGCCGATCGTCAGCCTCGACGGCCTCTCGATCGCGCGCGACGGCACCGGCGGGCTGGTGTACCTCAAGGACGTCGGAGGCGCCGCCCACGTCTTCGTCTCGATCCTCTCCGGCGGCGACTTTCAGGCGCCCGTGCAGGTCGACACCGGCCTGCCGGGTCCCTCGTCCCAGCCGGTCGTCGCGGCCGGCAACGGCGGCGTGCTGCTGGTGGCGTTCATCAACGGCGGCACGCTGTACGTCTCCCAGACGACCGCCATAGGCACGCCGCTGAGCGCGCCGGCCGCCCTCTTCGGTGGCGCCGCCAACCCGGCGATCTCGATGTCGAACTTCGGCAAGGCGTACCTGGCCTTCACAGACACGGGCGGCGCCGGCGGCGGCGACGTGCGGACCGCGTTCTGGTACCAGGGGTCCTGGGCGCTGGAGTCCGCGCCGCTCGACGCCAACCCGTCCGACGCGGCGGGGCTGGGGGCCGGCCGGCCGGCGGTGATCGCGGCCGGCGACGGGGTCGGGATCGTCGCCTGGGGAGAGGCCGGCCACATCTACACGCGGCGGGTCGTGGGCACGACGCCGAGCGTGGTCTACGAGCAGGCCGATCCGGCCTCCCTCGGCGGCTGGCAGGAGGTCTCCTCGGCCGATCCCGTGATCTCGGCAGGGGGCGACGACACGTACGCGACGGTGGCGTTCGCCGAGACGCTGACCGGCGGCGGCTCGCAGCAGACGATCGTGGTCGACAACCGGCTCCTGGGCTCCCAGTACGAGGGCGCCCAGGAGGCCGACGGGACGGCGCTCGGCGGTGGTGCGAGCGCCGGCGATCCGCAGGCGGCGGTGACCGAGTACGGGCGGGGGTTCGTGACCTCGGCGCTGATCCCCGGAAACGAGCTGTTCTACGCCGCGATCGCCACCAACGACGCGTTCGGCGGCGTGAGCCGGGTCGACAGCATTCCGAACTCCGGCCCCCCCTACGCGGTGCCCGCGGTCGCCGGCCTGACCTCCACGATGATCGCCTGGCAGCAGACGCCCGGCATCGCGGGCCCGGCGGAGATCAGGCTTCGCTATGCGCCCAACGGCTACGACCTCGGCCCGGAGGAGGTGGTCTCCTCCCCAGCGCTTGGTCCCGCGGACGCGGCGCAGGGGCTGGTCGCCGGCGGTGACGTCGCGGGCGATGCGGCGGTCGCGTGGGTCCAGGGGGGCCCCGGGCAGGAGGCGATCGTCGCCGCGCAGCTCTTCCAGGCGCCGGGGTCGTTCGTGCCCGCGCACGGCTTCGAGTACTCGACGAGCGCGACGCCGGCGCTCGCCTGGTCGCCGGCGAGCGAGCTGTGGGGCTCGCCCGAGTACGAGGTGTCCGTCGACGGCACGCCGGTCGGCCAGACGACGGCTCTGTCGCTGGTGCCTCCGGCGCCGCTCGTCAATGGGCGCAACACGTACGTGGTGACGGCCGTCAACCAGGCCGGCGTCGGCACCACGGCTCGCCAGGCGACCGTGTTCGTCGACACCGTGCCGCCGACGGCAGCCATCAGGCTGCGCGGGCCGGGCGCCGTCGGCCTGCCGGAGCGGATCGCGGTGAGCTACCGGGACCTGCCGCCCGCCGGGCTGCCGCAGTCGGCCGCCTCGGGGGTCGCGACCGTCTACGTCGACTGGGGCGACGGAACGGTGGAGCGGATCAGGCGAAACGACGCGGCCCACGTGTACCGGCGCGCGCGCCGCTACACGGTTACGGTGACCGTGACCGACCGGGCCGGCAACCGCACCGTGGTGCGGGCGCGGATCCTGGTGCGCAGGCACCCGCGCCGTCCGCGCGCCCGCCCGCGCCGCCGCGGGCACGGCGCCGGCCGGCACGCGCAGGGCCGCGGCCGTCGCCATGGCGGACGTCGTCCCGCCCGTCGCCATGGCGGGCTTCGCCCCGCCCGTCGCCATGGCGGACGTCGTCCCGCCCGGGCCGCTGGGCATCCGATGCGGGGGCCGGCGTGAGCTCGCCGACCGCGCGGCCGGTCAGGCGCCTGCTGGCGGGTCCGAGGGCCGAGCGCTCAGCGGCCGACGCAGATGGGCGCCAGCAGCGGGTCGGTGAGCTGCACCACGCGCCAGGGGCCGACCACGGCGAGCTGTCGCTCGCGGATCAGGCGCGGGTCGACGACCGCCGGGCCGCCCGTCTGGGCCGATTGCGGGCCGATGAAGTCCACGCCCGGAGCGCGCATCGAGGTGCCGATCCGCTCCAGCGAGACCTGGAGCTTCCAGGCCAGCGCCGTCTGCGCGGAGTGGTTGATCGCCGCGAAGCTCGAGTAGCAGGGCAGCACGCCGTGGTGCCCACCGACCGCCGCGACCGCCTTGGTCAGCTCGTTCAGCAGCCAGACTCCCTGCGTCGCGTCGCGCTGGTCGGCTCTCACGACGACCAGCTGGGCGCTCGCGAACGGCACGCAGGCGACGCCGAGCGCGAGCGCGACCGCCGCGCTGGCGATCCCGGCCGCCGGGACGCGGACGCGCGGCACCAGCCTGCGCACGAGCGCTCCCGCAAGCTGGGCGAGCTGCGCGAGGCCGACGCCACCGAGCACGCAGATCAGCGTCGCGCCCGGGAGGAAGAACCGCTCCAGCCCCGGGTAGCCGTCGAGCGTCTCGGCGATCACGACGACCCACCAGGCGACGGCGCCCGCGCCGATCGCCAGGATCCGGCGGTCGCGGTCGCGCACCCAGCCGATCACGACCGCCACGATCGCGAGGATCAGCGCCGGCAGCTGCTGGTCGCGTATCGCTCGCACGATCACGGCGCGAAGGACGTTGGTGCCGAGGTGGCCGTTGTAGAGGTGCGCATGGGTCGCGGCCAGGAACGGATGCCCGATCGTGATCCACGGCGGCACGAACCAGCCGAACGGCTGCGCCACCAGCCCAGCGATCAGCAGCGCCCGCAGCCAGCGGTTGCGAAACAGCGGCACGCGGAACCACAGCCAGATCGCGTACAGGCCGAGGAACGGCCAGAACTCGGGCCGGATCAGGCCCGCGGCGGCCAGCAGCAGGAACGCCCGCAGATGGCGACGCTCAAGCATGCCGTCGACCGCCCAGACCGTCAGGCCGATCAGCATCGACTCGGAGGTGCCGTGGAGGAAGTAGTAGTACCAGGCCTGGTCGACCCGGCCGGTGAGCACGATCCCGAAGGCGGCCAGAGCCCCCGCGAAGTGGCCGAGCCAGCCGCCGCCCGAGAGCCGGCTGGTGAGCCTCCACACGCCCCAGAGGCCGAGCAGGCCGCCGATACGCGAGGTGATCACCCACAATGTCGGGGCCGCGCCGCCG
>JAJZWB010000158.1 GCA_021846845.1 Actinomycetes bacterium | reverse complement strand
GTCCGGGAGTGGGGGCCCGGCGGAGTCCGCGGGCCGGGGGTCGAGGCGGTGCGGGAGGGGGTCGAGGCGGTGCGGGAGGGGGTCGAGGCGGTGCGGCATCCTGCGCCCGGCCTCGGCGGCTCGGTCGACCCCCCGCTCCGGCGCGTGGGCGAGCGGTCCGCGGGCCGCGGGAGCGGGTTCGAGCCGGATGGCGCCGCGCCGGCAACGCCGGAGTCGCTGTTCGACGACGTCCGCCGGCTGCCGGACGGAGGCCTGTCCGTGGTCGCCGACGGTCGTGCGCTGCGGCTCTCCAACTGGGACAAGGTCCTGTTCCCGGAGACGGGCTTCACGAAGGGCGAACTGATCGCCTACTACGCGACGGTCGCTCCGACGCTGCTGCCGCACGTGCGGGATCGCGCGCTGACCCTGAAGCGCTATCCGGACGGTGTGCGGGCCCCTCACTTCTACGAGAAGCAGTCGCCGTCGCACAGGCCCGACTGGGTTCGGACTGCCAGGATCGGGGGCATCGACTACACGCTCGCGCAGGACCGCGCGACACTCGTCTGGCTCGCCAACCTGGCCGACGTCGAGCTGCACACCTCGCTGTCGCTGGCCGCGGCGCCGCGGCGGCCGACGAGCGCCGTGTTCGACCTCGACCCGGGCGAGGGGGCAGGCCTGGTCCAGTGCGCGGAGGTGGCGCTTCTGCTGCGCGGGCTGTTTGCGGGCATCGGATTGCACAGCGTCGCCAAGACGTCCGGCGCGAAGGGGATCCAGGTCCACGTGCCGCTCAACCGCCCCGAGGTCACCTACGAGCAGACCAAGTCGTTCGCACGCGCGATCGCCCAGCTGCTCGAGCAGCGGCTTCCGGAGCTCGTCGTGGCGCGCATGACCAGGAGCGCCCGCGCCGGTCGGGTGCTCGTCGACTACAGCCAGAACGACGCGCACAAGACGACCGTGACGGTCTACTCCGTCCGCGCGCGCGAGCGGCCGGCGGTCTCGACGCCGGTCACCTGGGACGAGGTCCGCGCCTGTCTGGACGCCCGCGAGCCTGGTCTGCTGCGGTTCCAGACCGGCGAGGTGCTCACGCGGATCGCGGTCAACGGGGACCTCTTCGCCGACCTCCTGCACGTCTCCCAGGCGCTGCCGTCGCCGAGCTGAGGCGAGATCCGCTCGGGTCGGCGGCCGATCTCCCGCCGGTGCCTGCGGCCCTGATCTACGATTGCCAGCTGCGATGGACCAGATAGAGCTTCGGAACCGACTGCTCGTGGCGACCGGCATGTGGCGTGAGGCGACCGGCGAGCCGCTGCCGCGAATGCCCCCGGGCGATCCGGCAGACCAGATCCGGACCTTCGAGCTGCGCCTCGTGGACCGGCTCTGGGAGATGGCGACTCCGGAGAACGCGCGTGACATCGCCGACCGGACCTGGGACCTCGTGCACGACCGCCCCGACGACGATCCGGTCAAGCGGCGCGTGGTCGAGTGCCACGAGGCGCTGGCGCGGATGACCCATCTCGGGGACTGACTCGGCGTTGAGCCTCGAGCGGGATCCGCGGCCGCTTCGACACGAGCGTCACTACACGCTTGAGCAGGCGCGTGCCTCGATGGCCTGGGTGGTCGACCGCGTCCACCGGATCAGGGACGCCAGGGCGCGGCTGGCCGCGCTGGGCTCGGCCGGGCAGGACGCCATCGCGTCGCTTGACGGGAGCGCCGGCGGCGGCTACCCGGGGCGGGCGGTCGCGCGCGGCCTGGTGGAGATCAGCCGTTCCGTAGCCGAGCTGCAGGCGGCCGACATCGTCCTGCGCGACCTTGACCGCGGGCTGGTCGACTTCCCGTCGATGAGGGATGGGGATGAGGTCTACCTCTGCTGGCTGGTGGACCAGGAGGACGAGATCGGCTTCTGGCACGAGCCGGACGCCGGGTTCGCCGGCCGGCGCGCTCTGTAGACGGGACTGGGGAGGACGAGCTCGGCTTCTGGCACGAGCCGGACGCCGGGTTCGCCGGCCGGCGCGCTCTGTAGTCAGGGTGGCGCTCCCGGCGACGGGCCGCTACGAGACCGCGGGAGGCTCCGCCTCCTGCGCCTCTCCCGCCTGCAGCGCGGTTTGCGCTCCGGCGGCGGCGCCCTGCGCCAGGCCGGCCGCCGCATAGGCCTCCTCCTGGTCGAGCGTCTCGTTCTGAAGCAGCGCGGCGACCAGGGAGTCGAGGTTCTCCCTGTGCTCGGCCAGCTCTCTGGTCGCCTCCTCGTGCGCGGTCTCGACGATCCGGCGCACCTCGGCGTCGACCAGCCGCTGGGTCTCCTCAGAGGTCTCGCTGACGCCCGGCAGCAGAGGACCCTGCCCGTCCGCCGGCAGCACCGCGACGGGGCCGATCGCGGGGCTCATGCCCCATCTCCCGACCATGTGGCGGGCGATCCGCGTCAGCTGCTGGATGTCCGACTCCGCGCCCGTGGTCAGGTCCCCGAAGACGACCTCCTCCGCCACGCGGCCGCCGAGCATCACCTTGATCTGCGCCAGCAGGTGGCGCTGGTCGAAATTGAATCGATCTGCGTCGGGTGCCGAGAACGTCACGCCGAGCGCCTGCCCGCGCGGGATGATCGACACCTTGCGGACGGGGTCGGCCCCGGGGGTGAGCATCCCCATGATCGCGTGACCGGCCTCGTGATAGGCGGTGCGCCGCCGATCCGCCTCGGAGATCATCACCTTGCGGGCCGCGCCGAGGACGATCCGCTCCAGAGCGTCGCTCAGATCCTGTCGATGCACCTGCGCGTGACCGCGCTTGGCCGCCATCAGGGCCGCTTCGTTGACGAGGTTGGCGAGGTCGGCGCCGACCATCCCCGGCGTGGAGGCGGCGATCGCGCCGAGGTCGACCTCCGGCGCAAGCGGCACAGAGCGGGTGTGCACGCGGAGGATCGCCTCGCGCCCGGCGCGGTCCGGCGGGGCGACGACCACGCGCCGGTCGAAGCGGCCGGGACGCAGCAGGGCCTGATCGAGGATCTCCGGGCGGTTGGTGGCGCCGAGCACGATCACGCTGGTGCGCGGGTCGAACCCGTCCATCTCCGTCAGGATCTGGTTCAGCGTCTGCTCGCGCTCGTCGTGACCGCCGGAGAGGTTCGGCCCGCCCGCGGCTCGGCTTCGGCCGATCGCATCCAGCTCGTCGATGAAGATGATCGCCGGCGCGGCCTCCTTTGCCTGGTGGAACAGGTCACGCACGCGGCTGGCGCCGACGCCCACGATCATCTCGACGAACTCGGACGCCGACATCTGGAAGAACGGCACGCCGGCCTCGCCGGCGACCGCCCGCGCCAGCAGCGTCTTGCCCGTTCCGGGCTGGCCGGAGAGCAGCACGCCGCGCGGGATCCTGGCGCCGAGCTTGAGGTACTTCTCGGGGCCTCTCAGGAAGTCGACGATCTCGGTCAGCTCCTCCTTGGCCTCGTCGATCCCGGCGACATCGGCGAACGTGGCGTGCTGGTCGTTGGCCTCGACGCGACGGGCACGGCTGCGGCCGAACGACATCAGCCCGCCCGCGCCGCCGCCGCCGCCGGTAGCCATCCGCCGGGCGACGATCACGAACAGGCCGACCAGCAGCAGCGTCGGGCCGAAGCCGAAGATCAGGCTCTCGAGCACCGACGGCCCCGAGCTCGGCGCGCGGGCGTTGATCGTCACGCCCTGCTTCTCGAGCAGGCTGGCGAGCTGGTTGCCGTTGGCGAACGACGGGATCTGGGTCGAGAAGTTGGTCGAGGCCGGCGACGTCGTGTCGCCGGGCGGGTAGCGGATCGGTGTGGCGAGCGTGCCGGTCACCGAGTTGACGGTCGTGTCGACGGTCTTGACGTTGTGCGCGTTGACCTGGTCGATGAACGTCGGGTAGTAGGGGATCCGGATCGGGGCGTTGGGCTTCAGGGCCTGTGAGGACACCCAGAGGTTGATCGCCAGCAGGGTGACCACCACGGCCACGATCCACCAGCGTGAGCGCGGCGGCCTCGCGGGAGTCGCGGGCTTGTTCGCGCCGCGGCCGTCGGGAGCGGGGGTCACGCGCCAGCCGTGTGTTCCCGGCGCGGGAGGTTGAGCACGCCCTCGCTGCTGGTTGGATCCGCGCATCGGCTGTTCGGCCATCGTCGAGATTGTGGCAAGCGGGTCAGCCGGCCTCGATCATCGCCCGGAACGACTCGGAGCCCTGGACCACCGCGCCGAGCAGGCCGGCCTGTTCCGCCAGCCAGCGGTCGGAGGTCACGACCCGGACCTGCGCCGGCGACTGCTCGGCTCGCAGCCGCCGCACGATCTCGTCGTCGGCGGCGTTGGGGCGCGGGCGGCGCGCGTGCGCAACCTCGATCACGGTCGAGCGGATGGGGGGCGAGGGACGGCGCTCGAAGACCACGACGACATCCTCTCCCTCCGCGGCCGCCCATCGCTCGATCAGGTCAACCAGCCGGTGCATGGCGGCGTCACGGTCGTGCCACCAGCCGTCGGGGCGCGTCCCGATCACGTTCATCGCGTCGACGTACCAGCGCATCAGCGGCTCGCCGTTGCCGCCCCGTCGCCGTGCCGGCCCCACGATTGCCGATGCCTCGCGGATCTGTTCATGCCGCACCGTCAGGGCGGCTACGGTCGCGCTTGAGCTCCGAGCGGCGGCGCTTGTCCTCGAGCCGACGCGCGACGGAGGCCCGCGTCGGCTCGGTCGCCCGCCGCGGCCGGGGGGGTGCGAGGGCGTCGGCGAGTCTCTGCGCGAGCCGGTGCAGCGCGAGCTCGCGATTGCGCGCCTGGGAGCGCTCGTCCTGGCTGACGGCGACGACGCGCCCGCCGAGGCGCCCTTCGATGCGGCGCTTCTGCACGTCGCTCAGCGCGCCTGAGGCGGCCACCTCGAAGCTCGCCTCGATCCTGCTGGCGGTCACGTTCGCGTGCTGGCCGCCCGGTCCCGAGGAGCGCGAGGCGCGCACGGTGATCTCGCTGAGCGGAATCTCGACGCCGGGGCGGATATGGAGCGTGCCGTCCATCACCATGATGATGACCGTCCCGACGCGCTCGCCGCCGTCGGAGCGGTTCGCGGACGGCCCGTCCGCTCGCTGCGGGCGGGGGGAGGCGCCCTTGAGCGCCCTCCTCGGCGCCCGTCGAGCGAAATTGCGATTTCGCGGCGCCGAAATCGCCGTTCGCCGTGCTACCTTCCCGCGCGACAAGGCCGATCGATGGTCGGCGAAGAGCAGGTGCAGGCCCCAGGGGACACAGAGACACCTCCGCGGTGGCAGCACTTCAGACGCGGAGGATGACTCCCCATGCCTACCGGCACAGTCAAGTGGTTCAGCGATGAGAAGGGCTTCGGCTTCATCACGCCCGACGAGGGCAGCCGGGACCTGTTCGTCCACCATTCCAGCATCCTCGCCGACGGATACCGCTCGCTCGCCGAGGGGGCGAAGGTGTCCTACGAGGAGGAGAGCGGCCCGAAGGGGCCCAAGGCCATCAACGTCCAGAAGCTGTAGCAGGCAATCGCGGCTGGGCCGGCCCGTCGCCGGCCTTGCCGCGTCCCTCGCCCATGGCGAGCGGGCTATGTGAGAACGGCCGGCGGCGGTGTCCCCGGGAGCCCTGGGCCTCGGCTCATCCGGTCTTTGCCGCCCGGGTCGTGCGCTCGGTGGCGGGCCCGCCGCGGCGCGCCCCCCGGAGGCCGGTCGAAAGCGCGCCCTTGAGGATCCGCGCGCCGCCTCCGCACGTCCAGCCGGCCGGGCCTCTGCGCGCCCGGCCTCTACGCGCCCGTCACCGGCTGATCGCCCGGCTGCCGGTCGGAGGCCGGCGGCTCAGGCCACGTAGCCGTCGTCGGGCTCCAGAGGCAGCCCGGCGGCCTCCCATGCCAGCAGGCCGCCGGCAAGGTTGTGGGCCTCGAAGCCAGCCTGCGCGAAGGCGTCGGCGGCCATCGCGGAGCGTGCCCCGCTGCGGCAGTAGAAGACGATCGGTGCTCCACGCTCGATCGTCCTCGCCTGGCTGCCGAGCAGACCCAGCTCGATCAGCCTTCCGCCCGCGATCCGCCCTGCTTCGTGCTCGTCGCGCTCGCGGACGTCGATCAGCTGCACGCCGCCGCTCGCGATCAGGTGGGCCAGCTCGTCCGGTGTGAAATCGGCCACGGCGGCCAAGGCTAGTACACGAGGCGGGGCCCGCCGGCTGAGGGGCGCCGCTGGCCGAGACCGGATCGCGGGCCCGCCGGCTGAGGGAGCGCGGAGGCCCGCGGCCGGGGTGACAGCCATCTTGCAGATCCTGTAGGGTGCCGCGCTAACAAAGAACCCAGCCGAATCGCCTCGCGCATGAACGAGGCGATCGGGGAACCCGCTGGACATCCGTGTCCTGGGGCGAATCGCCGGAGCACCGGCGTAGCGCGACTCTTTCAGCGCGAGCCCGTCAGCTAACCCCGAAGGCGTCACGAAAGAGAAGGGGTCGGTTTGTTGCCAATATCTCGCGGACGTGCCGCAGCCCGGCTCGCCGGTGTCCTTGCGCTCGTCGCGATGCTGGCAGCGTCGGCGCTGCAGGCTCCGGCCGCTTTCGCGGCCTCGCGTCGCCATCAGGCCGCGCGCCGCTCCCACGCCTCTCGTCGCCCGCAGCTAGGCGATCGCCTGCTCCGCCGCGGGATGAGCGGTCCCGACGTTCGCGCGCTTCAGCTCGATCTCACGCGCGTCGGGTTCAGGACCCCGGCGGACGGAGCCTTCGGTCCGCTCACGCAGCGCAGCGTGAGCGCCTTCGAGCGCCGCTTCCACCTGCGCGCGAACGGACTCGCAAGCCGTGCGTTCTTCACCGAGCTCAAGCTCGTGCTCGCCACCGGGGTCGGTGCGCGCAACGCGATCGCCGGCAGCGGCGGTACCGGCTTCGCGAACTCCGCCTCCGAGAGCAGCCGCAAGCCGAAGGGCGTGGCCGCCCCTCCCGGCACGGCCGGCGCGGCTGGCGCTCCCGGCACGACCGGCGTTCCCGGCGCGGCTGGGACGACCGGCGCGGCCGGAGCGACCGGCGCTCCCGGCGCGGCCAATCCAGCCGACCCGACGAGCTTCACCGATCCGATCACCGCCCCCGTCGTCCAGGACGGCGGCTCCCAGCATCTCGGCGAGCGCGTGCTCAGGCCGGGAATGAGCGGGCACGACGTGCGCGTGCTGCAGGGCTTCCTCACCCTGATCGGCTACCCCACCTCGGTGGACGGCACCTACGGCGCGTCCACCGAGTCGAAC
>JAJZWB010000029.1 GCA_021846845.1 Actinomycetes bacterium | reverse complement strand
ATCTGCTCGCGCGCGTGGCGCCGGACGACGATGCTCGGACGGGCCGAGCGTCTGAGGACCGGCCCCCTGGGCCCAGGAGGGCGTTCATGAGATGGGCGTTTGCCCGATGTGCGGCGGCACGCGCGCCACGACGCTCACGAGGCCCTTCTGACCGTTCCTGAGACGGGCGTTTGCCCGATGTCCGGCGGCCGCGGTTGCACCATAATGCGTCTCGCTGCGGCTCGGGCCGCTGGATCGCGGAGCGGCGGCAGCGTAGGTGCGCAAAAACCGTCGAGGGGATCGAGATCAGGATGTGCATCAGGGCCTTGCGGGCGTTCGCAGCGGTGCTCGCGTTCGCGTCCACGCTGGCGTTCACAGCCGCCGGCGCGTCGGCGACGACCTACGCGATCACGCCGTCGATCGCCTGCGTCAGCTACAACCCCGCAGCGGGCACGATGACCTTCGGGCTCCAGACGACGAGTCAGGAGCAGAACATCGTCCAGATCCTGGTCGGAGTCGACAATAGGTTTCTCCCCAACCCTGCCGATCGCGGACAGCCGACCCTGTTCTTCCCTGGTGTGACCCAGTTCTCGGTGACGGTCCCGGTCGGCTCGGTGAACCAGTGGGCCTTCAACGGCTACACCCTCGCCCTCGACGCGGATCCCGCCCTCTGGGAGTTCGGACCCGCGTGCGCGTCCGCCGGGCTGACGATCACGGCCGTCTCTCCGGCGCAGATCGCGCCGGCAGGGTCCAGCCAGGACCTGACGATCTTCGGCACGGGACTCAAGGGCGCGAGCGTGGCGGTCACCGGGTCCGGGATCGGCGTGGGCACCCCCACGGACTTGAGCAATCAGCGGATGGACGTCCCGATCACGATCGGCGCCTCGACCGCCCCAGGGTTCTATGACGTGTTCGTCACCGGCGCCCTCGGCGACCGGGTGGGCTGCCAGGCCTGTCTGGAGGTGGTCGCCCAACTGCCCGCCGGTCCGGCGGGACCGCAGGGCCCCGCCGGACCGCAGGGCCCAGCGGGACCGGCCGGCGCCTCTGCGGCGCAGGGAGCCGCCGGTCCGGCAGGGCCGACCGGTCCGCAGGGAGCGACCGGACCTCCAGGAGCGACCGGACCGCGGGGGGCGGCAGGTCCCCGCGGTGCCACGGGACCCAGCGGCGCCAGAGGCCGTCGCGGCGCCAGTGGGCCACGAGGGCCGATCGAGGTCCCGACCTGTCGAGAGGCGCCGAGTGGCAAGATCGTGTGCCGACTGGTGCCCGCCGACGGAACATGGAAGCCTGCGGCACACGGCGAAGCTTCGCTCACCCTCGCTCGCCGGAACCTGATCCTCGCGCGCGGGAGCGCCCGGCTGTCTCGCTCCGGCGTGGCGACGATCGTGCTGCAGGGCGAGCATCGGATTCGCAGCGGCACCTATCTGTTGAGAGTCACCGTCGGAACCCGCCCGCACCGGTCCACGTGGCGCGGAATGATCCGGCTGCGGTGACGGCGCCGGGCGGACGGCGCCTAGCGCCGCACACCCTGCCGCCCGGTGAGCAACCAGAGCAGGGCGATCAGGGTCTTGGAGTCGGTCGACTCGCCGATCGCCGAGTCGATGCGATCCAAGGGCCAGCGGACTGTCTCGATCCGCTCGTCGTGGTCCGGCATCGCGCCCCCCGGGGCCGGCGAGAGACCGGTGGCGTGAAACAGCCAGATCCGCTCGTCGCAGAATCCTAGGCTTGTGTGGAAGTCAAGCACCGGGTCCCAGACCTCGGCGCGCAGACCGACCTCCTCCGCCAGCTCGCGCCTGGCGCATTCGAGCGGGCTCTCCCCCTCGACGTCGAGCTTCCCGGCCGGGATCTCCAGCGAGTCGGTCAGCCGCGCGGCCTCGCGTGGCTGCCGCGTGAGCCATACGGCGTGCTCGTCGGTCGCGATCACTCCGACGGCACCGGGGTGCCAGACCTTGTCTCGCTTGACGCTCTCGCCGTCGACGTATCTGAAGCGCTCCACACCGGCGCTGATGATCCGCCCGCGCCACCGCACCTCTGAGTCGATCAGCTCGAATCGAGCGCTCATCGGTTCGCAGCCTCCCGTCCGCGATCAGCTCTAGCCGAGCTCGACAGCCGCCTCGGCGACGACGGCGAGGGCGACATCGAACACGTCCTCCAGGGTCTGGGCCGCGATCCGCTCCGTCGGCTCGTGGTTTGCCTGCACACCATCGGCGAGGCAGATGCAGGGGAAGCCGGCCGCGACGAACGAGTTCGCGTCCGAGGCTCCTCCGGACTCGATCCGGCTCGGGCGGAAGCCAAGAGCGGCCAGCGCCCGCTCAGCCACGGCGAGCTGCGGCTCACGCGGTGCCACGCGGTAGCCGGCGAACATGCGCTCCAGGTCCAGGTCAAGGTCGCACTCGCCCGAGTCGGCGGCGTCCTGGAGCAGGTCGACCATCTCGGTCGCGACTTCCGACGCCCGCTCGGAGTCCAGGCTTCTGGCCTCGGCCAAGATGCGGCACCGCTCCGGCACGACGTTGATCGCGCTGCCACCCTCGATCGTGCCGACATTGGCGGTCGTCTCATCGTCCAGGCGCCCCAGCCGCATCGCGGCGATGGCGCGCGCCGCGGCCGAGATCGCGCTGCGGCCCTCCTCGGGCCGCACGCCCGCGTGGGCGGCCCGGCCGTGCAGTCGAGCGTCGATTCGATAGTGAGTGGGTGACGCGACGACGATCCCGCCAACCGGCGTGGCGTGGTCGAAGACGAACCCGAACGCGCTGCGAAGCTGGGCCACGTCGAACGCACGCGAGCCGCGCAGCGATACCTCCTCGCAGACGGTGAACAGCAGCTCGACCCCGATCGGAGGCGGCGCCGACGCCGCCGACAGGCGCCGAGCGAGCTCCAGGATGGCCGCGACCGCGCTTTTGTTGTCCGCACCCAGGATCCCCGGGTTTGCGTTGCGCCACACCCCGTCGACGAGCTCCGGAACCACCGGCGCCGCGAGCGGCACGGTATCCAGATGCGCGCACAGCAGCACGCTCCGATCGCTGCGCCCTTCGATCCGCGCGATCAGGTTGCCAGCATCGGATCCGACGGCGGCGCCGCTGCCGTCCTCCGTCACCTCGAGCCCGAGTCCGCGAAGGTAGTCGCTCACCCAGTCCGCGCAGCGGCGCTCACGGCCGGACGGGCTCTCGATGGCGCACAGAGCGGCGAACGTGTCGTGCAGCCGCGCTCGCTCGCCGGCGGTTGCGCGGTTCACACTGACTCACGCGCTGCCGAGACGGCGATCTCCGTCTCCACCCGCTCGCGCTCCGCGAGATCGTCCCGCTGGTCACGCTCCGCACGCGCCAGCGCGGCGCCGACGAACCCCCGGAACAGCGGCGCCGGGCGCTCGGGACGGGACTTGAACTCAGGGTGGTACTGGGAGGCGACGTAGAACGGATGCACGTCGCGGGCCAGCTCGATCGCCTCGACCAGCCGCTCATCCGGCGAGGTCCCCGAGCACACCAGGCCGGCTGCCTCCAGCTTCCTGCGCAGGTGGTTGTTGACCTCGTAGCGGTGCCGGTGACGCTCGTACACGACAGGCTCGCCGTACAGCTCGCGGATCCGCGAGCCGTCGTGGAGCTTCACCGGGTCGGCGCCCAGCCGCATGGTCCCGCCCATGTCGGCGATCTCCTTCTGCTCCGGCAGCAGGTCGATCACCGGGAAAGGGGTCTCGAGATCCATCTCCGTCGAGTTGGCGCCCTCCATCCCGGCGACGTTGCGCGCGAACTCGCTGACCGCGACCTGCATCCCGAGGCAGATGCCCAGATAAGGGATCCGCTCGGTCCGCGCGAGCCTCGCGGCCGCGATCTTGCCCTCCCACCCGCGGCCCCCGAAGCCGCCCGGGATCAGGATCCCATCGGCCGTGAGCAGCCGGGCGCGGACATCGGCCTCGTGGACGGTCTCGGAGTCGACCCAGTCGATCTCCACGACGGCGTCGTGGTGCACCCCGGCGTGACGCAGCGCCTCGGCGACGGAGAGATAGGCGTCCTCGAGCTGGACGTACTTGCCCACGAGGGCGATCCGTGCGCGGCGACCGGCTGCCGCCGCGCGGCGCGTGATCGCCTCCCAGCCGCTGAGCTCGGGCGCCGGCGCGTCGAGCCCGAAGTGCTCGCGGAGGATGAAATCGTCCACGCCCTGGCCGTGGAACACGAGCGGGATCCGGTAGACGTCGTCGACGTCGTAGGCGGACACGATCGCCTCCACGGGGAGGCTGGCGAACAGCGCGATCTTGGCGCGGATCTCGTCCGAGAGCGGGGCCTCCGAACGGCACACGACCATGTCCGGCGCGATCCCGATCCGGCGCAGCTCGTTGACGGAGTGCTGCGTCGGCTTGGTCTTCAGCTCGCCGGCGTGGCCGATGTAGGGCACGAGGGTCAGGTGGATGAACATGCACCGGCGGCGCCCGGCCTCGACCGGGAACTGACGGATCGCCTCCAGGAACGGCAGCGACTCGATGTCGCCCACCGTGCCGCCGATCTCGGTGATCACGAAGTCGACGTCCGAGGAGTCGGCCATCAGCCGGATCCTCTGCTTGATCTCGTTGGTGATGTGGGGCACCACCTGAACGGTGGCCCCGAGGTAGTCCCCCCGCCGCTCGCGACGGATCACGGTGTTGTAGATGCCGCCGGCGGTGACGTTCGACGCCCGGCTGGTGTTGGAGTCGGTGAAGCGCTCGTAGTGGCCTAGATCAAGGTCGGTCTCGGCGCCGTCCTCGGTGACGAACACCTCGCCGTGCTGGTAGGGCGACATCGTGCCGGGATCGACGTTGATGTACGGGTCGAACTTCTGAAGCTGCACGGAGAGCCCGCGCGCCACGAGCAGCCGGCCGATCGAAGCGGCGGCGATGCCCTTGCCCAGCGAGGAGACCACGCCTCCGGTGATGAAGATGAACCTAGTCTCGCTCTGTGACATCGACCTCGTTCGAGTCTAACGGCGGCCCCGGCGTCCTCCCGCCACCGGTCCCGCTCGATGCGAGCGAAAGCCGCTGCGGCCCGCTCGCACGGATGTCCGGCGCTCACGCCGCACGCAGAAGCTCCCTGGCGTGGTCGCTGGCCGCTCGGTCGCCCGCCTCCCCGCCGAGCATCCTCACCAGCTCGGCGACGACCCCGTCGCCCTCCAGCGCGCTCACGGTCGTCGTCGCTGGCGTCGCCGCCGCGTCCTTGACGATCGTGAAGTGGCGATCGGCGAGCGCCGCAACCTGCGGAAGATGCGTGATGCACAGGATCTGACGGCCGCTGGCCAGCCGCCGCAGCTGCTCCCCGACGGCGCGCGCCGTGTGGCCGCCGATCCCGGCGTCGATCTCGTCGAACACGAGCAGGCCGGACTCCGCGACGCCCGCGCCTAGGCTCGGCTCCGCCGGCTCCGGGGGAGCGTGGGCGACGCTCAGCAGCGCCAGCATCACGCGTGACAGCTCCCCGCCGGAGGCCACCTCACGCAGCGGGCCGAGCGTTCCACCTGCGTTGGGGGCGATCTGCATCTCGACCGAGTCCGCGCCCCGCGGGCCGCACCCGTCGCTGCGGTCGGTCAACCCGATCTCGAACCGAGCACCCTCCATCGCCAGCTCTGCGAGCCGGTCGCGCACCGCGGCCGACAGCACCGGCGCGGCGGCCCGCCGCGCCGCGCTCAGCTCGCGGGCAACCCGCGCGCGCTCCGCCCGCGCCTCGGCCAGCCGCGCGTCCACGTCGGCGAGGGCGCCGTCGGCGTCCTGGAGCTCGGCGCGTCGCTCGCGACAACGCCGCGCATGCTCGAGCACGGCCGTGATCGTGCCGCCGTGCTTGCGCTCGAGCCGCGCCAGCAGGGCCAGGCGCTCCTCCACGAGCTCCAGTCGCGCTGCCACGCCGAGCTCGTCCTCGGCCTCCAGCTCGTGCAGCTGCCCGCGCAGCTCGCCGGCGACATCCTCGGCCTCGTAGCGAAGCGCCACGAGCCGCTGGGCCAGCTCGCCGAGGCGAGGGTCAAGCTCCCCGGCGTGCGCCAGCTCCGTCGCCGCCGCCGCCAGCAGCTCACCCGCGCCCGCGCGAGCGCCGGGTCCGTCGCCGGGCGCGCCCCCGTCAAGCACCCCCGTCAGGCTCCCAAGCGCCGAGGCGGCAGCCTGCGCGAGCGCCTCGCGGTGGCGCAGGCGGTCGCGCTCGGCGCCGAGCGACTCCCGCTCCGACTCGGCCGGGGCGGCCGATTCGATCTCCTGGAGCTCGAACGTGAGCAGGTCGAGCTCGCGCTCGCGCGCGCCCGCCAGCTCGCGAAGCCGCGCCGAGTCGGTCTCTAGCGACCGGACCCGCTCGTGCAGCTTCAGCATCGCCGTGCGCAGCCGCGTCTGCTCCTGGCCGCAGAAGGCATCGAGAAGCTCCAGCTGAGCTGTCGCGAGCATCAGGCGCCGGTGCTCGTGCTGGCCGTAGAACGAGAGCAGCAGGCCGCCCAGCTCCTGCAGGTCGGCCAGCGTCGCCGCCCGCCCGCACACGTACGCGCGCGTGCGGCCGTCCGGCCAAACGCGCCGCGCGAGGACGATCTCTTCGGCTCCGGATGGCAGCCGCTCGTCGCCGGCCAGCTTCGAAGGGAGCGCGAACACGCCCTCGACGTACGCCTCCTGGGCGCCGGCTCGCACGATCCCGCGCCGCGCCCGGCCGCCGAGCAGCAGGTCGAGCGCATGGGCCAGCAGCGTCTTCCCGGCTCCCGTCTCACCGGTCAGCATGTTCAGCCCCGGGGCCAGCCGCAGCTGGGCCCGCTCCATCAGCAGCAGGTTCTCGACGCGCAGCTCGTACAGCATGGTCTGGGTCTACCAGGACCGCAGGACGGAAGCCGGCGCGCGCGGCCGCGCGGGACCCCTTCGCGGCTACCTGTAGCCGAGCCCCTGGAGCATGAACTCGGGCGTGCCCGGCGTGGGGGGCTGCCGCTCTCGGCGCTGCCGGTCGAGTCGTACGCGGCCAGACAGGCGACCGCTGAGCCGCAGGCCGTCCACGCGGTTCCCCGGAGATCGCGGCCTCCTAGCTGCGGCGCGCGGCTGAGGTTGGCCGTCCACGATCCGAAGGGCGCGCTCCGGGATCTGCGTTGCTGCGCTGCGCAGCTCGAGCGTCAGGGCGTCTCGAGCCGCCCCGTCCCGTGGCGGGTCGTGGCGGTCGAGGCAGCGCTGGCGCTGGGTGACCGTCGCCTGGCGATGGGCTTCGCGCATGACGAGCTGGAGCGCTGCGACGCGATCGGGGTGGCCCGCCTCGTCGGGATGGCGCTCCGGGTGTGCGGTATCGCACAGCCCACTCCTCGCCGCCAGCCAAGTCCGTCGAGTTCCATCTTCGACACGTGTTCCAGAAGCTCGACGTCGACTCGAGGACGCAGCTCGGTTCGCTCCTGGCGGCGACCGGGGATTGAGGGACGGCTAGAACGGCGTCGCCAGACGGCCGAACTTCTGGCGAAGCCGGTGGTAGAAGGTCGTTCCCGGCACCTGCGCGAGCGCGCCCTGGTCCATCACGAACCGTGTCTCGACGCGATCTCCGGCCGCGAGGTCGCAGACGGGGCGCCCGTCGACGATGACGTCGACCGGCTCCTCCCTGGACCGGTTCTCGACCGCAAGGCGGTCTCCCGGCGCGACCACCAGGGTTCGCGCCGTCAGCGAGTGGGGCGAGATGAACGACACGACGTAGCCGTGCACGCCCCAGGCCATGACCGGACCGCCGTTGGCCAGGTTGTAGCCGGTCGACCCGGCCGGCGTGGAGATCACGAGACCGTCGCAGCGCACGCGGCCGACCTCGTCGTCGGCCACCGCGTACGCCAGGTCGGCGACCCTAAGCCCCTGCCGGCGGTGGATCGAGACGTCGTTGAACGCCAGCGCCCGGAACCCCTCCACGCGCAGCTCGATCCCGGGGAGCGAGAGGACCTCGAAGTCCCCCGCGAGCGCGCGCAGCGTGCCGGCCCATGCCTCGTCGCGATCGACCGTCGCCAGGAATCCCATCTCGCCGAAGTTGATCGCGAACACCGGCACGCCGGTGCCGGCGTAGAGGCGCAGCGCCGTGAGGATCGTGCCGTCGCCCCCGAGCGCGAAGCAGATGTCGGCGCGCGTGTCCAGCTCCGCGTCGCGTACGACCAGCGGGTCGCTCGGCAGCTCGTGCTTGGCCGTCTCCTCGGGGTCGAAGCGCAGCGTCACCCCCGCCTCCCGGGCGAGCTCGGTCAGCATCGTGACGGCCGGCTCGGTGTCCGACGGCCGCCGGTGGGTGAGCACCGTCGCGGTCCTGATCCGCCTCACGGCTCGGCCTCCCGCGCAGCCGCATCCAGATCGGGCACCCCTCCCCGATCGCGCTCCGCGAGCGCGATGAAGCTCTCAAGGTTGCCCTTGGGGCCCGGAAGCCCCGAGCTGACGTACCCCAGCACGGCGGCGCCGAGCGCGGTGGCCGCCTGTCCGACCGACACCAGGGCGCCGCGCCGCAGATGCGGATCGCGGACCACCCCGCCCTTCCCGACCGCCGCGCGCCCGACCTCGAACTGAGGCTTGATCAGCGCCAGGCAGTCGAACCGCTCGGCGGCGCAGCTCAGCACCGCTCCCAGGACCTTGGTCAGGGAGATGAACGAGACGTCGATCACGATCAGATCGGGGGCGTACGGGAGCGTTCCCGCGCCCAGCGAGCGCGCGTTGCAGCGCTCGATGACGGTGACCCGCGGATCGGTCCGCAGCGACCAGTCCAGCTGGCCGTAGGCCACATCCAGTGCGACCACGTGCGCCGCGTCGCGCTGCAGCAGGCAGTCCGTGAACCCGCCGGTCGACGCGCCGACATCGAGCGCCAGCCGGCCTGCGACCTCGAGGCCGAGCGCGTCCAGCGCGTTGGAGAGCTTGATGCCGCCACGTGACGCGAACGCCGGCGCGGCTTCCAGCTCCAGCTGCACGTCCTCCGCGACGAGCTGCCCAGGCTTGGCGGCGCGCGCGCGCTGCGGTCCGACAAGCACCTCGCCGGCGAGCACCGATGCGGCGGCCCGCGTCCTCGACGGGAACGCGCCACGCTCGGCGAGCAGCTGGTCGAGCCTGACCCGCTTCATCCGCGGAACGGTACGGGATCGGCCGCCGAACCCCGGCGATGCTGTTGCTCTGCGCTCAGGCGACGCCGCTGCGCTCGGATACGGCGGCCAGGACCCGCTCGGCGATCCGCTCGCCGGTGAACCCGACCTCCTGGTGCAGTGCTGCCGGGGCTCCATGGGTCACGTAGCGATCGGGCAGCCCGACGCGCATGATCCGGGTCGCCCCGACCACCGTGCCGGAGTCCGACAGCGTCTCCCAGACGGCGGACCCGAAGCCACCGGCGAGCACGCCCTCCTCGATCGTCACGAGCAGCTCGTGCTCGGACGCGAGCTGTGCCACCAGGCCGGCGTCGATCGGCTTGGCGAAGCGCGCGTCCGCGACCGTCGCCTGGATCCCGTGCGCGGCGAGCAGGTCGGCGGCGTCGAGCGCCTTCCCCACCCCGGTTCCGTAGCCGAGCAGCGCGACCCGCGCGGTGCCGCCGCCCTCCCGCAGGATCTCGCCGGTGCCGATCTCGATCGCCTCGGCCCGAGCCGGCAGCGGCACCCCGACTCCCCCGCCGCGCGGGTAGCGCAGCGCGACAGGACCGTCGTCGTAGGCCAGCGCCGTGCGCAGCATGTGGACCAGCATCGCCTCGTCGCGCGGCGCCATCAGCACGATGTTGGGCAGGCAGCGCAGATAGGAGATGTCGAACGCCCCGTGGTGGGTGGGCCCATCGTCGCCGACCAGGCCGGCGCGATCCATCGCCAGCACGACGTTCAGCTTCTGCAGGCAGACGTCGTGGACGATCTGGTCGTAGGCGCGCTGCAGGAAGGTCGAGTAGATCGCCGCCACCGGCTTGCAGCCCTGGAGCGCGAGGCCGCAGGCGAACAGGATCGCCTGCTGCTCGGCGATCCCGACGTCGAAGTAGCGGTCTGGAAGCTCGCGCTGGAGGAGGTTGAGCCCGGTTCCGGAGTTCATCGCCGCGGTGATCCCGATGACGCGCTCGTCACTCCGTGCCTCGGCGACCAGCGCCTCGCCGAACACCTGCGTGTAGGCCGGCGGCGCCGGCTTGGCGGCCGGGCTGCGCCCGCTGGCAGGAGCGGCCGGCGCGTCGCACGGCGCACCGTTGGCGATCGACTTCGGCTTCGCCGCGTGCCACCTCTCCATCCCCTCCAGGCCGCCCTCCTCCGCGGGGGCGAAGCCCTTGCCCTTGACGGTCGCGCAGTGGACCACGACGGGGCGCTCCGCGGCCAGCGCCTCGCGCAGGGCGCGGCGCAGGGCGCGTATGTCGTGCCCGTCGATGACCCCCATGTAGGCGAAGTCCAGCTCCTCCCACCACAGGCCTGGGGCCCAGAAGGCCTTGATCGACTCCTTGAAGTGCGGGCCCAGGCGCTCGAACGCGTTGCCGATCCCGACGGGGAGCTTGGTCAGGCCCCCCTCGACCCCCTCCCGGGCGTGCCAGAGCTTCGGATTGAGCCGCACCCGGTTGAAGTAACGGCTCAGCGCGCCGACGTTGGGCGCGATCGACATCCCGTTGTCGTTGAGGACGACCACGATCGGGGTGCCGGCGCCGCCGGCCTGGTGGACGGCCTCGAACGCGACGCCGCCGGTCATCGCGCCGTCCCCCACCACGGCGACCACGTGACCGTCCTCCCCATGGCCCTGGCGCATCGCCTCCTTGATACCGACCGCATAGCCGATCGCGGTGGACGCGTGTCCGGCGCCGATGATGTCGTGCTCGGACTCGGAGATCGAGCAGAACGGCGCGAGCCCGCCGTAGCTGCGGATCGTCGCGAGACGATCGCGACGACCGGTGAGGATCTTGTGCGGATAGGCCTGGTGCCCCACGTCCCAGATCACCTTGTCGCGGGGCGAGTCAAGGAGCGAGTGCAGCGCGACCGCCAGCTCGCACGTGCCCAGGTTGGCGCCGAAGTGACCGCCGATCTCCCCGACGGTGTCGATGATGTGCTCGCGGACCTCCTGCGCCAGCTGCGCCAGCTGCTCGTCGGTGAGGCCGTGGAGGTCCTGCGGGCCGTCGATCAGCGCTAGGAGTTCCGACATCGGCGTTCACACATTAGCGACACGGCGCACGGTCGTCGCCGATCCCCTTCCGGAGCGGCCCGCGCAGTGCTCATCCGGGCCGCTGATACGGAGGCGCGCGGCGCGCGAGGCCGCGCCCTCGTCGGCGCCGCGTGCTGCCCGCGGCGCGGATCGCCGCCCCCGTCGATCCCTGACGAGTGGGGCACCGCTCGCCGTCAATGGCTGCGCGTGGCGACGAAGTCGGCGATCTGCGCCAGCTCGGACGGCGCCACGGCCGCGGCGCCGTCGCCCCGGGGTTCGACCCCGCCGCCGACGGTCCCCTGATCAGCGCCGCCCGGCACCGTCTCAGCGAACGCGGCCGTCAGCGCCTCGAGCGCGCGGGCGTGCGATCGCGCCGCCAGCTCGCGCGCGCCCTCGAGCCCGAACTCGGTCACGTAGGTCCTCTTCCCGAGCCTCTCGTCGGCTCCCTGCTGCTTGCCGAGCTCCTGCGCCGAGCCGGTCACGTCGAGGATGTCGTCGACGATCTGAAACAGGACCCCGAGCTCTCGCGCGAACGGCTCCAGCGCGCTCCCGGCGCTCGGATCGCGTGTGCTGCAGAGCAGCTCGGCGCACTGCACGCTGGCGGCGATCAGCCGGCCCGTCTTGAGCTCGTGCAGGCGGCGCAGCCCGGCGGCGCCCTCCGGTGCCGTGCCCGCGACGTCGATGTACTGCCCGCCCACCATCCCCTGCACGCCGGTCGCCGCCGCCAGCTCGCGGGCTGCCGCGAGGAGCCGCTCGGGCTCGCCTCGCTGCTCGGTCAGCAGCAGCCGGAACGCCTCCGCGTAGAGCGCATCTCCGGCCAGGATCGCGACGTCCTCCCCGAACGCCTTGTGGCACGTCAGGCGGCCCCGGCGCAGGTCGTCGTCGTCCATCGCCGGGAGATCGTCGTGGATGAGCGAGTAGGTGTGGATCAGCTCGATCGCACCCGCCAACGGCAGCAGATCCGAGCTGCGGCGGCCGAACGCGCGCGCCGTTGCGAGCGCCAGCACCGGCCGGATCCGCTTGCCCCCGGCCAGCAGCGAGTAGCGCATCGCCTCCTCCAGCCCCGCGGTCGCGTACTCCCGCGAGAAGCTGACCTTCGCGAGGTACGCCTCAACCTCGTCGCGCAGGTGGTCGGGGTAGCCGGGCGTCCGGTCGCGGGATGGATGCTCGTCTGCGGACACGCTGGGGTGCGGCTCCGGGTGCAGGCGGCGCCGTCGCGCCCGCTCAGGCCGCCGGAAGCGGGAGCTGGCCGGGGAGATCGGGCAGTGGCTCAAGCGCCGCGCGCACCCGCTCGTCGACCTGGGCCGAGGCCTCGGACGCGAGCCGCGCGCACTCCTCGATGAGGGTGAGCGTCACGTCGGGCTCCAGCTCTCCGCTGCGCAGCCGCTCGGCGGTGTCGTGCAGCCTGGCGCTCAGCTCCAGCAGTGGGTCTGTCACCCTGAACAGGTTACCGGGCGCGAACGGCCCTGGCCGGGCGGCGCGTGAGCTGCGGCCGCGCGCTGCTCAGCGCTCGTCCAGCGCCCTGTTGACGAGCGCGTCCGCGCCCGCGTTCTGCGCGCGGGGAACGCTGCGGATGGACCATCCGTCGAAGGCGCGAAGCGCTTCGATCGCCTGCTCGTGGAGAGGCCTCAGCGCAGGGTGCTTGACCCTGTAGGCACCGGTGAGCTGGCGAGCCACCAGCTCGGAGTCGTTGACGAGGTCCACCTCGCGCGCGCCCAGCCGCGCGGCCAGCTCCAGCCCGCGCAGCAGCGCGCGATATTCGGCGACGTTGTTGGTGGCGACCCCGATCCGCTCTGCCAGCTGCTCCAGCAGGACACCGTCAGGGCCATGGACCTCGACCCCGATCGCCGCCGGTCCGGGGTTTCCGCGCGCCCCTCCGTCGACGTTCACCGTGACGCGCCCCGGCGCCGAGCTCACGAGGACCGGTCGCCGGCGAGTCCGGGCAGCTCCCCGGGTATCCGTGGCCGCCGCCGATCGCGGAGCTCACGCTTGCCGCCGCCCGCCGGGCGGGAGGGGTCCGATCCCCGGCGTGAGGATCTGCGCCGATCGACGATCACGGTGACGTGCGGGTCGTCGGCGTAGTAGGCCTCCAGCTTGGGGAGCAGCTCGCCTGCCAGAGCCTCGGGAACGACGCAGTAGATCACGCGCCCGATCCTAGCCCGGCCGTACCATGGGCCGCCATCGAACTTCCGTCTAGAAGCGGGTGAGACGCTCAACTCCGGATCGGCGCACCGCTGAGGCCCGGCCGATATCGAGCCGCGCGTCATCGCGGGCGACGGTGGCGCTGACCGCCGTCGTGCGGCGGACCGTTCGCGCTCAGGCCAGGTGCAGGCGGCCGCGCTCATCCGCGACCGCGTTGACCTGCCGCTCGGTGTCGGTCAGGTCCGAGAGCTCGTACCCCTGCCCGGCGAGCCGGACGGCGGGCACCTCCTCGGACAGGTCGGTCTCGTATCGGTACCAGCACAGCTCCCATGAGACGACCAGGAGGACGACGCTCCCGCCGATGCCCGACGGGTGCACCGAAACCTCCGGCAGGCCGAGGGAGCGCGCCACCCCGGCGATCGTGCGCGTGTGCTCGGAGTCGTTGAACAGCTCGACGGCCGACGAGATCCGGTGCTCGATGCTGGTCGGGACGGCATGCACGTGCCGCGGCTCCCGGCCCACGCTCAGGCCAGGCGCGCGCTGCGCGCGGCCCTGGGCGGCACGGGCGCGACCGGCCCGGCCGGCCTCGGGCGCGTCGTGCTCGGAGTCGGCGCCCGGCAGCCACCTTCGACCGGATCCGGCCCCTCGCCGGGATGGCCTCCTGGCACGCCCCTCCCAGCCGGCGTCGTCGCCGTCGGCGTCGCCGTCGAGCAGGACGCCGTCCAGCTCTTCACGGGCGCGCGGGTCGTCGTCGCGCCAGTCGCCCGGCTCGTCGCGCCTCCCGCCGCCCGCCCGCCGCCCGCCGAACAGGCGGTCAAGCAGAGACCGGCGCCGCTCGGGACGGGCGCCGCGCTCGTCATAGGAGGGAACCTCGCCCTCCCTGACCCAGCCTTCATGCAGCGCTCGAGACGTGCACAGCTGGCACACCGCGCGACGGCCGCCACCGCCGACATAGATCTCCGCCCGCTCCCCGCGCAGAAGCGTGCGCCCGCAGACGTCGCAGGACTCCTGCGCCTGGCTGGTTCGTATCGCCCGTGAGCTCACCGGCGGTTCAGGCTACTACGCCATACCCCTACGCCTTGACAGGCTCCTTGCGGGCTCGCGCTTCGTCGATGACCTTTGACGCGAGGTGCGCCGGCACCTCCTCGTAGCGCTCGAACTCCATCGTGAACTCGCCCTGTCCGCCGGTGATCGACCGCAGGTCGGGCGCGTAGGAGAGCATCTCGGCCATCGGCACCTCGGCCCTGATGTCGGTCATCCCCGCGCCGGCCGGCTCCATCCCCAGCGGCCTTCCGCGACGGGCGTTCAGGTCGCCGATCACGTCGCCCACGGCCTCCTCGGGCACCGACACGGAGACCAGCATGATCGGCTCCAGCAGCACCGGCCCAGCCTGCTCGAGCGCCTGCTTCATCGCCAGGGAGCCGGCCACCTTGAACGCCATCTCGGACGAGTCGACGGTGTGGTAGGAGCCGTCGTAGAGCCGCACGCGGACGCCCTTGACCGGATACCCGGCGACCGTGCCCTCCTGCATCGCCTCCTGGATCCCCTTCTCCACGGCGGGGATGAACCCGGACGGGATCACGCCGCCCTTGATCTCGTCGACGAACTCGAACGGGTTGGCGGGGTCGTACTCCATCGGCTCGATCGCGATGTGGCAGTCCCCGAACTGACCGCGCCCTCCGGTCTGCTTCTTGTGCCGCCCGTGAGCCTTGGCCGGCTTGCGGATCGTCTCCTGGTAGGGCACCCGGGGCGGCTTGAGGTTGACGTCGGCCCCGAAGCGCTCGTGCAGGCGGCCGACGATCACCTCCACGTGAACCTGGGAGAGGCCGGCGACGATCTGCTCACCGGTCTGCGGGTCGCGGTGCAGGTCGATCGTCGGGTCCTCCTCCTGGAGGCGGCGCAGCGCGCTGAACACCTTGTCCTCATCGCCCTTGGCCTTCGGCTCGATCGCGAAGGCCATCACGGGCGCTGGAAGCTTGATCGAGGGCATCGAGAGCGGCTCGTCACGAGCCGCGAGCCAGTCTCCGGCCCGGGTCTCCTTCAGCTTGGCGACCGCGCCGATGTCGCCCGGTCCGAACTCGGTCACGTGGGCGGTCTGCCCGCCCGCGAACGTGACCAGCTGGCCGATCCGCTCCCTGGCATGGCTGCGGGTGTTGAGCACCTGGGAGTCCTGCCCGACCACTCCCTGGTACACGCGGAACATGTTGATCCGGCCCGCGAACGGGTCCGCGCGGGTCTTGAAGACATACGCGAAGAGCTCACGGTCCTCAAGCGCCTCCAACGTCATCTCGCCGACCTCAAGTCCTCCGTGCTTGACCGGGGACGGCAGGTCCTCGACGATCGCGTCCAGCAGCCGGTTGGTGCCGAGGTTGCGAGTCGCTACGCCGCATGTGACCGGGTGCAGCGAGCCGTGGTTGGTCCCCTCCTTGAGCGCGGCGACGATCTCGTCATGGGAGATCTCGTCGCCCTCCAGATAGCGCTCCATCAGCGCGTCGGAGGTCTCCGAGACCTCGTCCATCAGTCGCTCCCGGTACGCGTGCGCCTGCTCGGCGAGCTCATCGGGGATCGGGATCTCGGCGCAGTTGTCGCGGCCCGCGCCCTCGTACCGGTATGCCTTCATGTCGACCAGGTCGATCACGCCCGAGACCTCGTGCTCGGACCCGATCGGGATCTCGGTGGCGACCACGTGCTGCCCGAACGCGGCCTTGAGCGACTCGAGCGTGCGGAAGAAGTCGGCGCGCTCCCGGTCAAGCATGTTGACGAACACCAGGCGGGCGAGGTCCAGCTCCTGCGCCCGCCGCCAAAGCCTGGTCGTGTGGACCTCAACGCCCATCACCGCGTTGACCACGAAGATCGCCGACTCGCACACGCGCAGCGCGCCTAGCGCGTCGGCGATGAAGCTGGCGTCCCCGGGACAGTCGATCAGGTTCACCTTGCGCTCGCGCCACTCGAACGAGTTGAGCGCCAGCGAGATCGACATCCGCCGCGACTTCTCGTCCGGATCGGAGTCCGACGCGGTCGTACCGTCAAGCACCGTTCCGAGCCGGTTGACCACCCCGGCGCTGAACAGCAGCGCCTCGTTCAGCGACGTCTTACCGCTGCCACGGTGGCCGACGAGGGCCACGTTGCGGATCCGATCCGCGGCCTTGTGCATGGCGGGTCTCCTCTCACTGGCGGTGAAAAGGCGACCTTACCGGTTCGGGCTGCACCGGTCCGCCCGCCTGCGCCCGCCCCTCGATGCTCGCTCCCGCCCCGCCGCATGCCCTGCCGCGAGGGGACGGCGCAGGCGGTCGGGTACCTGCTCGCGGTGAACGCCCCGCAGTCAGCGGGGCATGCCCTGCCGCGAGGGGACGGCGCCGGCGCGGGCCGGGGCGCCTACTCCAGCTCGGAGCCGAGCTTGGAGCGCAGCCGCAGCACCGCCTTGGTGTGAAGCTGCGAGACACGTGACTCGGTCACGCCGAGCACCTCGCCGATCTCACGCAGCGTCAGGTTCTCGTAGTAGTAGAGCGCCACGACGAGCTTCTCCCGCTCCGGCAGCGCCGCGATCGCGTCCGCGATCCGGTCGCGCAGCTCGGACTCGTCGACCACCGCCTGCGGATCGGGCGCCCCCCGGTCGGGCAGCGTGTCCAGCAGCGACACCTGGTCGCCTGAGGCGTCCGAAACGTTCCAGAGCTCGTCCAGCGCGACGATCGTCGAGTTGGAGATCTGGACCAGCGCCTCCTGCAGCTCGTCGACCGTGATCTCCAGCTCCGCGGCCATCTCCTCGTCGGTCGGAGCCCGCTGCAGCTTGGCCTCCAGCTTCGTGTTGACGCGCTCGAACTGGCGCGCGCGAGCCCTCACTGAGCGCGGCACCCAGTCGAGCGTCCTCAGCTCGTCGATGATCGCGCCGCGGATCCGAGTGATCGCGTAGGTCTCGAACTTGATCTCCCGCGAGAGGTCGAAGCGCTCGATCGCGGATATCAGGCCGCCGAGCCCGTAGGAGATGAGGTCCGCCTCCTCCACGTGCGCGGGCAGGCCCGAGCCCATACGGCCGGCGACGTACTTGACCAGCGGTGAGTAGGCGACCACGAGCCGCTCCCGCGCCCGCTCGTCCCCGGTCGACTTGTAGCGGCGCCACAGGTCCTGCAGCTCGATCGCTTTGACGTTCGTTTCCAGTGGACTACCCCAAATCCAGTCTCACGCCCGAGGATGAGCGCTGGCGTAAGCTCGGCGCAGACGGGCCGACTCTACCCGAGTGTAGACCTGGGTGGTCGAGATGGTTGAGTGGCCAAGCAGCTCCTGGATGGCCCGCAGATCGGCCCCGCCATCGAGCAGGTGGGTCGCGAACGAATGGCGCAGGGCGTGCGGGTGCGCCCCGGCCAGCGACGGCTGCGCGCTGGCGGCGGCCGACACCCAGACCCGCAGCCTGCGGCGCACGTCCGAGGTCCCCAGGCGTCGTCCGGTCTTGGACACGAACAGCGCCTGCTCCCGAGCGCCGGCGAGCGCCGGCCGGCCGCGCTGGAGCCACTGATCCAGTGCCCGCAGCGCGTGCTCCCCGACCGGCACCATCCGCGTGCGCCCCCCCTTGCCCTCCACTCTGACCGTCTCGGAGTCGAAGTCCAGCGAGCCGGTGTCCAGCGTGACCAGCTCCTCGGCGCGCAGCCCGGAGGCGTACGCAAGCTCGAACAGGGCGCGGTCGCGCAGATGCAGCGGCGAGCCGGTGGGGATCCGGTCCAGCAGCGCCGCCACATCGCCCTCACGCAGCACCACCGGCAGTCGCCTGGCCTCCCTGGGCGATCCGACCAGCTCGGCCGGGTTTGAGGAGCGCTCGCCGCGCATCACCTCGACCGCGAGCAGTCCCCTGACCGCCGCAAGCTTGCGGCTCACGGTCGCGGGCGCCAGACCGGACGAGCTGAGGCTCGCAACCCAGCGGCGCACGCCCCTCACGTCCACGCTCGCGGGCTCGAGGCCGAGCGCGCGGCACCAGTGCGCGAACTGGTGGCAATCGATCGCGTAGGCGGTGCGAGTGCGGTCGGCAACCGCGCGTCGCCGCAGGTCCGCCTCGAAGGCGTCCAGCGCCCCCCGCCAGGCGGCGGACAGCTCGGCCGAGGCGTCGGAGGGACCGATCGGCCCTGCGTTCCTGGACGGCTGCGCGCTCATCTGCGACGTGCAGATTCGCCGCCGGCGCCGCCTACCCTCCTTTTTTCGGGCCGGCGCCCGCGCGCGCCGCGCGGAGTCCTCAGGCTACGTGGACGATCGTGCCGATCGGGGTGTACGGGTAGACCCTGCCGGCCGTGGCGAAGGGCATCTCGACGCAGCCCAGGCTCTGCGGGAAGCCGTACTGGGCGCGCAGGAACCCGTGCAGCGCGTCGCCGCCGTTGAAGTAGCTCACCCACGGGATCCCGGGGTCGTTGTAGTGCGTGCCATTCGGGTTGGTGCCGCTCATCGTCGTCACGCGCAGGTGCTCGTAGACCGCATAGGTGCCCAGCGCCGTCGGCGATTGCGGGATGCCCGTGTTCACCGCCGTGGTGAGCACGACCTGACCGTTGTGCCACAGGGTCAGCGATTCGGGCGTCGCCTCGCTCACGTCGGCGATCGTGTAGCCGAACGTGTTCTTGCGACCCTGGATGACCGCCGCGATCAGGTCGTTCCAGACCTGCGGGCTGGGAACTCCGTCTGCGGGCAGGCCCGAGGCGTTCTCGAACGACATCACCGCGGCCCGCGTCAGCTCGCCGAAGGCGCCTGGCAGCCACGTGGCGCGGTACCAGGACGGGATGTTGGACCAGCGGAACGAGAACCGGCCGGCCGGCGGATTCAGCGCCGCCGCCTCCTGCGCGGCGTCGGTCAGCGGCGTCGCCGGACCTGTGGCCGTGAAGTTCAACGGCAGGTAGCCGAGCGTCGACAGAAGCTGCTGCAGGCGCACGGTGGAGCCCGCCGGGACCGTCCAGGTGCCGGTGCTGGCGTCGGCTCCGTTCTGGCCGCCGGCGAGATGGACGCCGCCTGGCAGCGGGATCTGCACGCTGGCGCCGATGCCGTAGCCGTAGCCCTGCGGCTCGAAGCGGATCGTGTGGCTGTTCACGCGGTGCCAGGTTCCCGGCGTGGTCGGCGAGACCGGCGGCATGTGGCCGTGCAGCACGCGGTCGTATGGCTGTGAGAAGGTGAGGGTGATCGGCGTCGCCGGGCCGATCCTCGCGCCCGGGGACGGGCTCGCGACCGCGGTAGCGGCGCTGCCCGGCGGGAACCAGCTGACCAGCGCGGGGCCACCGCGCTCCCAGGCGAGCGGCGCGGCCGAGACCATCACCGCGCCCGCCGGACCGCTGTGCGGCAGGACGATGGAGCTCGCCGGCACCGCCAGCACGTGGCGCTGCATGTGCCGACTCGTGGGGCCGAAGGAGTAGGCGACGATCGGCACGCGGAAGTGCAGCCGCAGCGATCCGTCGGGCGCGAGCGTGACGTAGTGGGAGCGCAGGCTTGCGGTGGGGGTGGTGACGGTCAGGCTCAGGCGCTCGGTCGACCCCGTCAGCCACGACATCCAGCCTGGTCGTGCGACGTCGACCTGTACCTGGAGGCGCTGCCCGGCCCCGACCAGGCCGACCGGGTAGATGAGACCGTTGCGGACGGTCGCGGGGACCGGCCGGCTGTGCGGCCCGGTGACGACGCTCAGGCGCGACACGGTGCCGCCGCCGAACGGCATCTGCAACCGGGCGATCGCGCCCCTGACGGGCGCCAGGCTCGCCTTCGCCGTTGCCAGCGCGACCCCGCCTGCGACGACGACCGCGGCGAGGGCGAGCAGCGCGGCGCCCGCCGCCCAGCGGCCGCGTCCGGAGCGACGCCGCGACGTTCCAAGGCCCCCTCGTCCGCTCCCGAGGTACCTGCTGCCAGTCCCCGAGGCGCGGTAGTACGAGACGTTCGCCACTGCGATCAATGGTACAGACGGACCGAATGCGTTCAAGTGGCAGGCGGCGGCAAGGCCGTTCTGCAAGCTCGGTTGCGTCCCGCAGGGGGATCGGGCGGGACGTCGACGCCTCGCCGCCGCGGGCGATCAGGGGTTCCGCGCGGGCCGGTTCCGAGCCGGCCGCGCCAGCGATCAAGGGTCCGGCGCGGGCCGGTTCCGAGCTGCCGCCCGCGCCGCGCCGAGCTTCAGAGGCCGAGAGTGCCCCGGTAGTCGAACTGGATCAGGTTCTTCGCCAGGTCCGCCGTGCCCGAGAAGTTCGCCTGCAGGCTGTCTCCCCTCAGCGAGCCCGTCCCGCGAGTCAGGTCCAGGCTGCCGGTGATGGTCTGCTGGTTGGTGTTCGCGGCCTTGATCGTGGCGGTGGCGGTGCCGCTGAGCGAGCCCTTCTTCGTGTAGAGCGTGACCCTGCGCGCGGTCACGTCGATCGTGCCGGCGCTGCCGGAGCGGACCGCGAGCTGATACGTGATGGCGCCGTTGCCGAGCGCCCGGTCGGAGATGATCCCGGCGGTGTACTCGATCCCGCCGGCTGTGCGCACGATCGAGAACCAGGTCTTGCCGCTGTCGTGCATTGCAGCCGTCGGCGGGCCCACCCTGGCACGGGTCCGGTGCGAGGCGTGCGCCTGCGCCACTCCGGTGCCGGCGGCCAGGGCTCCGGCTGCGAGCGCCGCGCCGGCGACCGTGCGGGCATTGCGGACTACGATCATCTGCCGCTCCTGTCTGTCGTTGCGCCGGCCGGGTGGACGGCGGCTGAACTCAGAGCGTGACGGCCCCTTCGGCAGCGCTCGAGACGAGGCGAGCATACTTGCTCAGGGCGACGCCGGGGTAGGGCTTGGTCGGCGGCTTGTAGGCGGCGCGGCGAGCGGCCAGCTCCTCGTCGGAGAGCGCCACGTCCAGGCGCCGAGTGGTCACGTCGAGCGTGATCTCGTCGCCGTCGCGAACGAGCCCGATCGGGCCGCCCTTGACGGCCTCCGGCGCGACGTGGCCGGCCATCAGGCCGCGGGTGGCGCCGGAGAAGCGCCCGTCGGTGATCAGCGCCACCTCGCCGCCGAGGCCCTCGCCGACGAGCGCCGCGGTGACCGCCAGCATCTCCCGCATCCCGGGTCCGCCGGCGGGGCCCTCGTTGCGGATCACGACGATGTCGCCGGGCTTGATCAGCCGCCCGATGACCGCCTTCATCGCGTCCTCCTCGGACTCGAACACGCGCGCCGGCCCGGTCTGCTTGCGTCGCTCGTAGCCCGCGAGCTTGACCACGCAGCCATCCGGCGCGAGGTTGCCGTGGAGGATCGCCAGCCCGCCGTTCCGGCTGATGGGCTGCTCGAGCGGACGGACCACCTCCTGCCCGGGCGTCTCGGTCGCGGCCTGCGCGATCTCCCCGATCGTCTGGCCGGTGACGGTGATCGTGTCCTCGTGCAGCAGTCCGGCGTCCTTGAGGCGCTTCATCACGAGCGGGACGCCGCCGGCGGAGTACAGGTCCGGCGCGGTGAAACGGCCTCCGGGCTTGAGGTCGCAGAGAAGGGGGGTGCGGGCCGAGATCTCGTCGAAGTCGTCGATGCTCAGCTCGATCCCCATCTCCCTGGCGATCGCGAGCAGGTGCAGCACGCCGTTGGTGGAGCCTCCGCTGCAGGCGACGCCTGCGATCGCGTTCTCCAGGCTCTGGCGGGTGATGATGTCGGAGGGGCGCAGGCCACGCCGCAGGACGTCCATCACGAGCGCGCCCGCCTGCTGCGCCACCTCGGCCTTGCGAGCGTCGACCGCAGGAACCATCGAGAAGCCTGCCGGTGATATCCCGAGGACCTCGAAGGCCATCGCCATCGTGTTGGCGGTGAACTGGCCGCCGCATGCCCCCGCGCCGGGCGATGCCACGCCCTCGATCTCCGACAGCTCGGCGTCGGTGATCTTGCCCGCGGCGTGGGCTCCCACTGCCTCGAAGACCTCCCCGATCGTCACCTCGCGGCCTCGGTAGTGGCCGGGCAGGATCGAGCCGCCGTAGAGCATCACGCTCGGGATGTCGAGTCGGCAGAGCGCCATCACCGTCGCGGGGATCGTCTTGTCGCATCCGCTGATCGCGATCGCGGCGTCGAACATGTGCGCGTCGACGACCAGCTCTATCGAGTCGGCGATCACCTCCCGGCTGACGAGCGAGGCTCGCATCCCCGGGGTTCCCATCGTGATCCCGTCGGAGATCGCGATCGTGTTGAGCTCCATCGGCGTCCCGCCGGCGTCGCGGATCCCCTGCTTGACCTTGACCGCCAGCGCGCGCAGGTGGAAGTTGCACGGCATCGTCTCGATCCAGGTGTTGGCGACCGCGACGAGCGGCTTGGAGAGCGCCTCGTCGTCGTAGCCGATCCCCTTCAGGTACGCCCGTGCGGCGGCGCGCTCGGGGCCGTCGGTCAGGGCCCGGCTGCGGTGCTTTAGATCTGAGATGGTCATCGGGGCCGGAACTGTATCGACGATCCGTCTCGTGCCGCGGCCCGGATGGTCGGCGCCAGCCGCGGCACGAGCTCAGGATCCCCGGCCGTGTTTGGGAGCTCGGCATGCCGGAGCGTGCTCGGCGTCACGGGTGGACGCGCCCGGAGCTCAGGATGCCTGGCTGTGCTCGGCGTCACGCAACCGCGCGCGCTCCCATTGCGACAGCCGCCAGAGGTCACGCTTGACGCGGGCCGGGTCGTGCTCCCGCCCGGGCAGGTGCATGTTGGCGCTCTCGATCAGACGCCGCTCATCACCTGTCAGAGCCATCCACTTGGCGAGCACGTCGTCGGAGTCAGGCAGGCGGACGCTGCCGTAGGGGCGCGATTCGTCGGGGAACTCGACGCAGTACTCGGCTAGCAGGCGATGCGTCTGGGCGACGTAGGCGACGATCGGCCGATGCGGGTAGATCAGGTATGCGTACGCGGCTCCGCCGGCGCCTGCGGGCGAGGGCGGTCCGCCGGGCTGGGTTCCCCAGACGCGCAGGAACCCCAGGTCCCGGTACATGGCCCACTCCTCGTCGTTGACGCACGACCGCAGCAGCGTTCGCGCGCGCTGCTCCGCGCGCCGCTCCCTACCGGGGTCGTACGACGCCGCCGGCAGCGCGCGCCGACGGGCGCGATGGCGCTCCCATGCCCGGGAGATGTAGGGCAGCAGCTCCTCGGACAGCAGCGCCGCCGCCACCAGCGCGGTCGCGATCAGCGCCAGCAGCACGGCCGCCGGCCGCCTACCGGCCTCCGGCCGCGCGCGGAAAGAAGATCACGCGGTCGGCGTCGCGGGGTACGTCTGCGAAGGCCCTCACCATCTGGGCCCGGCGTCTGCCGGAGGCGTCCATGGTCGGCACGGCTGCCCAGAGCCCGGCATCCAGCTGGCGTCGGAACTCCTCAAGCAGACGCTGCTCGTCCTCGATCCTTTCGACGTCCCCCTCGGCGATCAGGACCTCTCCGTGACCGGGCTTCATCCTCAGGAAGCGCACCGGACGATTATGTCACTCTGGCCGGGCGTTCGAAAGCCGCTCAGGCGCCCTCGCGGGCGCCGCCACGGTCGCGGCTCAGGCCTCCGTCCCGGCCTTCCGCCAGCCCCTGCGCACCCGCCAACCGCTGCGCACCCGCCAACCGCTGCGCACCCGCCAACCGCTGCGCCCGGCCGACCCGCGGCACCCGCCAGCCGAGCCCGGCTGGGGCGCGTCGGCTCAGGGCACCTGGATGCCGGCGGGCCCGCGCCTCGACAGTCCCAGCACATCCACCGGGCCCGGCCCCTCTCCCACCCCCTGCAGGCCGTCGCGAACCGCCATCGAGGCCCTGCGCTTGGCCTCGCGGGCCGCATCGAGCGGAGTGTCGCCCCATGCGAGGCGCGCGGCGAGGATCGACGAGTGGGTGCAGCCGGAACCGTGCGCCGCCGTGTTCGGGAAGCGCTCACCCGGGATCTCGACCGTCTGGCTGCCATCGAAGAACAAGTCGGTCGCCACCTCCCGGTGGCCGCCGGTCACGACGACCACCTCGGGCCCGAGCGAACGCAGCGAGCGGACCAGCGCCTCGGGGTCGGCGTCCTGCGCGTCGGCGAGCGCCCGCGCCTCGGGCAGGTTGGGCGTGATCACGAGAGCCCTCGGGAGCAGCAGGTCGACCATGGCGCCGAGGGCGTCCTGCGCGAGCAGTCGCGACCCGGACTCGGACACCATCACCGGGTCGAGCACGATCGGCACGGTGTCGCGGCCGCCGAGCTCGTCAAGGACCCTCGAGACCGCCTCGATCGTCGCCACGTCGCCGAGCATCCCGACCTTCACGGCGTCGACGCCGATGTCATGCGCGACGGCCCGCACCTGCGCGACGATCATCTCCGGCGCGACGGGCTGGACGCCGGCCACGCCGACCGTGCTCTGGGCGGTGATCGCGGTGATGGCGGTCATCCCGTGCACGCCGCACGCGGCGAACGCCTTCAGGTCGGCCTGCACGCCGGCCCCTCCGCCCGAGTCGGAGCCCGCGATCGAGAGCACGCAGGGGATCCCGGCGCTCATCCCGGCCGCCGCCGACCTCTGGTACGCGGGTGCCATCGGCGCGAGCTTATTCACACGCGCCGCCGCGCGTCCACAGCCCTCACGATCACGGCGCCGCCGGGTCCGCGCCGCACCCGCCCCGAGAGCTCCAGCTCGGCCAGCTCAGCCAGCCCGGCGGCCGTGCCCAGCCCGGCGGCACCGAACGCCTGTGACGGCGAGAGCCCGTCCGCGAGCGCATCCAGCAGCCTCTTCGACGGCCCCGACGGCCCCGACGGCCCCGACGGCCCCGACGGCCCCGACGGCCCCCACGGCCCCCACGGCCCCGACGGCCCCCACGGCCCGGACGGCCCCGACGGCCCCGACGGCCCCGACGGCGCAGGCGGACAAAGCGGCCCAGGCGGCGACGGCGCAGGCGGACAAACCGGCCCAGGCGAACCCGACGGAGCGTCGGGGCCCGCCTGCGCAAGGGCCGCCAGGATGTCCTCCGGCTCGGCGATCAGTCGAGCTCCGTCTCTCAGCACCCGGTGCGGTCCCCATGACAGGGGCGCGAGCACCGGACCCGGCACCGCTCCGAGCTCACGCCCGAGCTCCCGCGCGCAGGCCGCGGTCAGCAGTGCCCCGGAGCCGCGACGGGCCGCGACCACGACCGTGACCGCGGCGAGCGCGGCGATGATCCGGTTGCGCGCGGGGAACATCCAGCGCCGAGGCCGCACGCCGGGGCCCAGCTCCGAGACGAGGATGCCCTCGGCCGCGATGCGCCGGTGCAGGACGCGGGTCGCCGAGGGGTAGGAGCGCTCCGGAGCGCACGCGAGGATCGCGATCGTCGCCCCGGCGGACTCAAGCGCCCCCGCGTGCGCGGCCGCGTCGACACCGGCCGCGAGTCCGCTGATCACCGTGACCCCGGCAGCCGCAACCCCGCTGGCGAGCATGGCCGCGCTCTCCAGCGTGTAGGGAGAGGCCCGTCGGGCACCGACGATCGCCACCGTCGGCGCGCCCGTGAACGCCGCCAGACGACCGACGGCTTCACGGCCGTCAGCGCTCGTGGTCCCGACCAGGTGCAGCACGGCCGGGGGCGCGGGCAGCGTGGCGAGATGGGCCGGATAGCGGGGATCGCAGCGGCACAGCGGCGTCAATCCGGCAGCGGCGCAGCGGCGCAGCGCGCGGTCGGGATCGAAGTCGGCGAGCGCGTCGCGCACCTCCGGCGCGTGACGGCCGGCGACCGCCGAGATCAGCGCGTGATCGTCGAGCGTGAGCAGCTCCGCGGCTCGCGCACGCTGCACGTCGATGTGCGCTGACAGCCGCTCCAGCAGCCACGTGCGTGCCAGGCAGCCAGGGCAGGCACGCGCTGCGGTCGCGGATGGCTCGCCGGACCGGTGCGACATCGTCATGCCGCGGATGCCATCGGGTCGGCGCCGGTGCGCTGACGGAAGCTGAGCGCCAGCAGGACGTCGTCCCGCGAGACGCGATCCCGGCCGCCGAGGTCGGCGATCGTGCGCGCCACGCGCAGCACCCGGTGGCGCCCGCGCGGGCTCAGCAGCCCGCTGGCGTACGCGCGACCGAGATGCTCCTCGGCGTCGACGTCGAGGCGGATGGTCGCGCGCGCCAGGGCGGCGTCAAGCTCGCCGTTGCGACCTGCTCCGGTCCCCTCCAGCCGCCGGCGCTGACGTTCGCGGGCCTGGATCACCTGCTCACGAGCCGCCGCGGATGTGGTCTGCGGCGGCCCCTCCAGCTCGTCCGCGTCCGGGCGCCGCACGTCGACCAGCAGGTCTATGCGATCGAGCAGCGGCCCGCTCAGCCGCCGGCGGTGGCGCCTCAGATCGGACTCGGCGCAACCGCAGCGATCGTCAACCCCCGCGAACCCGCATGGGCATGGGTTCGTGGCCGCCACGAGCATGAAGCCGGTCGGGAAGCGAAGCGCGCGCTGGCCGCGCACGATCGTCACGTGGCCGTCCTCCAGGGGCTGTCGCAGCGCGTCCAGGCTCGAGCGTGAGAACTCCGACAGCTCGTCCAGGAACAGCACGCCGTTGTGGGCGAGGGTGGCCTCCCCCGGCCTGGGCGGCGACCCTCCTCCCGCCAGGCCGGCGGCGGAGATGGTGTGATGAGGCGCGCGAAACGGCCGGTCCGAGATCAGGCCGTCGGAGTGCAGGCCCGCGATGCTGTGGATCCGCGTCACCTCGATCGCCTCCTCTCTGGAGAGCGGCGGCAGGATCGTCGCCAGCCGCCGCGCGAGCATCGTCTTGCCGGTCCCGGGCGCGCCCTCCATCAGGAGGTTGTGACCGCCCGCGGCGGCGATCAGCAGGGCCAGCAGGGGGAGCGAGTGGCCGCGGACGTCGCGGAGGTCGATGCGACCGATGCCACCGACGGCGGCAGACGGGCGATGCCGCTCCGCTCCGGTCGGTGCGCGCTCCGCGCCGCCGCTGTCGGCCGTCAACGCGGCGC
Source organism: Actinomycetes bacterium (assembly GCA_021846845.1). GTDB lineage: Bacteria > Actinomycetota > Thermoleophilia > Solirubrobacterales > Solirubrobacteraceae > Palsa-465. The sequence goes on along the minus strand of JAJZWB010000029.1, from coordinate 7,403 downwards.
CCGCGCGCTCCCCGGAGATGACCGCGGCGGCGGATCGCAGGCCATCGGCGGCGACCACCACGACGCCGTCCACCAGGGCCGCCTCACGCGCGCGTGAGTGCGGCACGATCAGGCGTTCGCAGCGGAACCGGCGAGCCCCCTCGGCGACGGCCAGGGCGCCGGGGGAGTCGCGCAGCTCACCGCCTAGCGACAGCTCGCCGAAGACCGCGTAGGCCCGCAGCGGCTCGGCCGGAAGCTGCGCGCTGGCCGCCAGCACCGCGAGCGCGAGGGCCACGTCGAATCCCGGGCCCGCCTTGCGCAACGAGGCCGGCGCCAGGTTGGCCGTGATCCGGCCGTCGGGGAAGCGGAAGCCCGAGTTGAGGATCGCCGAGCGGATCCGCTCCCGCGACTCGCGCACGGCGATGTCGCCCAGACCCACGATCGTGAACGAGGGCAGACCGCTGCGGATGTCCACCTCCACCCACACCGGGCGCGGCTCGATCCCGTCGATCGCGAACGTTCTGACCCTGGCGAGCATCGCCATCGAAGCTACGGCGCGACCTGTGACAGGACGGCGACGGAATGTGTCGATTCGGTGCCGGTCCGGGCCGAACCGGCACCGAATCGTCACAGCCGGTCACACATCCGTGTCCGTCGGGCGCCTAGCGTCCCGCTCATGGAGCGCAACCCGCGGCATGCGATCGGCGAGACTGGCGAGCGGCTTGCCGCCGATCACCTCACGCGACTCGGCTATGAGATCGTCGAGCGCAACTACCGGACGCGCTGGGGAGAGCTGGACATCGTCGCCCGCGACGGAGGCACGCTCGCGTTCTGCGAGGTCAAGACGCGCCGGGCCGGCGGTCGCGCCGGAGGTCCCCTTGAGGCGGTGAGCGCAGACAAGCAGGCCCGGGTGCGCCGGATGGCCTCAAGCTGGCTGGCGCAGCGGCGAGGGCGACCATACGCGACGGAGATCCGCTTCGACGCGATCGGGATAACCGTCGACGCGGCCGGCCGGCTTGTCGCGCTCGAGCATCTCCAGGGGGCGTTCTGAGGCGATGCTCCGGGGCGCCGCGTCGATCAGGGGTGGAGCGAGAGCTGCTGGTAGGCGGTCGACTGGAACGAGAGGCGGTGCAGCGGCGAGACGCCGAGCCGTTCGATCGCCTCACGGTGCTCGGGAGTCGAGTAGCCGACGTGCTGGGCGAACCGCCATCCCGGGTGGGTCGCGTCAGCGCGTCGCATGTAGCGGTCGCGGGTCTCCTTGGCGATCACCGAGGCGGCCGCGATCGCCGCGCTGGTGGCGTCGCCGCCGACCACCGCGCGCTGCGTATGGGGCAGGCCGGCGACCGGGAAGCCGTCGCTGAGGCAGATGCAGCCCTCGACGGCGACAGCGGCCAAAGCGTCGCGGAGCGCGTCCAGGTTGGTGCGGTGCAGGCCGCGGGCGTCGATCCCACGCGCGCAGCGACTGACGATGCTGACCCTCGCGGCGATCGAGAGGATCACGGGGTACAGCGCGGCCCGCGCCTCGTGGCTCTGCTGCTTTGAGTCGTTGAGTCGGCCCAGCGCGCGCGCCTGGGCCGGTCCGATCCGGTCGAGGTCGAGCAGCACGGCCGCCGCGACGAGCGGTCCGGCGAGGCAGCCCCGTCCGGCCTCGTCGGCACCGGCCACCAGCCGGTGGCCGAGGCTCCGGTCGAACGCGAGCAGCCGGCGGCCGGGCCGATCGGCGCTGCGACCCCTAGAGCGTCCCGATCCGGCCCGGCGGCCAGTAGGTGAAGAACGCGACACCGATGATCCATCGGTCGGGGACCGGTCCCCAGAAGCGGCTGTCGTCGGAGACCCCACGGTTGTCGCCCATCATGAAGTAGTGGCCGGGCGGAACCCTGATCGGCTTGGTGAAGTTGCACGCCGCGCCGCCCCCGCAGGGCTCGGCGTACGGGGCCGGCTCCTCCTTGCCGTTGCGGTACACGTGGCCGTTCCTGATGTAGATCAGATCGCCGGGTAGACCGACCACGCGCTTGATGAAGGTCTGCGTCGACTCCTGCGCGGTCGGCTGGTCGCAGGCCTGGGCATCGCCCGGAGTGCCCTGCGAGCGGTTGCCGCAGACCGGCGTCTGGAAGTCGGCTCCGTGCGGCGGGTGGAACACCACGATGTCGTACAGGCTGGGATGGCCGATCAGGCGGTCTGCGAGGATCCTCTGACCAGGGACCAGGGTCGGGACCATCGACGGGCTGGGTATCCGGTAGGGCTTCACGATGAACGCCTGGATCAGGATCGCGAGCCCGACCGCGACCGCGACCGTCACGACCAGCTCCACCAGCGAGCCGAGCGCCGACTTCTTCGGCTTCTCCGGCGCCGCCATCGGCTACAGCGTCCCGATTCGGCTCGGGGGCCAGTAGGTGAAGAACGCCTGTCCGATCAGCCATGACCTGGGCACCGGCCCCCAGAAGCGACTGTCGAGCGAGTCGCCGCGATTGTCGCCCATCATGTAGTAGTCGCCCCTGGGCACGGTGATCGTCTTGGGGAAGTTGCACTCGGCGGCGCCGTCGCACGGCTCGGTTCGCCAGCCCGACTCCGGCACGCCGTTGCGGATCACGTGACCTCCGACGATCGAGAGGCGGTCTCCGGGCAAGCCGACGATCCGCTTGACGAACGTCTGCGAGGACTCACGCCGATGAGCCACGTCGCACGCCGCCGGAGCCGCCTGGCCGGCCGCGTTCTCCCCCTCGTTGGGGTTGGCGCACGTCTCGACCACCGGCGGATGGAAGACGTATATGTCTCCGATCTGCGGGCTCATGAAGGACGTCCCGATGCGGTCGACGAGGATCCGCTGGTTGATGTCGAGGGTCGGGATCATCGACCCGCTCGGAATCTCGTATGGCTTGACTATGTAGGCCTGGATCCCGAGCGCCAGGCCGAGCGCGACAGCGACGATAACGACCAGCTCCGCCGCCGAGCGCAGCAGCGGCTTCCTGGTCTTCGTCACTCCTGCTCGTCGTCCGCCGCCGGCTTCTCGCCCGTGTCGCCCGCCCCGTCGGCGGGGCCCTCTCCGGTCACGGCGCCCGCAGAATCGGCGGCGCCGCCATCGTCCTGAGCCGCACGCACCTGTCCCTCGGACGCGGCGTCGTCGGTCACCTCGGGCGACTGCGCGACCTGGGACGCGGCGGCACCGGCGACGCCCTCCGCGTCCGCCGCTGACCCGTCCGGCTCGCCAGACGCGAGAGGCTCGCCATCCGGCCCGTAGAGAAGCTCTCGCTCGACCGCGACCTCGGGACCGGTTGACCGCCGCTCGCGCACACGCGCGCGCTTGCCGACCCGTCCGCGAAGGTAGTAGAGCTTGGCCCGCCTGACATCGCCTCGCGCCGCCACCTCGATCCGCTCGATCTTCGGCGAGTGCAGCGGGAAGGTGCGCTCGACACCGACCCCGAAGGACTGCTTGCGCACCGTGAAGGTCTCACGAGCGCCATGGCCCTGGCGCTTGATCACGACGCCCTCGAACACCTGCGTGCGGCGTCGCGTCCCCTCGATCACCTGGAAGTGGACTCGTAGGCGATCGCCCGCGTCGAACGCGGGGATCCGTCGGAGCTGGGATCGCTCCAGGCTTTCGATGACTGTGCTCATGTTGTCTGGGGGTGGGGACTCGCCTGACGCACGGCTGGCTCCGCGCTGCCGCCGATCGCCGGCGCGCTGATTACGCGGCACGGACCGTGCGCTGGGCTATGGTAGCGAACCGCCGGAGGAGAGCTCGGCGCCAGATCCGCGGCCTAGGCTCTGGGCCGCTTCGCCCGCACGCGCGCGGCTGCGCTCGGCGCGCCACTCGGCGATTCGGGCATGGTGGCCGGAGAGCAGCACGTCGGGCACGCGCCAGCCGCGGTGCTCGGCTGGACGCGTGTAGTGCGGGTACTCCGGACGGCCCTGGAGCGCGGCGCTGAACGACTCCTCCCGCGCGGACCGCTCGTCCCCGAGCGCCCCCGGAAGCTTGCGCAGCACCGCGTCGCAGAGCACCATCGCCGCAAGCTCGCCCCCGGCCAGCACGTAGCGCCCGATCGACACGCGCTCCGAGCAGAAGTGCTCGAGGATCCGCTCGTCGAAGCCCTCGTAGCGTCCAGACAGCAGCGTCAGGGCGGGCTCGGCCGTCAACTCGTCCACGAGCCCGTCGTCCAGCAGCTGTCCCGCCGGATCAAGCGCGATCACGCGCCGCCGCTCGCGCAGCGCCACCGGGTCCTCGCCGTAGGTGGCACGCAGCGCCGCCTCGACCACGTCGACCCGCAGCACCATCCCGGCGCCGCCCCCGAATGGCGTGTCATCGACCTGGCCCCCGCTCAGCGGCGTGTGATCACGGTAGTTGACGCACCGCAGCTCGTGGCCGGCGCCGATCGCGTTGGTCACGTGGCGCTGGGAGAGCAGCCAGGCGAACGCCTCGGGAAACAGCGTGAAGACGTCGATCCGCATCATCGCCTCGCTGCAGCCGCGCCGGCGGCCCGGCGGTCGCCCATCAACCCTCGCCGAGGAACCGCAGGTCGACGTCGATCACGCGCGCGCCGGTATCCACGAACCGCACGGCATCCCGGATGAGAGGCACCAGCAGCGCACTCCGGCCCTCGGCGCGCCGGACCTCGAGCACCTCGCACGACGGCAGTGCCAGCAGGCGCGCCACCACCCCCACCTCCCGGTCGCCGTCACGGACCGCGCACCCCTCCAGGTCCGACGCCCACCACTCGTCGTCTCCCAGCTGGGGCGCATCGGCGCGCGCCACGAGCAGCTCCTGGCCGCGAAGCAGCTCGGCGGCATCACGGCTGATGCATCCCTCAAGCCGAACGATCGGCCGCGCCTCGTGCCCCGCCAGCCTCTCGATCGTCCTTGGCCCGCCCGCGACCACGACCGAGACCCCGAGTCCGAGCAGACCGGCGACGGGCGCGTTGACATGGAAGCTGCCGTCGAGCCCATGCGGTCGCCCGACCACGCCTGCGCGCAGCCAAGCGCCCGAGGTGTCAGCGCCGTTCACGCGTCGACGATGTCGACGAACACGCGCCGCCGCTGGCCGGCGGCGGCCGCCTTGATCACGGTGCGCAGCGCGCTCGCCGTCCGTCCGCCTCGACCGATCACGCTGCCGTAGTCGTCGTCGCCCACCGACAGCTCCAGCAGCGTCGCCCCGTCGTCCTCCGGGACCTCGGTGACGCGGACCAGATCAGGGTGCTCAACGAGGCCCTTGGCCAGGTACTCGAGCAGCTCCCGCATGCCCGCGCCCGGCTCCGGGTCAGCCGATGCCCTGCGTGCGCAGGAGCTTGCGAACGCTGTCCGACGGCTGCGCGCCTCGCGCGAGCCAATCGCGGATCCGGTCCTCGTTGAGGACGATCGTCGAGGGCTCCGTCTGGGCGTTGTAGTGCCCGACGGTCTCGATCACCCGTCCATCGCGCTTGGCACGCTGATCGGCAACGACCACGCGCCAGATGGGGTTCTTGCGCCCGCCGACGCGGGTCAATCTGAGTCTGACTGCCATAGCGGCCGCTCAGCTTAGCGTGCTCGGCGCCGGAAGAGCAGGACGGCATGGGGACAGGTCCGCGATCGGGACGGCGAAACGAGCGCGGAGCGGCACGGCACAGCTACGCAGGGCCGCTCCGCGCCGGCACCGGAGCCGCGTCGCTGGCCCAGATGGCGCGACCGATGCGATCGGCCCCCGGGCGCCGCACAGCATCAGATCTCGCCCGAATCGCAAGCCGGTCAGCGGACTGGGAACAGGGGTGCGGCGGCAGCCTCAGCGTCCCGCCTGGCGCATCAGGGCCCCGAGGTCGGGCATCTTGCCCTGTGACACCTGGCGCATCACCTTGCGCATCTGCTCGAACTGCTTGATCAGCTGCTTGACCGCCTGCACGTTGGTTCCCGAGCCCCGCGCTATGCGCAGCCGCTGCGACCCCTTGATCAGCTCCGGGTGCCGGCGCTCATCCGGCGTCATCGAGAGGATGATCGCCTGGAGGCGATCGAACTCACGCTCGTCGATCTTGACGCCGCGCAGCTCCTTGCCGAGCCCGGGGATCATCCCGAGCAGCGACTGAAGCGGCCCCAGGCGACGCACCTGGCGCATCTGCTCGAGGAAGTCGTCGAGCCCGAACTCCTGCTTGCGCAGCTTGCGCTCGAGCTCCGCGGCCTGGCCGGCGTCGTACTGCGCCTCGGCCTTCTCGATGAGCGTCATCACGTCGCCCATGCCGAGGATCCGCTGCGACATGCGGTCCGGGTGGAAGCGCTCGAACTGATCGAGCTTCTCGCCGGTGGAGGCGAACATGATCGGCTTGCCCGTGACCGCCTTGACCGACAGCGCGGCGCCACCCCGGGCGTCGCCGTCCAGCTTGGTCATCACGACGGCGTCGAAGTCGACGACCCTGGCGAACTGCTCGGCGACGTTGACCGCGTCCTGGCCGGTCATCGCGTCGACCACCAGCAGGATGTCGTGGGGCTTGACCGCGCGCTTGATCTGCGCCAGCTCGTCCATCAGCTGCTCGTCGACGTGCAGCCGTCCGCTGGTGTCGACGATCAGCACGTCCTTGCCCTCGGTGCGCGCCCTGTCCGCCGCCCACTTCGCGATCTGGACCGGGTTCGCGTCGGTGCCCTGCTCGTAGACGTCGGCGCCCGCCTGCCGGCCGACCTTGATCAGCTGGTCGACGGCCGCCGGGCGGTAGACGTCGCAGGCGGCGACGGCGACCGACGAGCCGTGCTGCTCACGCAGGTACCGGGCCAGCTTGGCGGTGGCGGTGGTCTTGCCGGAGCCCTGCAACCCGGCCATCAGCACGATCGTCGGCGGACGCGGCGAGAAGGAGAGCTCACGGGCCGCGCCCCCCATCAGCTCGGTCAGCTCCTCGGCGACGATCTTCACGACCTGCTGACCGGGATTCAGCTGCCCGATCACGCCGGCGCCCAGCGCCCGCTCCTTGACGGTCGCCGTGAAGCTGCGCACGACCTTGAAGTTCACGTCGGCCTCGAGCAGCGCGAGCCGGATCTCGCGCATCGCGGCGTTGACGTCGCCCTCGGTCAGCGTGCCGTGGCCGCGAACGTCCGCGAGCGTCGCCTGCAGCTTCTCGGCAAGCGAGTCGAACATCGCTACGCCACCAGCGCCGTGGTGTCGCGAACCCCTACCACCTCGACGCGCTCGCCGGCGTCGATCTCGTCGTCCTCGTGCAGCGCCCTGGCGTTCCACACCTGACCGCCGATGTCGACGATCCCGACGCCGTGACGGTTGGCGATCCGCTCGACGACGATCGCGTCACGTCCGACGAGCACCGCCGAACGATCCCGGATCGTGGCCCCGCGCCCGGCTCGCCCTCTGGCTCCGGCGCTCCGGCGGCGCGCGGAGCGCGCTGCGCCCGGCCGCCGCCGCGCCTGCGCTCGCCCCAGCCCGGGATGCCGCGACGCCCGCACGAGCACCGCCACCAGCGCGA
>JAJZWB010000028.1 GCA_021846845.1 Actinomycetes bacterium | reverse complement strand
TCACGTTCACGGCGCGAGAGGCGGTCCGCGGCGCGCTGGCGGCGGGGGCGGGCGGGGACGAGGCGATCGACGCGCTTGCGAGCGGCGAAGCGGCGGTCCGCGGCGCGGAGCTGATCGCCTGCGTGCACGAGGTGGCCGATCACGCGGTCGTCCCGGTCCTGCCCCCGCCGCCGCTGCTGTGCCGGGACCTCGGGGGCGACGAGCCGGAGCCGGCCGAGGACGCGTTCAGCGACCTGGCCCTCGGCTTCCTGCGGGCGTGCGCGGACGCGCTGGCGGTCCACGGCACCGACGCGGACGAGGTCGGCGCCGCCGTCAGGCGGGCCGCCGCGATCGGCGAGCTGTTCGGGCGGCCGGTGCTCGGCATCTGCGAGGTTGACGGGAGCGTCCGCGGCTGGGTGCACGGTGGCGGCGAGCTCGGCGTCGCGTCGGTCGCGGGCGAATGGCCGGATCGCGGCGGGGGCGTGGTCATCACCCCCGGCGACGTCAGCGGGCGCTGGAGCGCTGAGCAGCTGCGAAGGCTGGGGGGCGGGCGGCCGTGAGGGCGGCGGTCATCGGCGCGGGGGTGATGGGATCCAACATCGCGCGCGTCCTGCTCCAGGCCGGACACGAGGTGGCGCTGTTCTCGCGCAGCTCCTCGACGTTGGAGCTGGCGCGCCTGGCTCTCGGAGTGAGGCACGGCGCCGGCGCCGAGTTCGTGTCGTCGATCCCGGAGGCGGTCGCCGGGGCCGGCGTCGTGATCGAGTCGGTGCCGGAGTCGCTGGCGCTCAAGCACCGGGTCCTGGCCGAGGCCGAGGAGGCCGCGCCCGAGGACGCCGTGCTGGCCACCAACACCTCATCGCTTCCGCTGGCGCGGCTGGCGGAGCCGCTGCGTCGGCCAGAGCGATTCCTCGGCTGGCACTGGTTCAACCCGGCGCACCTGATCCCGCTCGTCGAGGTGGTGCCGACGCCGATGACGGACGCCGGCGTGGTCGAATGGTCCGTGGCGCAGCTGGAGGCCGCGGGGAAGCGACCGACGCTGGCGCCGGCGATCGACGGGTTCCTCGTCAACCGCCTCCAGTACGCCCTGATCCGTGAGGCGCTGGCCCTGGTGGACTCGGGGCTGGCCACCCCGGAGCAGATCGACTCCGCGCTGACCGACTGCCTGGGGCTTCGCTGGGCGGTCGTCGGACCGATGCGCAGCACCGATCTGGCGGGGGTTGCGACGGCGGTGGCGGTCGCGGGCCAGCTCTACCCACGGCTGTGCAACGCGGTCGAGCCGCAGCAGGTCCTCACGGACCTCCAGCGGCGGGGACGCCTGGGCGCCACGGCCGGGGCGGGCTTCTACGACTACGCCCCCGGCAGCGACCCGGCGGCCGAGCGTGACGGCGCGCTGCTGCGCGTGATCGAGGCGCTCTCAGCGCGATGAGACACGGCCACGGCACGGCCGCCCCGGGCGACCGAGCCGCTGCCGCTGCAGCTCACGCCTTGACGTTCACGTGGCCCGCGCTCTGTGCCGCCGCCTGAGCGGCGGCGTCGCCGTCGTTGAGGGCGGCGACCCCGGTCCGGCCATCCCCATCGTTGCTGGCGGCCTGCAGGGCCGCCTGGGAGACCTGGGACGTCTGGATCTGCTGCGGCATCGAGCTGCTCACTGCACTGATAGCCATCGGGGCTTCCTCCTTGGATCGGTTATCCGGTTGATCGCCCGGATCGGCGATGTCCCACAGGGGGTTGGACGAACTGACCAGGGAACCGTCCAGACGGTGTCCGCGCCGCCCGGTGCCCTAACTTGCCCGCAATGCGAGCGACCCGCGACATGCATGTCCGGCGCCGGACGCGGGCGCTCGTGACGAGGCCGGCGGTGGCGCTGGCCGCGGGGATCGCGGTCGCCTGCGCGGTCCACATCGTGCCCGTCGCCTCGGCCGCCCAGGCCGTGCCGGCCGCCCGCGCCGCAGGGCGGGCTCTGTCCCTCCCCGCCATGCGGCAGCGGGTGCCGGTCGCCCACGCCGCCCCGGTTGTCCCGATCGCGGTCGACGTCGGCAGCGTCGCCCGGGGCCGGCCGCTTGCGCCCGGCTTCCTGGGGCTGGCGCTCGAGTACCGCTCGATCCCCTCCCTGGCGGGCGCCCGCAGCGCCTCCGCGGTCGACCCGGTGCTGGTCGCGCTCGTGCACGCGCTGGATCCCGCCGGTGGCACGGTGCTGCGGATCGGCGGGCAGAGCGCCGACCGCAGCTGGTGGCCGGTACCCGGCATGCCGCGGCCGCCCGGGATCACCTATGACCTGACGCCCGCGTGGGTGGCGTCGGCCGCCGCGCTCGCGCAGGCGCTGAACGCGAAGCTGATCCTCGGCCTGGGGCTCGAGGCCGACCGGCCGCGGATCGACGCGGTCGAGGCGGGGCATCTGCTGGCGGGGCTCGGGGGCATGACCGAGGCGCTGACGATCGGCAACGAGCCGATGCTGTACTCGCAGATCCCCTGGTACCGGATCCTGCACGGCAAGGCGATCCCCTGGTACTCCCAGGGCGGGACGGCCGTCTACGGACGCGCGCCGACCTACGGACCGGCCGCGTACGAGCGGGAATGGTCACGCGTCGCGGCGGCGCTGCCCAAGGGCGTGCCGCTCGCCGGTCCCGACGACGGTACGCCGTCGCTGCTGCAGGGCTTCGAGCGGCGCCTGGGGCCGCGATCCAGGCTGCGACTGATCGCCGTGCACGACTATCCGCTCAGCCGCTGCGACGGCAACCCCGCTTCGTCCGGCTACCCGAGCGTCCCCAACCTGCTCACGCCGGCCGCCGCAAGCGGGGCCGTGCGCGGCCTCGGACCCGGGATCGCCCTCGCGCACCGCTACGGCGCGAAGTTCCTGATCGACGAGATGGGCTCGATCAGCTGCAACGGGCGCGCCGGGGTCAGCGACACGCTCGCCTCCGCCTTGTGGCTGCTGGACGCCCTGTTCCGGGTGGACGCCGCCGGGATCGACGGCGTGCAGCTGCACAACTTCTCCGGTCTGGTCAACGACCTGTTCGACTTCACCCACGCCGGCGGCGACTGGCTGGCCAGCGTCCACCCGCTCTACTACGGCGCGCTGATGTTCACGCAGGCGGCTCCCGCGGGCTCGCGGCTGCTGCGGGCGACCTCCGCCGACCCCGTGACGCTGAGGTCCTGGGCGACGACCGCGCCCGACGGACGGGTCCGGGTGCTGCTGATCAACGACAGCCTGAGCAGCACCGCGCTGGCGCTCGTGAGGGTCGCGGGCCGCGCCGGCGGCGCGTCCTCGAGCGCGGCGGCCGCGCTCGAGCGCCTGCGCGCCGCGAGCGCGTACTCGACCGGCGGAGTGTCGCTCGGCGGACGCAGCTTCGGATCGCTCACGGCGACCGGATCGCTGCCGGCGCCGGTGCCGGAGTCGGCCGAGCCGCGCGCCGGCGCCTACAGGATCAGGCTGGCGCCGGGCAGCGCCGCGCTGCTGACGCTCCCGCCCGTCAGGACGGCGCCCGCCACCGCGAGATGAGCGAGGTCTTCGGCGGGGTCGAGACCGGCGGGACCTGGTGCGCATGCGCGCTCGGGACCGGCCCGGACCGGATCCTCGCCGAGCATCGCTTCAGGACCGGGCCGCCGGAGCGGACCGTCGCGCGGATCGCGGACTTCTTCGCGGCGCATCCCAGGCCGTCAGCGGTCGGGATCGGCGCGTTCGGGCCGCTGGACCTGGATCCCGGCTCGCCGACCTGGGGCCACGTCACCGCCACGCCGAAGCCGGGCTGGAGCGGATTCCCGCTGGCGCCCGGCCTGCGGGATGCGCTCGCCGTCCCGGTCGGGATCGACACCGACGTCGCGGCCGCCGCCCTGGCCGAGCAGCGGTGGGGGGCCGGCGCCGGCGCCGGAACGGTGTGCTATCTCACCGTCGGCACCGGCATCGGGGCCGGCCTGGTGATAGACGGTCGGTGCCACCACGGCCTCGTCCACCCCGAGGCGGGCCACCTGCGGATCCCTCACGACCGCGGCGCGGACCCGTTCGCGGGCGTCTGCCCGGTGCACGGCGACTGCTGGGAGGGGCTGGCGTCGGGCCCGGCGATCGCCGCCCGCTGGGGCGCCGAAGCGAGGACCCTCGCGGACGATCACCCGGCGTGGGCGCTCGAGGCCGAGTACCTGGCGCTCGGGATCCTCGCGATCGTCTCGGTCGCCTCGCCGCACCGGATGATCCTCGGCGGCGGGGTGCTCGCCCGCCCCGCCCTGCTTGACGCGGTGCGCGTCCGGCTGCGCGCGCTGGCGGCCGGCTATCCACCCACGCCGCTGCTCGGGGAGCGGATCGGCGAGTACCTCGTGGCGCCGCGATTGGGGTCGCGCGCCGGCGTCCTCGGAGCGATCGCGATCGCCCAATCCACGCCCGCCACAACGGCCAGAGCACCTACAGAACCAGCTCGCCCCGTCCGATAAGGCCGCTGATGCGAAGCAGGGACGCCGAGCGCGGCCGCGTGAGCGCGGCGATCGAGGAGGTCGACGGACGCGACGTCAGGATCGGCGAGCGCTGGCTGGTCGACTTCGGCTCGGCCTGCCACCTGGGCCTGGACCTCGATGAGGAGGTGATCGACGCCGTCCCCGAGTACCTGGCGCGCTGGGGGGCGCAGGCGTCCTGGTCGCCGCCGACCGTCCTGCACGAGCGACTCTCGTCGGCGCTGACGCGGCTGGTGGGGTGCGAGCGGCTGCTGCTCGCCCCATCGATCGAGCGCGCGCACCTGCTCGCGCTCCCGGCGCTCGCCGGCACCGGGACGGTGTTCCTGGACGACCGTGCGGGACGGTCGCTCGTGGACGCGGCGGCGGTCGCCGGCGACCACGGGGCGACGGTTCGCCCGCTGCGCCGCGGCGATCCGGATCGGCTCGTCGCGCAGCTCCGCGGCGGCTGGCGGCGTCCAGGGCTGATCTGCGTCGAGGGCGTCGACCCGCTGACGGGCGCCCCCGCGGCGCTGGCCGCACTCGCGACGGTGGCCCGCGACCACGGGGCGCTGCTCTACGTCCAGGACACGGCCGCGCTTGGCGTGCTCGGCGAGCGCTCGCCGTTCGAGCCATCGCCCTACGGGATCCGGGGCAGCGGCACGGCCGCCCACCTCGACGCCGACCCCGCGGCGCTCGTGATCGCCGCGTCCCTGTCATCCCTGTGCGCCTCGCCCGTGGCGTTCGTAGCCTCCTCGGAGCCGGTCTCGCGCCCGCTGGACGCAGCGGCTGCAGCGACCGGACCGTGCCCGCAGTTCGTCGCGGCTCTGGCGATCGCGATCGAGGGCCTGGGCGTCAACGAGCGGCGCGGCGATCTGCTTCGTGCACGGCTTCACCGGCTCGCCGAGCGAGCGCTCGGGCCGCTGCGCGCAGGCGAGCGGGCGGCGCGCGGGATCCCTGCGTTCCCGGCCATGGAGCTTGAGCGCGGCGCCCGCGAGGCGCTGCTGGAGCACGGGATCCACGCCCCCGCCCGGGGCCCGACCGGCGGTCCCGTGGTCCGCATCACCGCGGCTCACACCGATGAGCAGGTCGACCAGCTCCGGCTGGCGCTCGATTCGGTCCCCTCGCCGGTCAAGCTGCGCAGCGTCCCGGCCGAGTAACCGGGTCGTCATGAGAGCCAGGGCGGGTCCCCACAACCTGTGGGTGTTCCATCTCGGCGGCGGCGCGATCGCATGCGGCGCCTATCTCGCCGTGCCCGGCCTTCAGGCCGGCCGGATCGCGCTCGCGGCGATCGGGCTCTACGCGCTCGCCGGGGTCGCCGCGGGGATCGCCCTGCGCCGGCCGGCGCACGCCGTTCCATGGCTCTGCCTGGCCGCCTCGATCGCGATCTTCTGGCTGAGCGCGGTCGACGCCGCCATCGGCGGCACGAGCGCCGCCAGGCGTCCGCTGCCGCTGCTCGCCGGTCTGCTGACGCTGGCGGCCTACGTGCCGCTGATCGCAGGGCTGAGCATCCTGTCGCGCCGGCGCAGCCCGCGCGCGCACGGCAGCGAGCTCGTCGACGCTCTGATCGTGACGCTCGGCCTCAGCCTGATCCCGGGGATATTCGTGATCGCCCCCGCGTTCGGCGATGCCGGCCTGGACGCCGGCACGCGCGTGATGCTGATCGGTCACGCGATCGGCGACCTGTTCTCGCTGGGCGCGGTGGTCCGTCTGGCGATCGACGGCGGCCGCCGCCGGCCGTCGCTGATCCTGCTGGGCTCCTCGGTCGTGATGCTCCAGGCGAGCGACCTCGTCTGGGGGGTGCTGCGGGTCGCGGGGGACTATCACGGCCAGGCCGTGGTGGCCGTGACGCGTTTCGCCGTCTACCTGCTGTGGGCGGCGGCGGCGCTGCACCCCTCGATGGCGAGCGTGTCGGAGCCCGCGCCGCCGGGCGAGCAGCGCCTGACCACCGCGCGGCTCGGGGTGCTGGCCGGTGCGACGCTGATCGCTCCGGCGCTGGTGATCCTGCGCACGATCCCGCACAACGACTGGGACGCGCTCGGGGCCGCCGGCGCCTCCGTCGTCCTCTTCTGCCTGGTGGTGGCGCGGATGACCGGACTGGTGCGCCAGCGTGAGCGGGCCGCGGCCCGCGAGCGCGCGCTCGCCGCGGCCGGCGGTCTCCTGGTCTGTGCGACGGACCCACAGGAGATCGTGGTCGCCGCGCTGCGGGCGGTCGCGGAGCTGGGCCGTGAGGGCGTCCAGGCGCGGCTGTGTCGGATCGCGGGAGACAGCGCCCGGGTGCAGGCGATCGACGCTCGCGGCGCGCTGGCCGACTGGACGCTCCCCGGCGAGGTCGCGGCGCTGATCGCCGATCGCAGCGCGGGCGGGCTGGTGAGCATGCCGGCCTACGCGCGTGAGCAGCTGCGGCTGGCGCCGGGTCGCGAGGCGGTGCTGAGCCTCGAGCTGCGAGGCAGCGGCCCCGAGGGGGCGACGATGACGATGATCGTCGCGGGGCCGGCGACGCGGGGCGAGGACACCCGCAATACGCTGCGCGCGCTCGCGCACCAGGTCGCGCTCGCGCTCGGCAGCGCGCAGCTCTCGGCCGAGGTCCACCGCCGGGCTTCGGAGGCGCGCTTCTCGACGCTGGTGCAGAACTCCACGGACCTGATCACCGTGATCGACGCCGACGGCAGGATCCTCTACCAGAGCCCCTCGATCGAGCGGGTGCTGGGCTACACCGACGCCGAGGTCACGGGGCTGCCGTTCGAGCGGCTGCTGCACCCCGACGAGCAGGACCGGTTCCTGCGCAGGCTGACCGACGGTGCTGCGGCGGGCGGCCGCGGCGAGGTGATCGAGTGCCTTCTGGCCCACAAGGACGGCACCCGCCGGCACTTCGAGATCCTCCACACCGACCTGCTCTCGGACCCCTCGGTCGGCGGGATCGTGCTCAACGGACGCGACGTCTCCGAGCGCCGGGTGTTCGAGGAGCAGCTCGCCCATCAGGCGTTCCACGATCCGGTGACGCACCTGGCCAACCGCGCGCTGTTCAACGAGCGCGTGCACCACGCGGTCGCGAGGGCGCTTCGCGAGGAGGCCGGCATGGCGGTCCTGTTCATCGACCTGGACGATTTCAAGACCGTCAACGACAGCCTCGGCCACGCGGCGGGCGACCGGGTGCTGCTGGAGGTCGCCAAGCGGATCTCGGCCGCCGTGCGATCGGCCGACACGGCGGCGCGGTTCGGCGGGGACGAGTTCGCGATCCTGCTGGAGGACGTCCCCGACGTCCAGGCCGCGGTCGAGGCCGCCTCACGGATCCTTGAGTCGCTCGGCGAGCCGCTGCGCCTCGAGCACAACGACCTGACGCTCCGCGCCAGCCTCGGGATCTCGGTCGCGGAGCCGGGTGGCCCGACCGACGCCGACGAGCTGATTCGCAACGCCGACGCCGCGATGTACATCGCCAAGGCGGACGGGAAGGGCGGCTACCGGGTGTTCGAGCCGGCCATGCACGAGCGGGTGCTGGCGCGGCTTGAGCTGCTGGGCGACCTGCAGCTGGCGGTCGAGCGGGGAGAGCTGGAGCTGCACTACCAGCCGCTCGTGCGGCTCTCGGACGGGATCGTGACGGGGGCCGAGGCGCTGCTGCGCTGGCGCCACCCGATGCGCGGGCTGGTACCGCCTGACCAGTTCATCCCGTTCGCGGAGGAGACCGGGCTGATCGTCCCGATCGGCCGCTGGGTGCTGCGTGAGGGCTGCCGCCAGGCGCGGGCGATCCGCGAGCTGATCCGCGGGCCGGTCGTGCCGAAGGTGGGGATCAACCTGTCCGTCAAGCAGCTGCTCGACCCCGATATCGTGGCCGACGTCTCCGACGCGCTGGCCGAGGCCGGCCTCACGGGCGACGCGCTGACGCTGGAGATCACCGAGTCGGTGATGATGACCGACACCGAGCTGGCGGCCCGCCGCCTGGCGGAGCTGCGCGCGCTCGGCCTGCAGCTCGCGATGGACGACTTCGGCACGGGCTACTCGTCGCTCAGCTACATCAGCCGCTTTCCGCTCGACGTGCTCAAGATGGACCGCTCTCTGCTCGCGGCCGGCGCGTCTCCGGTGACCTCCGGGCTGGCCTCGGCGGTGGTCGGGATCGGCAGGACGTTCGGGCTGGAGGTGGTCGCCGAGGGGATCGAGTACCCGGAGCAGGCCGGCACGCTGCAAGCGCTGGGCTTCCAGACCGGACAGGGCTACCTGTTCGCGCGGCCGATGCCGGCGGCCGAGCTGATCCAGTACCTGGCGCGGCGTGCCGATGGCATCGATGCCCCGCCGGCCGGCGGGGCGGATGGCCTCGCCGGCCACGCCGATCGTCGGTCGGACGCCGAGGGCATCGCGGTCGGGGTCGACGGGGGCCGCTGAGGCGTCCGTCTCGCGTGGGCGGCTCCGAGCCGGGCTGGGCGACCCCGGGGCCGGCCGCGCCGAGGCGTCCTCAGGCTCCCGCTCGCCGTCGGCCCCAGGCGCCCGCCACCGCGGGTGGCAGGCCGATCGCGCCGCCGGCCTGAAGGGCACGGGCGAGCCGCTCGCGCAGGGAGTCGAGGGCCATCTCCTCCTCGGTGGCCAGGCCACCCGCGACGATCGCCGGGGCGAGGCTGGTGAGGACGCCCGTGAGCAGGGCCGGCCCGGCCGGGTCGTCCGCCGCCAGGTAGCTCTGAACGCCGAACGTCTGGACGTCGGTCAGGCCCGCGTCGCGCAGCAGCGGCCCGAGCCTGGTGCCGACCGTCGGGTTGGCACCGTCGAGCCGGAACCCCTCGATCATCCAGCCGCGCGCCTGCTCGAACAGCGGGACCGGGGGCTCGCTTCGAACCGCCCCGGCGTCGAAGTCGATCATCACCATCAGGCCCCCCTGCTCGAGGCGGCCCGCGTGATGACGGAGGACCCCGACCGGCTCGGGCAGGTGAAAGAGGATCAGGCGGCCGACCACGGCGTCGAAGATCCCGTCGCTGAACGCCTGCGCGTCGCCCTCGACGAACGAGACGTTCTCGATGCCGGCGGCTACGCGGCGCTGCTCCGCGACGGCGAGCATCTCCGTCGCCCGGTCGATCCCGACGACCGCACCCTCGGAGCCGACCAGCTCCGACAATTGGAAGGCGACGTGGCCGAGGCCCGTGCCGAGGTCGAGCACCCGCATCCCCGGCGAGATCCCGGCGCTGCGCAGGAACAGGGCCGTCGCCGCGGCGATGCTGGCGGCCTGCGCGTCGAGGCGGGCCAGCTCGGAGTCCGACGCGCCCAGCGAATAGGTCCTGGCCTCTTGCATCGCCTCACCCCCATGGTCGGTCTTGCGAGCCTGAGCAACCGGCATGCTAGCGGCGGGCGCGGAGCCTGCGGCGCTCTATTCGAGCCGCTCGCGATCGGCCCACTCCAGCAGCGGCTCGAGCTCGAACCGGGCGTCGTCGATCCCCGCGTGCAGATCGCCGAGCCGCGCGAACCGCGCCGGCACGGTTGCGATCGTCAGCTCACGGGGCTGGACGTCGGCGACCTCCTCCCACGTGATCGGGGTCGATACGGTCGCCTCGGGGACCCCGCGCGCGGAGTATGCGCAGGCGACCGTGTGATCGCGAGCGTTCTGGTTGTAGTCCACGAACACGTGCCGCGGGTCGCGGTCCCGTCGCCACCAGGTGGCGGTCGCGTCCGCGGGGGCGCGGCGCTGGACCTCCAGCGCGAACGCGAGCGCCGCCCGGCGGACCTCACGGAAGCCGAACCGGGGCTCGATCCGGACGTAGACGTGCAGGCCCTCGCCGCCCGACGTCTTCGGCCACCCGACAGCACCCAGCTCGTCCAGCAGCTCGCGCACCACGCCCGCGACCCGGCGCACCCGCTCCAGCCCGGCCTCCGGCATCGGATCGAGGTCGATACGCCACTCGTCGGGGTGCTCCACGTCGGACCGCCGCGAGCTCCACGGATGGAACTCCACGGTCGACATCTGCACGGCCCAGATCACGCTCGCCGGCTCGGTCACGCACAGCTCGTCGGCGTGGCGGCCGAAGCGGGGGAAGTCGACCCTGACCGTCTGCAGCCAGTCGGGGGCGCCGGCCGGCAGCCGCTTCTGGTGCACCTTGTCGCCGCCGACCCCGCGGGGGTAGCGGTGCAGCATGCAGGGCCGCTCGCGCAGCGCGCGGACGATCCCCTCGCCGACGGAGACGTAGTAGCGGGCGAGGTCAAGCTTGGTCTCGCCGCGGGCGGGGAAGTAGACGCGGTCGGGGTTGGAGATCCTGATCGTCCGAGAGCCGACCGTGAGCTCCGCCGCCTCGCGCCCCCCGGCGGCCATGGTCGCGAAGCGCTAGAGGGAGGTCAGCCCGAGGCTCGTCAGCACGACCGCCGCGATCCTCAACCGCCGGTCGGAGCTGAGCGCCGCGAGCGGCACGAGCCAGGCGACGTACCACGGCATCAGCAGGCCGGCCGTGACCAGCAGGCCGACGGTCGCCCATCCCGAGGCGGTGATCCAGTCCATCTCGCCGATCCACACCTTTCGGATCAGCCACACGATGCTGACGGCGTAGAGAACGTGCAGGACCGTGTCGAGGGGGCCGGCGAGCTGGTTGAGGCCGACCGCCGTGAGGATGAAGCCCGGAACGCTGTGCAGCCCGCCCTCGGCCTGGATCCCGGACAGGGTCGCGAGCAGGTGCAGCGGCCCCCAGCCGAACATGAGCGCCCCGAACGTGCCGAACAGCGCCGTCGCCAGCGCGGCGCCGACGACGATCCGCGAGCGCCCCACGCCCGCCAGGCGACGCCCGGCGCCCGCGGCGACCGCGAACGGCAGCAGCACGCCGGCGGTCAGCTTGACGGCCGTCGCGGCGACGATCATCGCGCCTCCGGTGCCCTCGCGCCGGCGCAGCAGCACGTAGACTCCCGCCATCAGGATCGCCAGCATCAGCAGGTCGTTGTGGCCACCTCCGACGCCGTAGACGACGATCACCGGGTTGAGCCCGACGAGCGCGACGGCCTTGACCGGGTCCAGGCCCCGCAGCCGCGCCGCGTGCCAGACGAGCACGACCAGGATCAGGCATGAGACGGCTGCGATCGCCTTGTAGGCGAACACGTTGGCCGCGATCCCGAGCTCCGACAGGGGATAGCTGAGCGCCGTGAACAGGGGGCCGTAGGCGGTCGGGGTGTGGGTCCACTGCGCGCCGACGAACTGGTAGAGCGGGTCGAACCAGATCACGTTGGGCCCGTGGAAGTAGGGGTTGATCCCGTAGGTGGCGCCGAGCCGGCCGTATGCGATGTAGCTGAACAGGTCCGTCGACATGATCGGCGGCGCCAGCAGCGCGACCGCGTTGAGCACTCCGATGCTGATCAGCACCGCGCCGCGCGAGAGCCGGTCCGACGCGGCCAGCGCGAGCGCGTAGGAGACGAACATCAGCCCGAGCGAGACGATGATCCCGGTCAGGCCGATGTCGAGGCCGACGCTCCCGAACGCGTTGGCGATCAGGCCCGGCAGGGGGCGCAGCGACTGCGGCACGTCGCGCAGCGACTGCGGGATCAGCATCTGCGTGTGCGCGGCGGCCAGGGCGATCACGAGCGCCGTGGAGAGCAGGCCGAAGAGGCCGATCCACGCCCCCGGCGACGACACCGTGAAGCGCGCCGGCGCGCCGGCGGCTGCCAGCTGCCACGCGCTGCGCCGGCGTGGGCTGACTTGCGGCTCGCGAGCCCTCATGCGGTCGATGATTGCAGCCCCGCGGGCGGAATGTCGCCCTTGGGCGGAAATCGTCGCGTTCTGGCCGCCTGGCGTAAGAACGGTGTCAGCTCCGGGCTCCCTTGCAGCCACTTTGGCGCCTGCGGGAGGGGATCCGCGGCCCGCGAGATCGGGCGAGGGCCGCAGCTCGGACGTCAGTATCACCCGCCTCGCAGCAGCGAGGGAAGCCTGATCGCGAGCCTGGGGAGGTCCGAGCGGGACGCGTCGAGCGCCGCGTCGATCGCCCCGGCGGCGTCCGACTCGAGCGGCGGGCCGTGTCCGACGAGCAGCAGCTCGGGACGGTGCGCCGTCAGCGCCGCTCGCGGCGGCGCCAGCCTCAGCAGCGGGTGCACGCCGAGGCGGCGTCCGAGCGCCAGCGCGGGCGCGGTGCCGACCGCCTCGGCGACGACCAGCGTCCGCTCGGACTCCCACCAGAGCGCGACCTCCTTCCACCAGCGCCGCCAGAGCACCGGAACGACGTGGAACGGGCTGTCGGGGATCACGGCCGGCAGGCGCAGGTGGGCGACCCGCAGGCGATGCGAGAGCTGCGCGCAGTCGCGCGCGTGGCGGTCCAGCAGCTGCACCACGGCGGCCGGCGGGCCCAGCTCGGCCGCGGCACGCAGCGCCTCCGCGTCCTCGAACGGGTCCACCAGCCAGACGCGACCGTCGTGCACGAGCGCGTGCGCGGCGCGGCGCATGCCGGAATCCTCGGCCCAGGTCAGGCCCAGCGCGTGACGGTGCACCGACGTCGCCATCCGACAAGGTTACGCTCCCGGCCCCGCCGGCTCCTCGGCACGGCCCGAGCGCCGGCCTCTCAGGCGTCCCGGAGGCGCGCGCGCAGGCCTGACGCGCGCGCCGCCGGCCGTGACACGGCGCGGCGGATCGAGTCCTCCTCGCCGGCCACCAGCAGCTCGCGTCGCGCCCGCGTCACCGCGGTGTAGAGCAGCTCCCGCGTCAGCAGGGGGGACCCCTGCTCGGGCAGCAGCACCGCGGCGCGGTCGAACTGCGAGCCCTGGCTGCGGTGGATCGTCGACGCGTAGACGGTGTGCACCTGGCCGAGCCGGCTGGGGCTGTGAAGCACGATCCCGCCGCCGCGCGCGAACGCGCAACCCACCCGGCCCCCGCCGAGCTCCACGACCACCCCGGTGTCCCCGTTGGACAGCCCAAGCTCCGGATCGTTCTCGACGGCCAGCAGCGGCCTACCGGCGTACCACGTCGCGGAGCTCCCGCCGCCTGCGTCGCCGCCGTGCCGCACGCGCGCCTCGATCATCGCCGACCAGGTCTCCGCGCCGTACGGGCCATGCCGGTGGGCGCACAGCACGCGGAACCGGGCCAGGCGCTCCAGTGCCTGCGCGGCGCTCCCGGCGCGCGCGGCGGCGCTCGTGTCCGCCGCCGCCGCCAGCGCCCGGGAGAGGACCTCGGGCGGCGGCTCGCCGGCGGCCGCGCCACCCGGCAGCCACGTCACCTCCCCGGGCGGCGAGCGAAGGATCTCCATCACCCGATCGCCGTCGCCGGCGCGGATCGCGGCGGCGAGGGTCGCGATCCCGCCTCCGAACCGGTGGACGCGCTCGAGCGCCACGATCCCGGGGCGCTCGCCGGAGCCGACGATGTCGGCCAGCACCGAGCCGGCCTCGATCGACGTGAGCTGGTCCGGGTCGCCGACCAGCACCAGGCGGGTCGCCGGCCGCAGCGACCCGGTCAGCGACGCCATCAGCGACAGCGAGACCATGGACGTCTCGTCGACGACCACCAGATCGTGCGCCAGCCGGCGTTCGGGCCTCTGGCCGCCGCCCCCGGGCCGCAGGCCGAGCAGCCGGTGCAGCGTCTGCGCTCGCATCGACAGCAGCTGCGAGCGCAGCTCGGGCGCGACGTCGAGCTGCGCGGCCTCGGCGTGGACCGCCTCCTCCAGGCGCGCCGCGGCGCGCCCGGTCGGCGCCGTCAGCGCGACCAGCGGAGCGGGCTCGCCCGCGGCCCGCGGCTGCTCGCAGACCAGCGCGACGATCCGGGCGATCGTCGTGGTCTTGCCGGTCCCGGGACCGCCGGCGACGACCGACAGCCGCTCGCGGACCGCCGCGCGCGCGGCGAGCGCCTGGAGGTCGTCGCTCCCCGGCCCGAACAGGCGTGCGATCCCCTCGTCCAGCAGCCGCTCGTCGACCCCGCCGACCGGGCGCTCGATGAGCGATCGCAGCGCCCGCGCGACCCGGGTCTCCTGCTCGAAGCAGCGATCGAGATAGAGCGAGGAGCCGTCGAGTCGCAGCGGCCGCGGGCCATCCGACCGCGGGCCCGTGGCCACCAGGCCGCTGGACGCCACCCGAGGGATCCAGTCCACCGGGTCGGGCCATCGCAGCGCCTCGAGCGAGACCGGCTCCTGGGCGTCCACCGCGACGGCGCTCGCGATCCCGTCGAGCCCGACGAGCACGTGTCCAAGGCGCAGCCCGCGCACCGTGAGCGCGACCGCCAGCAGCACCCGCTCGTCATCCTCGCCGCCGAGCCGGCCGAGCGCTCGCGCGACGTGCACGTCCGCGGCCGCGAGCACGCCGGCGCGGTTGAACTCGCGCAGCAGGCCCGACGCCTCGCCAGCCAGGCGCGGATCGAACGGGTCCCGCTCGGGAGCCGCGGTGACATCGCGCCCGTTCAGGGCCGACCGTCCAGGAGGTCGCTGAGCGCGGGCACCAGACCGGGTGGGGGAGCCCAGCCGAAGACCCCGTGGCGAACGCCGCCCTCGGTCGGCCCGGAGGCGCCGCTCATGCCGCGCAGGAACAGGTAGACGGCTCCCGCGAGGTGGCGGTCGGGGTCGTATCCCGCCAGCCGCCAGCGCAGGAAGCGGTGCAGCGCCACCAGGTAGAGGAGCGCCTGGAGCGCATAGTGGCGGTCGAGCATCTCGGCGAGCAGCGCGGCCGGCCGGTAGTGGCCGACGGTGAGCGGCTCGTCGGGCGCCGCGAGCCGGTTGGTCTTGTAGTCCAGCACCGCGAAGCGCGGCCCCCCGTCGCCGCGCAGCCGCACGACCAGGTCGAGGCTGCCCGTCAGGTAACCGCGCACGCTGCGCTCCAGCGCCGGGTCGGCGAGCCGCGCTGCGTACGCGGAGAGCGGGTCCGAGGCCGCCAGGCGCTCGCGCAGCAGCGCCCCGATCCGAGCCGTGGTCAACGATCCGCGCGGGCGCTCGCCGCCGGCCAGCGGCAGCTCGAACCCGAGCTCGTCCAGCCGATCGCCGCGGGCGATGTCGCGCAGCCGCGCGCCGCCGGCGAGCGGGTGCAGCGGCGTCTCGATCGCCGCTCTGAGGCCCGTGATCAGCTCCGCCTCCGGGACGGCCCTCACCGACCCGCCCGCGCCCGCCGCGGCCAGAGCAAGCGCCAGCTCCGCGTCGAGGTCGGGCGCCGTGAAGTCGGTCGCCTGAAGCACGGCGTGCACGAGCGTCCCGACGTCGGCGCCGGCGGGCAGCGCCGCCAGCGGGGAGCTGAGATCGTCCCCGGCGCGCGGCGCGGCGGGCCCCGGCGGGTCCCCGGCGGGCCCCGGCGGGTCCCCGGGGGGCAGCGGCGCCCGCGCCTGCTCAGGCTCGTCCTCGCTGCGCGGCTGCTCCGGCTCGCTGGTCACCCAGGCCTCGTGGGCGGCGGCCGTGATCGCGCTGTAGGACGTCCGCCGCCAGCGCAGGTCGAGCGACCGGGCGAACCGGGCGATGCTCAGCTCGGCCCCCGGCTCCGGCGGCGGAGACCATGAACGTGGCATCTCCAGCCGCGAGCGCTCGACGGCGATCCGGCCCGGTCCGGCCGTCCGGGAGAGCGCCTTGAGCCGCGCGAGCATCGCGGCGTCCGAGGGCGTGCGGTCGCCGTGATCGGCGACCTCACCGTCCGCGCCGCGGTGCAGCAGCAGGCGCGCGAGCGCGGAGTTGCGGCTGTGGAAGGACCCCGCCCACCACACGACCGCCTGATGGCGTGCGCGCGTGAGCGCCACGTACAGGAGCCGCAGATCCTCGCCGCGCTGCTCGCGCACGCTCTGGAGCCGGTGCGTCTCGTAGGAGCGTCCGCTCAGCGACACGTCGAGCGTCCGCGCGTCGCCCGCGTCCGGGTCGTGGAACACGACCGGCTCGGGATCGTCGCCCTGGCGGCCGACGTCCCACAGGTACGGGACGTGGACGACCGGGAACTCCAGCCCCTTGCTGCGATGGATCGTGAGGACCTGGACCGCCGAGGCGTCGGACTCCAGCCGGCGCACGCGCTCCTCCTCGACCGCCGCGCCGCGGCCGGCCTCCGCGATCCGCGTGCGCAGCCAGGCCGCGAGCGCCGCGGGCCCGAGCTCCCCCTCCGACGCCGACGCATGCAGCAGCCGGGCGACATGACGCAGATCCGTGAGCTGTCGCTCACCGCCCGTCTGCGACAGGACCCTGGCCGCTAGCGCCTGTGGCGGATCGCCGGCCCGCGCCGACGACAGCGCCCGCTCGATCGCCGCCAGCAGGGAGGCGACGCCCCGGTCGCGCAGGATCCGGCTCCAGCGGTGCAGCCGCTCGTGCACCTCCTCCCAATCGCGGTGGTCTCGCTGCTCGTCGAGGCGCGCGGCCGACCAGCCGATCAACGGGGTCAGCGCCGCCGCCCGGGCGCGGGCGCGGGCGGCCGGGCGCTCGAGCGCTCGCAGCAGCGTCAGCCAGTCCGCCGCGGCATCGGTGCCGAACACGCTGCCCGAGCCGTTGACGACCGCCGGCACGCCCGCCTCCCGAAGCGCGTCACGAACCAGCGCCGCCTGGCTGTTGGTTCGAACGAGCACGGCGAGGTGGGCGGGCCTGATCTCCTCGGAGCTGCGCGCGGGCCCGGCGGGCGGAGACTCGTGGCCGGGCCCGGCCGCCGGACCGCGATCGGGCCCGCACGCCACGCGCGCGCCGGAGCTCAGCAGCCGGACGATCTCGGCGGCGACGTCCGCTGCCACGTGGCGGCGGGCGGACCCGCTCTCGGCATAGCCCGCAGCGGTCAGCGACAGCGCCGGATCGTCGCGCATCGTGACGCGGAAGCGAAGCGGCTCGGCGGCCGGGGCGCCCTGCAGCCCGGCGAGCTCATGGCCGCGGGCGGCGCGCACCGGGTGCGGCACGATCCCCTCGTGACCGAGCCGCACGCCGGCCAGCAGCGTGTCCAGCGCATCGATCAATGCCTGGTCCGAGCGCCAGTTCACGTCCAGGGTGGCGCGTGAGCCGGCCGCCCCGGCCGCGTCGAGGTATGCGTAGACGTCGGCGCCGCGGAACGCGTAGATCGCCTGCTTGGGGTCGGCGATCAGGACCAGCGTCGCGCCGCCGTCGGCGAACGCCCGGCGAAGGATCTCCCACTGCGACGGGTCGGTGTCCTGGAACTCGTCGACCAGCACGACCGAGAAGCGGGCGCGCAGGCTTGCCGCGGCGCGCTCGGCGCCGGCTCCAGTGAGGGTCGCGCGCAGCCGTGAGACCAGGTCGTCGTAGCTCATGATCGCCATCAGCCGCTTGCGCCGCTCGAACTCGGCCCGCGCGGCCTCGGCCAGCCGCACGCGCATCGCGCCGGGCTCGTCCGACGCCGCGGCGATCGGCGTTCCGGGGTTGGCGATCGCCGCGCGCGCGATCGCCCCGGCCCGGCGGCGATCGAGCGCCTCCGCCCCCCCGCGGTGGAAGCGGCGCACGTAGAGGTCGTCGACCACCTCGTCGATCAGCTCGCCGAGGTCCTCCGCGAAGACGGCGTCGGGATCCAGGTCGCCCGCGACCCCGAGGCCGGAGAGCATCTCCTGGCAGAAGCCGTGGGTGGTCGCGATCGTGGCGGCGTCGAAGCCGGCGATCGCACGGGCCAGCCGCTCGCGCGAGCGTTCGGCGTCGCCGCCGGCGAGCAGCGCGACGACCGGGTCCTCGGGCCGGGAAGCGGCCGGCGCGATCGCCCGCGCGAGGCCCCGCTCGACCTCGACCAGCCGCTCGCGGACGCGTTCGCGCAGCTCGCCCGTGGCGATCCGCGTGAACGTCACGAGCAGCAGGCGGTCAAGCGCTGTCCCCTCGGCGACATAGCGGGCTGCGAGCGAGGCGATCGTGCGGGTCTTGCCCGTGCCGGCGCTCGCCTCCAGCACCGTCACGCCCGCCGGGAGCGGACCGCAGACGTCGAACGGGGCCGGGTCGCCGAGCGCGCTCATCGCGAGCTCACATCCGAGCGCGACAGTAGCTCGTCCCACAGGCGCAGCGCGAGGAGCCCGAAGCGGGACCCATCGGCGGGGGACGGGCGCGCGCCGTCCTCGCCGTCGCGTGGCGTGGCAGCCGCCAGCTCGGCGAATCGGACCACCCCCCCGAACGCGAGCACGTGCTCGGGCTCCACGTCCTCGCCCCGCCGCCGCCAGTCGCTGTCCCACACGGCGGCCGCGGCAGCCGACGGGTCGCCGCCGGCGCGCGCCGCCTCGGCGTAGGCGAACGAGCTGCGCGCGGCGATCGGAAGCGGCTCCCGCATGCCGCGGTCGTGGAGGTCGAGCAGCAGTGCCAGCTGCTCCAGCGCAACGGCGCGGCGCTCCTGCGTGCTGTCGCCGAGCGGTCCCACCGTCACGGTCCGGATGTCGTCGTCACCGCTCGCGCGCCCCACGGTCACGGCCGTGAAGGGCCGCTGCGGCCAGGTGGCACTGAGCGCCAGCAGCCGTGCCCAGGCGGCGAGTCGCTCCCGGGGGCCGACCCGTGAGAAGGTGCTCGACAAGACGACGTCGCCGACCACGCCGGCGACCGTGCCCGACAGGATCCGTCCGCCGTCGAGCGCGACGCGGGCATCGAGTGGCTCGGCGCGAGCCGGATCCGGAGGGGCGCAGGGCGGCAGCCGGGCGTTCACGGCCCGCAGGATCGCGGTCACGATCGGCGACACCCGGGTGATGACCGGCATGCCGAGCACCCCCGGCGGGAGGGTGCCGCGCGCGATCTCCGCGAGGATCGCCTCCCGCTCGCCGACCCCGCGCAGCCGCGCCCGCAGCAGCCGATCGCCGACCCCCCACACCTGGAGCGGATCAAGCTTGATCGTCAGCGAGTCCGCGGTCTCCTCGTCGTCGTGGCGCAGCGCGATGTCCAGCCGCCGGCTCAGGAACGCGCGCACCGGGCGCTGCACGAACCGGACCAGGTCGTCGAGCTCCACGACGTCCGGGGGCCGGTGCGCGAGCGGCGCATCCAGGAGCCGGCCCGGCGGTCGCCGCGGACCGGCGAGCGCCTCGGCTCCGGATAGCCAGGCGCGATCGAAGCTCCACGGCCCGTGGCCCGCGACCGCTCCGGGGATGAAGTTGCGAGGGTGGAACGGCTGCAGCGGATGGCGCACGACGACGCGCGACGAGGCGGGAAGGTCGCCGGCCCTGGCGGTCGCGTCGATCGCGTCGAGCAGCTCGCCGATCGGGACCGCCGGCGGCAGCGACGAGCCGGTTCGCTCGTCGCGCCCCGCGTAGGTGACGATCAGCCGCTCGGTGGCGGCCAGCAGCGCGTCGAGCAACAGCTGGCGATCCTCGCTGCGCGGGTCGCGCTCGCCGATCCGCGGTGACGGCAGCGTGAGGTCGTCGCCGTCGCGCGGCGCCCTGCGGGGGAAGGCCCCGTCGTCGAGCCCTAGCAGGCAGACGACGCGGTGGGGAACGGACCGCATCGGCTCCAGCGTGCAGACCGTCAGGTGCCCGGTGCGGAAGCTCGAGCGCGTCGGCCGGCCCGCCAGTCGCTCGGCCAGGTGGGCACGGATCTCCGCCGGCTCGAGCACGGGAGCGCTCTCGCCGGCGCCGGCGACCAGCTCCTCGAGCACCCGCGCGAGCTCGGCGCGCTGCCAGCCCTCGCGCGGTCCGGCCGCGGTCAGCGAGTTGGCCGCCTCCGCGATCGCCTCCGCCCAGCCCGCTGGCGTGCGGGCCTCGCTCAGCGATCGCATGGCGGCGCCGAGGCGGGAGAGCAGCTCGGCGAACCTGCCGGCGAGGTCGATCGAGCCGTCGGCGACGCCGTCGAGCGCCAGCGCGCCGCCGAACAGGCGCCCCCCGTCCTCGCTCATCGCCACCCCGAGCAGCAGCCGGTCGAGCCCCGCTCGCCAGGTGCCCGCGTCGAGCGCCTCCAGCCTGAACGGCACCCGGTGCTCGGCATCCAGGCCCCAGCGGATCCCGGCCTCGGCGACCCACTGCGCCAGCAGCGAGAGCTCGTCGTCGTCGAAGCGGAAGCGACGCCGGACCGCCGCCCGTCCGGCCAGGTCGAGCACCTCCGATGCCGTCAGCCGCCGCTCGGCCAGCTCCAGCAGTCGCGCGACCGCGTCGAGGACCGGGTTCGTGCGGCGGATCGAGCGGTCGGCGAGCCTGACCCGGAGGTCGATCGGTCCGGGCGGGGCCCCGCGCCGCTCAGCCGCGGGGGACCGGTGGTCCGAGGGCTCCGGCTCGGGCGGCTCGGGGTCCGGGGCCTCCGCCTCGGGCGGCTCGGGGTCCGGGGCCTCCGGCTCGGGCGGCTCGGGGTCCGGGGCCTCCGGCTCGGGCGGCTCGGGGTCCGGGGCCTCCGCCTCGGGCGGCCCGGGGCCCGGGGAAGCGGTCTCGTCGCGCTCGAAGGTCGCCTGGATCAGCGGCGCGAAGGATTCGACGTCCGGGCACATGACGATCACGTCACGGGGCTCCAGCGTCGGGTCGGATGCGAGCGCGTCGAGCACGGCCTCGCGGAGCACCTCGACCTGCCGCGCACGCCCGTGGCAGGCGTGGATCTCGATGCTCCGGTCCTCGGCCGCCAGCTCGAAGCGAGCGTCTGGGCGCCCGGGAAGCGGGGGCCCGGGGGGCTGCCTGTCCGCGCGCACGTCGGCCTGGATCGCCGCCAGCAGCGTGTGCGCCGGCTCCCCCGCCAGGGGTCGGGCCCGGGCCGGCTCTCCGAGCTCGGTCCGGCTCCGCGCGGGCTCGCCCGCCTCAGGATCGTGCGGATGGTCGGCGGCGGCCGCGCAGGAGCGCAGCACGAGCTGCATCTCCCGTGCGTCGCGTCCCCACGACGCGAGCAGCCGGTTGGACACCAGCTCGCCGGTGGCGTCGACGCTGCGCAGCGGCGAGGACGGCGCGGGCGCGCAGCCGAGCCGACGCCACAGCTCCGGCGAGGGGTGCAGCAGGAACAGGTGCACGTCCCGCCCGGTCGCCAGCGCCTCCAGCACGCGCAGCTCGCCGGCCGCCAGCCGCGTCAGCCCGAACAGCGCGAGCCTTGGCGGCAGCTCGACGACCGCCGGCTCCCGTGCGATCCGCTCGCAGGCCTCGGCGGCGCGCTGCGAGGCGTCGGGCGCGCCGATCCGCGCCCGCAGGCGACGCCACAGCTCCGCCTGCCATGCGAAGGCCTCGGCCAGCGGCTCGCCCGAGCCGTCCTCGTCTCGCCCGGCGCGCCAGGCGTCGAGCATCACGGGCCTGTGGCGCGCGTACCGGTCGAACAGCGCGGCGAGACGCGTGACGGTCATCAGGCGACGGGCGCGCCCGGGGCGCTCGGTCCCGGCCCCGCCCCTGCCCAGGTGGGCGCTGAGCGTGGACAGCCAGGGCTCGTGCAGCGACCGCTCCACCACCTCCAGCAGCGGCCACACCATGCGCTCGGGAAGCCAGGGGTCGTGCTCGGGGAGCACCCCGGCGGCCGTGGCGACCGCGCCCGCCAGCAGCTCACGCGGGGCCGGGAAGCGGACGTTCGCGCACACGCCGTCGTCCCGCCCGGGCTCGGCTCCGAGCAGGTGCGACATCCGCTGGGCCAGCCATCGCTCCATGCCCCGCGTCGGGACCGAGACCACCTCGGGGGTGAAGGGATCGGCCGACGTGGCCGACAGCAGCCCCGCGAGCGCGCCCACCAGGCTGTCGGCGCGGGACGCGCGGTGCACGTGCAGCATCCCGGGAGGGTAGATCGCGTGGACTGCGCCGCCGGCGGCGGCGGCGAACTGCCAGCCGGACGGCGCCCCTCGACGTCCGCCACCGGGGCTGCGCGCGCCGCCGATCGGCCATCATGTGAGCGGCGTCGCGCCGGCGGCGCCCGGCCGCCGACCCGCCCCACCGTCCGTGCCCCAAGCCCCAGACCTGTCCGGCCGCGCACTCGACGGCCGCTACGAGCTCCGCGCGCTGATCGGAGAGGGCGCCTTCGGGCGCGTCTACGAGGGCCGCGATCGCAGGCTCGATCGTGAGATCGCGGTCAAGGTGATCAAGCCATGGTGGGGCGACGACCCCGAATGGGCGTCGGCGTTCGAGCGTGAGGCCCGCCTGCTGGCGAGCGTGAGCGACCCGGGGATCGTCCAGATCTACGACGCCGGCCATGCCCCCGAGGGGCTGTACTACGTCTCCGAGCTCGTGCGCGGCGAGGACCTCGCGTCCACCCTGCGTCGCGGGCCGCTGCACCCGGGCGGGGCGTGCGCGATCGCCGAGCGGCTGTGCCGCGCCCTGGCGCACGCCCACCGGCGGGGGATCGTCCACCGCGACGTCAAGCCGGCCAACGTGATGCTGGCGCAAGACGGCCGCGTGAAGCTCGGCGATCTCGGGATCGCGCGCGCGGCGGCCGGCAGCACGGGCGGGGAGGCGGCGGTCGCTGGCACGCCGCGCTACATGGCGCCCGAGCAGGGCCGCGGCCTGCCCGCGACGCCTGCCACCGACGTCTATGCGGCGGGCGTGGTGCTGTACGAGATGCTCACGGGGTCGCCGCCGTTCACCGGCAGCTCGGTGGTCGAGCTCGCGCTCAGCCACGAGCGCGATCCGCCGCCTCCGCTACCGGCCTCGGTGCCCGGAGCGCTGGCGGAGGTCGTGAGCCGCGCGCTGTCCAAGGAGCCGGCGGGCCGCTATGCGAACGGCGCCGAGATGGCCGACGCGCTCGCCGCGGCGGCCGTCGCGGCGCCCGGGACAGCTCCCGCGGCCGCTCCGGTGCCCGCGGCCGCCGCGGCGGGAGCCGCGCCGACCCGGCGGGCGCCGGACCCGACCTGGCTGGTGCCCGAGCCGACCCGCGTGGTGCCCGAGCCGACCCGGCTGGTGCCCGAGCCGACCCGGCGGGCGCCGGCGTACGCGACCGCGGCGACGGTGAGCGCTCACGCGCCTTCGCCGACCGCGCCGGCGCGCAGGCATGCGGCCGGCGAGACGGCAACCGAGCCGCTGCGCCGCCGCGGTGCCGGGCGTGCCGCTCACGTCCACCGGCGCGCCGCGGCCGGTCACGGGCGCTCTGGGCCCGTGGCGCGCGGCGAGGTGAGCGGGAGCGGCGCCCGCCCCGGGCGGCGCGGCGGGACTGCCACGGCGCTGGGACTGGTGGTCGCGGTCGCGGCCGCGCTGCTGGCCGGCGGGCTGGCGCTCGGGGGCGCCCCCGAGCTCACCCGCGTGCCCGAGCTCGTTCACCTGGACCGCGGGCGCGCGGTCGCGCTCGCGCGCCGCGCGCATCTGCTGCTCACGCTGGCCGGGCGCTACGACCCCGCGCCCGCCGGCACCGTGATCGCGCAGCGGCCATCACCCGGCGCGCGCGTGAGCAGCGGCACGCGCGTGCGCGCGGTGCTGAGTCGCGGCCCGGCCCCCGTGCCGCTGCCGACGCTCTCCGGCCAGAGCGTCGCGGACGCCGAGAGGACGCTCCGCAGCCTCGGCCTGCGCCCGCAGGCTCGCCAGGTGCCGGCGCCCGGGACCGTGCCGGGGACCGTGACCGGCCAATCGCCGGCCGGCGGGCTGGCCGGGGCCGGCTCGATCGTGGTGCTGTCGGTCGCCGAGACGCCCACCTGGCGGACGGTCGGGACCTTCACAGGCGGCGCCTCGGGGCCGTTCACGATCCGTGGTGCCCGCTGGCGGATCGTCTACCGGATGGCCTTCCAGGGCACCTGCACATGGATCCTCTTCTGCGATGGGCCTGCCGCGCGGGTGCTGGACGCGGCTACCGGCCGCACGGTGGCCGGCTTCGGCCTCACCGAGGGCTCCGCCCAGTCGCAGGTGTTCGACACCGGCCCCGGGACCTATGAGCTCCGTGTCGCGCCGGGCGGCGATGCGGCCGCCTGGTCGGTGACCGTGCAGGATTGGTACTGATCCGCTCCCGGCTCGCGCCGGATCCGCTCTCGGCTCGCGCCGCCCCCCGGGCGGGGCCGGCCGCCGCGGGTTGGCAGGCGGCGCTTGACCGCTGGGCCGTCGCGCGCCGAGAATGCCCTGACACCGCGCCGAGGAGGAGGGAGGTCGGGATGGGTGGCTACGACTACGTGATCGTTGGAGCCGGCTCCGCCGGGTGCGTGCTTGCGGCCCGGCTGACCGAGGATCCCGACGTGGAGGT
Source organism: Actinomycetes bacterium (assembly GCA_021846845.1). Lineage (GTDB taxonomy): Bacteria > Actinomycetota > Thermoleophilia > Solirubrobacterales > Solirubrobacteraceae > Palsa-465. Next base: position 10,283 of record JAJZWB010000028.1, on the reverse strand, counting down.
GTGCCTCCTGGAGGCCGGTCCGCCCGACGGCGCGGACGAGATCCATCTGCCGGCCGGCGTGCTGGCGATCGGTACCAGCAAGTACGACTGGTCGCTGTTCTCAGACCCGGAGCCGGGCCTCGGCGGGCGCCAGCGCCAGCTGCCGCGCGGTCGGACTCTCGGAGGCTCGTCGTCGGTCAACGCGATGGTCTACATCCGCGGCAACCGCGCTGACTACGACGGCTGGGCCGCGATGGGCCATCGCGGCTGGGGATGGGACGACGTGCTGCCGTACTTCATCAGGGCGGAGGACAACGAGCGTGGCTCCGGCGAGCTGCACGGCGCCGGGGGCCCGCTCAGCGTGTGCGACGGCCGCAGCCGCCATCGCACCTGCGAGGCGTTCGTCGAGGCCGCCCAGCAGGCCGGGATGGCGCTCAACGACGACTTCAACGGGCCCGTGCAGGACGGCGCCGGGTGGTACCAGGTCACGCAGCGCAACGGGATGCGCTGCTCGGCGGCGGTGGCCTACCTGCATCCGGCGCTCGGGCGGGAGAACCTGACCACCGTGACAGGCGCCCATGTAACGCGGCTGCTGCTGGAGCAGGGGCGCGCGATCGGGGTCGAGGCCGACCGCGACGGGACGACCGAGCGGTTCGAGGCGCGGCGTGAGGTGATCCTCTGCGCCGGCGCCTACCAGAGCCCGCAGATCCTGCTCCTGTCGGGCATCGGACCGGCGGCGGACCTGGCGCTGGTCGGGATCCAGCCGGTGCACGAGCTGCCGGTCGGGCGGGGCCTGCAGGACCATCCGTCGACCTGGATCACGTACACGACCGACGAGACGTCGCTGCTGCGTGCGGAGACGGCCGAGAACATGCGGCTGCTGACGACCGAGGGCCGCGGCCCGCTGACCTCCAACTTCGCCGAGGCGGGTGGCTTCCTGCGCACCGACGACGGCCTGGAGGCGCCGGACGTGCAGCTGCACATGATCCCGCTGCTGTTCCCCGAGGCCGGCGCCGCCGACATCGCCGTCGACGGCTGGGCGCTCTCCGCCTGCCTGCTGCGCCCGCGCAGCGCCGGCTCGGTCAAGCTCCGCTCCCGCGTACCGACCGCCAGGCCTCGCGTGCTGCACAACTACCTTGTCGACGAGCACGACCGTGCGACGCTCGCCAGGGGCGTACGCATCGCGCTCGGGATCGCCGGCCAGCCGGCGCTCCGCGACGTGACGACGGGCGCCCAGGCGGCTCCGGCCGGCGACGACGAGGCGAGCCTGATCGCCCACATCGAGCGCAACACGACCACCATCTACCACCCGGTCGGCACCTGCGGCATGGGGCGCGTCGTCGACGACGAGCTGCGCGTGCTCGGGATGGATGGGCTGCGGGTCGTCGACGCCTCGGTGATGCCGACGCCGGTGCGTGGCAACACCAACGCGCCGACGATCATGATCGCCGAGCGGGCGGCGGACCTGATCCGCGGCGTCGAGCCGCTCCGCCACCGCGGGCCGGCTCCCGCGGAGGCGTCCTGAACGCCGCGGACCCGGGCTCGCTCCGCCTCCTGGGGATCGAGGCCGCTGAGCCCGGGCTCGCGCGGCGCCGGAGGCCCCGGGCGCGTCAGTGCAGCAGCAGCCGGATCGCCAGCACGAGCAGGCCGAGCAGGCCGCCGATCGCCACCTGCCCGGCGAGCTCTCGGCCCCGCAGGCCGGCGCGGACGCCGCTCGCGACCTCGACCGTCACGATCACCCCGACCGCGAACCAGGCCGCCACCGTGATCGCGGTCGCGAGCTTCACGCCCGCCGCCCACATGACCAGCAGGGCGGCGAATGGCACGGCCGCGCCGAGCAGCAGCGCCGCCTCGTGGCGTGCCGCCTCGATCAGCTTGTCGCGCTCGAGCGGCTCCCCGCGCCTGACCCGCTCGCCGGCGTACTCGGCATACGAGAGCGTCAGCCAGTAGGCGACCAGCGCCGCTCCCACCGCCGCCACCGTCCGCGCATAGGTCTCTCCCGCGGCGCTCTCGGCCGCCAGGAGCGTCGCCACCAGGATCGTCCCGTAGACGAGACCGCCGACGTTGGTCAGCATGGCTCGATTCTCTGCTCCTGGCCGGACGGCTCGCCTGTCCGTGAAGCCGCGTCCGGCGCGCGGGGATGGCGGCCGGCTCGGGGGGATGGCGGCCGGCGCGGGGGCGGAACGCGGCCGGGCGGGCTCGCGTCCCGCGGGCGCCGCGCAGGACGCCATCCATGGCCTGCGTTCGGTAGCTTGCAGGCCGATGACCGTGGTTCGCCGGCTCCAGAGGTGGCAGCCGTCGTGAGCGGCGGGCGACACCGAATGCGCGCTCCCGATCCCGGAGCACGGGTGTTCGGCCACACCCGCCGGCCGGGGTTCTCCGACTGTGCGCCGTCGGGCCGCGTCCGCCTCGACGCGCTCGCCCGCTGGATCCAGGATGTCGCCTACGACGACGTGGTCGAGGTGGGGCTGGAGCGGATCGCGGTCTGGGTCGCGCGCCGCGCCCGGATCCGCGTCAACCGGTTCCCGCGCTTCGGAGAGCAGGTGCGCCTGACGACCTTCTGCAGCGGCGTTGGCCCGATGTGGGCCGAGCGCCGGATCGACATCGTCTGCGAGGGCGACAGCGAGGCGACCGTTAGCGCCGGCGCGGCGCCGCCCGCCGTCGAGGCCGTCGGCCTGTGGGTGCACCTGGACCCGGAGCTCGGCCGTCCGTCGCCGCTGACCGAGGCAGAGCTGGCCGCCTACAGCGGCGATCAGCCGCTGAGTCGCGTGAGGGCCCGCCTGCGCCACCCGCTGCCCCCAGAGCTTGACGGCGGCCAGCGGTGGAGCTTCCGGGCCACCGAGTGCGACGTCGCCGGCCATGTCAACAACGCCGCTTACTGGGAGCCGCTGGAGGAGGAGCTGCTGGCCGGCGAGGACCCGGGCCGGATCGACGTCGAGATGGAGTTCCGGGCGCCCGCGCAGCCCGGCGCAAAGCGCGTGATCGCCGACGGCGACCGGCGCTGGATCCTGGATGTCTCCGGAGAGCTGCACGCCTCGATCGTCCTGCTCGACGGCCGGTCGCAGGGGCCACCCGATGGCCGCTGACGGCGAGGGGCTGCTGCGGGGGTCGCGCCGCCCGCTCGTGCTCGGGATCGGCGGCGGGGGCGATGTCGTCGGCGCGCTGGCGATCGCCGAGGCGATGCGGATCTACGACGGCGCCGAGCCGCTCGTCGGCGGGTTGACGTGGGAGCGGCGTCCGATCGATCCCGTCCCAGGCCCGCGGCGTGCGGCCGAGATCGCCGGCGCCTGGGAGATGGCTCCGGGCGTGCTGCTCGCCGGTCCGCGGGCGCGGGTCGCCGACCGCGACGTCCGCTTCGGCGAGGCGGGCATGGCCGAGCTGCTCGGCCGCCCGACGCTGCTCGTCGACATCGGCGCCGGCGCCGGCGCCGTGGCCGGTTCGCTGCGCTGCGCCGTCCGGTCGCTGGAGTGCGACCTGATCGTGTTCGTCGACGTCGGCGGCGACGTGCTCGCACAGGGCGATGAGCCCGGTCTGCGAAGCCCGCTCTGCGACGCGCTGATGCTGGCCGTGGCGGCGAGGCTGGCCGAGGCCGGCGAGCCGATCCTCCTGGGGGTGTTCGGCGCGGGGTGCGATTCGGAGCTGACCGCCGACGAGGTCCTGGAGCGGATCTCCTGGGTGGCCGGGGCCGGCGGGCTGTGCGGCGTCCGCGGCCTGACAGAGCCGGTGGCCGCCCGCGTCGAGGAGTCGCTCGCGCTGGTGCCCACCGAGGCCAGCGCGCAGGCCGTGCGGGCGTTCCGCGGCGCCCACGGGAAGGTCTCAATCCGAGGCGGGACGCGCACCTTCACGCTCACCAGCCTCGCCCCCCAGACCTTCTTCCTCGACGTCGCCGCTACGTTCGCCGCCGCCGGGCGCCTCGCGCGCGCGGTCGCCGACGCGCCCAGCCTGGAGCTCGCCAACGAGGCGCTGCACGGGCTTGGGGTGCGGACCGAGCTTGACCTGGAGCGGGAGGCGGCGTCCGCTGCGCAATAGCGCACGTGGCGGGAGGCGGCGTCCGCTGCGCGATAGCGCACCTGGCGGGAGGTGCGGCTGCGCCCGGCGGCTCTCAGGAGGCGTGTACTAGGCTCCCTTCATCATGGCGAGAGCGGTTGGGATCCAGCGTGCCGGCGGGCCCGAGGTCATCGAGGTGATCGATCGCCCCGTGCGGGAGCCGGGCCCTGGCGAGATACGGATGCGGGTTGCGGCCGCCGCCGTCAACCCGACCGACGTCTCGCTGCGGACGCGCGGGACCGACGACCCGCCCCCGCCCTGGACGCCCGGGATGGACGCGGCCGGCACGGTGGAGTCGGTCGGCGAGGGCATCGATCGGCTGCAGGTCGGCGATCGGGTGATGGCGGCGGTGATGCCGCGCCGGCCCGAGGGCGGCGCCCAGGCCGAGCTGCTGGTGGTGCCGGCCGCATCGGTGGTGCCGATCCCGGACGGAGCCACGCTTGAGCAGGCGGCGACGCTCCCGATGAACGGGCTCACCGCGATGCTCGGCCTGGAGATGCTCGGGCTCGGTCCCGGGGACACGCTCGCCGTCAGCGGCGGCGCCGGCCTGCTCGCCTCCTACGTGATCCCGCTCGCGCGCGAGCGCGGGCTGCGCGTGATCGCAGACGCCGGGCCGGCCGATGAGCGGCTCGTGCGCTCCTTCGGCGCCGACGTCGTGATCCCGCGGTCCGACGACTTCGCGGCCGCCGTCCGCGCGGTTGAGCCCGCCGGCGTCGCCGGCGTCTACGACACGGCGCTGCTCTACAGGGACGCGCTCGGGGCGATCCGCGACGGCGGCGGGCTCGCCGTCGTGCGCGGCTGGAGCCACGGCGACAGCGAGCGGGGGATCAAGATCCACCCGGTGATGGTGCTGGAGGCGCTGGAGCGCACCGAGTGGCTGCATCAGCTGCGCGCGCTCGCCTCGGCGGGACGCATCCAGCTTCGCGTCGCGGGCGCCTACCCGCCTGAGCGGGCGGCCGATGCGCATCGCGCGATACAGGCCGGCGGCCTCCGCGGCCGGGCGCTGATCGTCTTCTGACCCGGCGCGGGTCGCTCGTCACGGCTCAGCTCGTGAGCACGAGCTTGCCGACGAACTCGCCTTCAAGCATCGTGCGCAGCCCCTCACGTGCCTGCGAGAGCGGCAGGGTCCCGTGAATCAGCGGGCGGATGTCCCGCTCCACGCAGAACCGCATCAGCCGCTCCAGCTCGTCGCGCGTGCCCATCGTCGAGCCGATCACCGACAGCTGCAGGAAGAACACCCGGGTCATCTCGGCGGGTGTCGGATCGCCGGAGGTGATGCCGGAGATCACCAGCGAGCCGCCCGGCTTGAGCGCCCGCACCGAGTGGCCCCAGGTCGCCCTGCCGACGGTCTCCATCACGGCGTCGACGCGCTCGGGCAGCCGCGCGCCCGGCTGAAACGCCTGCTCCGCGCCGAGCTGCAGCGCCTGCCGGCGCTTGTCCTCGGATCGGCTGGTGACCCAGACGCGCACTCCCGACGCGCTGCCGAGCACGATCAGCGCGGTCGCCACGCCGCCGCCGGCGCCCTGCACGAGCACGGTCATCCCCGGCTTGACGTCTCCGCGCGTGAACAGCATCCTGTAGGCCGTCAGCCACGCGGTGGGCAGGCAGGCGGCCTGCTCGAACGACAACTCGGGGGGCTTGGGCAGCACGTTGCGCCGCGGCACCGTCACCCGCTCGGCGAAGGTCCCCTGATGGCGCTCGGATAGCAGCGAGCGACGTGGGTCCAGGGTCTCGTCCCCGCGCCAGGCGTCGTCGGAGATGACCGCGTGCACGACCACCTCGGCGCCGTCCTCGTCGATCCCGGCGGCGTCGCAGCCGAGGGTCATCGGAAGCGCGTCTGCGCTCAGGCCCTGTCCGCGCAGCGACCAGAGGTCGTGGTGGTTGATCGACGCCGCCCTGACGGTGACGGTGGTCCAGCCGTCGCGCGGAACGGGCTCGGGGCGCTCGCCGACCTCAAGCGCGCTCAGCGGGTCGTCGGGCGCGAGCCGGGCTGCGTAGGCGGCGAGCATCGTGCTCAAGCTACCGGTAGCGCGCCGCCGGTGCTGCGCGCCCGCGGCGCGGGCGCGCGCGATCGCATTCGGGGATCCGCGCTGGCACAATCGCTGGATGGCCCGCGTCGTCGCTCGCTCCAGCATCGCCGTCCAGGCTCCCCCTGAGCGGGTGCTCGCGCTGCTGCGCGACTACCGTGACGGGCGCCCCCGCATCCTGACCGACAACTACAGCGACTTCAGGGTGCTTGAGGGAGGCAGCGGCGAGGGGACCCTGATCGCCTACCACTTCGCCGCCGGCGGGAGGGAGCGCGACTACAGGCTGCGAGTCAGCGAGAGCCCGGGCGCGATTCAGGAGGCGGACGAGCTGTCCTCGTTCGTCAACACCTGGGCGGTGTCCCCATCGCAGGGCGCGAGCCAGGTCACGGTCGAGAGCTCGTGGAACGGCGCCGGCGGGGTCGGCGGCATCTTCGAGGGCCTGTTCGCGCCGATCGGCCTGCGCCGGATCCAGGCGTCCCTGCTCCGGAACCTGGACCGGGCCCTGAGCGGCTGAGGCCGCTCGCTGCTCGGCGACGAGCCCGGCGCCAGCACCGCGGTGGTCCGTGGCGGGCCGCTGAGCGGTGCAGGCCGCTCGCTATTCGGCGACGACGAGCCCGGGCCGGCGCAGCCGGCCTCCGCGCCGGCCCGGGGCGCCCCCACGGATCGTCAGCCGAGCTTGACCGCCTTGGAGGTGGCGAGCACGTTCCCGTGCGCGTCCAGCGCGCGGGTCTCGATGTAGGCCTCGCTCTGCGAAAGCGGGATGTCGGTCTCCCACGCCGTCCGGCGATGGGTCGCGACGATGCTCAGCGACGTCGGGCTCGATCCGCCGAGGACCTGCCAGGTGGCGACCTGGGTGGCGCCGTTCCAGCTCGCGTAGGCGATCGCGTGGCCGCCCACGACGCGCTCGGCCGCCGACGGACGCGTGACCGGCATGCCGCTCCACGGGTAGCGATAGGCGCGGTAGCTCGAGTTCTGGCCCACGAAGCGGGCGTCGAACACCGGCCGGCCGCGTGAGTTGAACTCGGTCACGTAGGGCTGCTCTCCCCAGCCGACGAAGTCGTCGCCGTTGGCCAGCGGCTGCACGCTGCCCTCGTAGTAGGCCAGCAGTCCCGGCACGTGCTCGTCCTGGAGCATCATCGTCGCGGTGTGGTTGGCCGTGTCAAGCTTCAGGAGCAGTCCTCGCGAGCGCTTGTGGACGGCCGGCGGGCCGGCGCCGTCGTCGAAGATCGTCATCAGGCCGTTGGCGTGCAGGACCGCGTCGTGCTGGAACATGAACGGCGTGTCGTGACCCATCGTGAACGACGACTGCCGCCCGCCCAGCGTCCAGTTCACCGCTCCCGTCTGTGCCGATGCGTCATAGACGGCCCAGGTGTTGCGGGCCGAGATGACGATGCTCCCGTCAGGCGCCTGCGAGACCGCGTTGATGTGGAAGTAGTCCCACGGGTGGCCGCTCTCGGGCGGCGCGAACTGATAGCTGTCGGTGACCGGCACGTGGTCCAGGCTGTCCCACTGCCACAGCACGAGCCCGGTCCTGATGTCGATCTCCTGTGCGACGGCGTCGAACACCAGGTCGTGGGTCGAGCCGTTCCTGACCCCGGAGGTGTTCCAGTAGACCGGGTAGTAGGCGGTGATCAGGGCCGTGCCCTCCGGCGTGACGTAGAACTCGTGGAGGTCGGCCTGCAGGCCGTTGCCCGCGTGGACCGTGGCGACGGGCTGGTAGGAGCTTGAGTAGATCTCGTCCTGGCCCGTTCCGACGCCGCCGTTGATCGTGCCCTGCCACCAGGTCAGGACCGGCTTGCCCTGGTAGGTCTGCTCCCGGAAGTCGGTCGCGAGCTGGCCCTTGGGCACGGTCTTGAACCAGATCAGGCCTCCGTATGGGCCCAGGAGCTCAGGTCCGCTCTGGACCGGCCCCTGCTGGGGCGCGATGAAGATGTCGCCCGGCTGCGCGCCGCGCGGCAGGTGCGTGACCTCCACCCGGGCCGGGAACATCTGCGGCGCGGAGAAGAAGTGGCTCACGTCATGGGGAACGCGCGGGGCCGCGCGGAGCGCGCCGACCTTGATCGGCCCGGCTGGATCGGCCACCGTGAAGCTGTACGTGCCGCTGCCGCTGCCGTCGATGTTCGCCGAGGTCCTGACGGTCACGGTCTCGCCGGGGTCGAACGGCCTCACGGGCAGGAAGCTCCCGCCGTTGCCGTCGGAGTCGGCCTCCAGTCGGCCCGTGTGCACCCCGCTCCGCGAGCCCGTGACGGTGATCGGCCCCAGCTGCGAGATCGGGATGCCGCGGAAGGTGAGCTGCGTGGTGGGCGCGGCGACATGGCCGCCGGGGATCGGGAAGACGTCGACGACCGGCACCGACGCCCGCGATGCCGCCGGGGCCCACAGGGCGACGACGCTGGCCGCCGCGCCCGCGAGCGCGATCGCGAGCAGCGTGGCCCCACTGCGTTTTCTCAGAGCTGAGCGCAAGGGATAGACCTCCTGGCGTGTCCGGGTGTGGTCCGCTCCCCGGCCGTGGAGGCGGTGCCCGCCTGGGGCATGCACACCAGAACGTACGCCGGGGCCCGTAAGCCCTCAGTAAGTTAAGAGGCGTTAGGGTGGTGTTTCTGTCTGGTTACGAACACGCGGTTCCCGGTCAGGAACACGTGTCCGGCCGTCCAGCACGTCGTCCCGTGGCACGCCTCGAGCGCCTGAAGCTCGGCGTGCAGCGTCGCCAGCAGCTGCGGCGAGGCGCTCGCTGCGATGTTGTGCAGCTCGTACGGATCCCGCCGCAGGTCGTACAGCTCCCGCTCCCCGTCCAGGTATTCGACGTAGAGGAAGTGCGCCGTGCGCATCGCCTCGTAGGTCGTCGGGTTGCCGCTCTCCCGGTTCTGCGCGTCCGGGTCCAGGCTGCTGGTCGCCGGCCCGTGGTGCTCGATCAGGACCGCGTCACGCCAGCCGATCGGCGGCGCGCCGTGCATCAGGCCGAGCAGGCTGTGCCCGTCCGCCGAAAGCGTCGTGCCCCCGATCGCGGCGAAGGTCTCGGCGAGGTCGACATTCTCGGCCATCGCGCCGCTGGTCGTGCCGGCGGGCACGCCCGGGCCCGCGACCACGAGCGGCACGTGGATGTCGGTGTCGAACGCGGTCAGCTTGCCGGGCATCAGCCGGTACTCGCCCGTGTGCAGCCCGTTGTCCGAGCTGAACACGATGTAGGTGTCGCGCGTGAGACCGTCGCGGCGCAGCGTGCGCTCGACCGTGGCGATCATCCGATCGACCGACTGCACGTCCCTGACGCGCAGCCGGAATACGTGATCGATCCGCGCGATCTGGCTTGGCCGCAGCGGTCGGTGGCCCGACAGCCACGCGGGCGGGTGCGTCGGCAGCACGTCGAAGCTGGGGGGGCGCGGAGCCCTCAGGCCGCGGAACAGGTGCGCGTCGCGCGGCGCCGGCACGTACGGGGTGTGCGGCGCGAACGTCGCGAGCTCCAGGAAGAACGGACTCCCGCTCGCCGCCGCGCGGTCGATGAACCGCACCCCGCGGCGGGTGATCACCGAGGTCAGGTAGTCCCGCGGGCTGTGGCCGAAGTAGCGGACCGTGCCGTCGACGTTCATCAGGTAGTCGTACTCGGGGTAGCCCCAGCCGGCGACGTCCCACTCGTTCCAGCCGGGCGGTACGTAGTTGTCGGGCACCGGCGAGCGCGCGGGGCCGAGCAGGTACCCGTTCAGGTACTTGCCCATCATCGCCGTCTCGTAGCCGGCCCGCTGCAGCGCCAGGTTGAAGCTGCGCTGCTCGTCGCCGTGCGCCCAGAAGGCGCCGATCCCCCCGTCGGGGCTGTTGTTGGTGAACACGCCGCTGTCGTGCGGATAGAGGCCCGTGAAGATCGACGCTCGTGAGGGACAGCACAGCGAATCCGAGACGAAGTAGTTCGAGAAGGTCATCCCGTGCCGCGCGAGCGCCTGGACCTGGGGCATGTAGGGCAGCAGGTCCATCGAGAGGTCGTCGGTCAGCACGAACACGATGTTCGGGCGGGCGGCCGCGGGCGGCGGCTGCGGCAGCAGCCGCGCGCCGCGGGCGGTCGGTCCGCCTGCGGCCCTCGCCACGGGCGTGCGGGACGCCGCGCTCGCCCGGCCGGCGCCCGACCCCGAGGCGGCGACCGTGGCGCCGATCGCCGCACCGACCGCCAGGATCGCCGCGGCCGATCGCAGGGTCAGCCGTCCGCGTGCCACCCCGACCACAACACGGCACGTCGCCGATCGT
>JAJZWB010000157.1 GCA_021846845.1 Actinomycetes bacterium | reverse complement strand
GCGACACCGCGAAGGTCGTCCCCTCTCCCGGCCGCGAGCGGACAGAGATATCGCCGCCGTTGGCCTCCACGAAGCCCTTGACGATCGCCAGCCCCAGGCCGGACCCGTTCCACGAGCGCGAAGCGCCGCGGCCGCGGTAGAACGGCTCGAAGATCCTCGCCTGCTCGGTCGAGTCGATCCCCTGGCCGTGATCGGCGATCTCGACGAGCACGCGGTCACTCTCGCGGCGGGCGCGCACGTCGATCGGCTCGCCGCCCCCGTAGCGGCCGGCGTTCTCCAGCAGGTTCGCGAAGGCCCGCTCCAGCTGCGCCGCGTCGGCCCGGATCTCCGGCACGTCGTCGTCGACCTCGACCCGCAGCCGCAGCGGCCGTCCCCGCACCCCCTCGGCCGCCTCGGAGAGGAGGTCCTCGATCGAGACCCAGTCCGAGCGCGGGGTGGCGCTGCCTGCCTGCAGCCGTGACAGCGCGAGCAGGTTGTCGACCACCCCGGCCAGCCGGTTTCCCTCCTCGACCACCGCCGCGCTCAGCTCGGTTCGCTCCTCGTCGGTGAGCGAGCCGGCTCCGAGCGCGTGCCCGGCGGCGACGATCGCGGTCAGCGGCGTGCGCAGGTCGTGCGACACGGCTCGCAGGAGCGCGGTCTTGAGCTCGTCGGACCGGCGCAGCGCCTCGGTCTCGACCTGCTCGGCCTGGAGGGCATCACGCCGGTCGGCGATCGCGACCAGAGCCTCCAGCGTCGGGACGACCTTGGCCCGCAACCGCTGCTCGGCCTCGACGGTGAGGCCGGGCGGCACCACCAGGGTCGCGACGGGCAGCCCGTCCGCGCCGCGCAGCGCGAGCGCGAGTCCCAGTGGGCCGGGTGCAACCGACCCCTGCTCGATCGAGGCCGATGAGAGCCCGAGGCCCTCGGCGACCCGCCGAGCGGCCCCCGACAGCGCCGTGCGCGTGTCCACCCCGAGCAGCAGCTCGTGGGCCAGCGCCGCCGCCAGGTCCGCCTCCGCGCGCCTGCTCTCGGCCTCCAGCGCGCGCGAGCGGGCGAGCTCGGCGATCGTGCTGGCGACCGCCGCGACGATCGTGAACGCCCCCAGCGCCACCCAGTTGCGGCCGCTGAAGATCGTGAAGGTCCCGATCGGCGGCAGGTGGAAGAAGTTGAACGCGGCCGCGCTGAGCAGCGACGTCAGGAGGCCCAGCGCGAGCCCCCAGTAGGTGGAGATCAGCAGCACCGCGGGCAGGTACACGACGCTCAGCGAGACAACGGGCGCGATCGTGCGCAGGAAGTAGATCCCGAGCGTCGCCAGCGTGACCGCGACGGCGGCCGCGACCACGCCCGTGAAGCGGCTCGGCCTCGGGTTGCGAAGCGTCGCGGTTCCGATCCGCCTGGCCCACCGGCGGCGGGCGCCGGCGTGCCGGTTCCGGTGCTTGCCGGTCGCCTCCCCCTCAGCGTGCATCGGTCGCGCTAGCCGACCGTGTAGGAGGGGGGTGCCGGCGGATCGCCCTGCGAGGCCGCGATCTGGGCCAGCAGCGCCTGCGGGCTGGTCCCGCCCAGCACTCTCAGCCGCGGCAGACGGTACGGGTCAGTCGACGGGCTCGCCCAGCCCGGGACGACGGTGGTCGACCCGACGAAGCCGGCGGCGCGAACAGCCGCGATCACGGTCGCGTCGTAGTCGCCCGACGGGTAGCAGAACCAGTTGACGGGCACGCCGTACTCGCGCTGCAGCCGGCGACGTGCGACCACGATCTGGTAGTGCAGCCCGGCGGCGTCCTCGGTGGCCAGGTCGGCGTGTGTCATCCCCTGCGTGTCCAGCTCCCAGCCGTTGGCGATCAGCGCGTGCACCTCGGACCGGGTCATGCCCCCCTGCGAGGGCGGCAGGCCGGAGAGCTGCATGTTCTCATTGCCGACCCAGCCGAGCCGGCGCAGGATCGGCAGCGCCTCCGTGTACTGGGAGTGGTACCCGTTGTCGAACGAGACCACGATCGGCTTGCCCGGTGGCAGCCGTGCGCCCTTGGTCCAGTAGGCGCGCAGCTGGTCGAGCGTCACGGCGTGCCAGCCGGCCGCCTTGAGCGCCCGCATCTGGGCGGCGAACTCCGGCGCCGGCACGTAGAGGCCCGGGAACGGCGCGTTCGGAGGCGGCGGCGCGATCACGTGGTACATGAGCACCGGCACCGAGGCGGTGCCCGGATGTCCGGTCGGCGGGCCGAGCACGTCCGCGGTCGATCCGTGCCTGTGAAGGCCGGCCGCGGCCACGCTGGCGGAGCGCGTCCGGTGGCGCGGCGCTCCGTGGGCATGCCGTGCACCGCCGGCGATCGGCGCGCCGCCAGAGTTGCTCGACCGCGCCGATGGAGAGCCGCCGCCGGCCGACGCGACCGCCGCCACGATCGCCGCGATCACGATCGCCAGCGAGCCGCCCGCCAGGACGCGACGGCGGCTATGGCGCCTGCGGCGCTCGCGGGCTCGCTGCGCCCGGCGCCGCTCGAGCTCAATCGAGTCCATCCGCATAGCTTGTCACCCCGACTGGCGTGCGCCAGCGGGTGCGCGGCCGGAAGGAATCGGCCGCGCGCCAACGAACCGTCAGAGCATGCTGCTCAGACGCCGTCCATCGGGACCGGGAGACACACCCGTCCAGCCGTGCGCAGGGTTCGAGCACCTGGAGCCCCGGTCGCTCTCGGTGCTGCGCTGGTTGATCGTCAATCGGATCGACTTCGTCCTCGTCGGCCCGGTCGCCGAGGCGATACGCGGCGACACGACCGTGAGCGGGCCGGTGGCGATCGTCCCGGCCCCGTACGCCCGCAACTACGAGCGCCTGACCCGCGCGCTGGTGGCTGAGAGGGCGGGCCTGCGGTCCGATCGCGGCCTGGGCAACGGACCCGATCGGGGTGGCCCGGACCCGGTCACGCTCAGCGCTGACAAGCTCGCGCGCGGTCGCCGCTGGATGCTCAGCTTCGGCGGTCACGACCTTGACATCGAGCGCGCCGGCCATCGCAGTGGCGGCGCGCAGCCCGGCGCCGGGGTGGACGGCGCGGATTCGCCGGTCGAGCCGGGCGGCGCCGCCGGCGCCCGCGCGCCCCGCTACCAGGACCTGCTCTACGAGTCCAACCGCTTCGAGGTCGCCGACGGCGTGTCGATCGAGGTCGCCGCCCCGGAGGACCTGGTGCACTACGACCACGTGCGGCGGACCGGTGTGGCGCCGGAGTTCACCGTCGCCAGGCTCTCCTCGCCGGTCCCGGGCGACGAGGCTCCCGGGGACGAAGCTCCGGGGGATGGGGCGAGCGTGGCCGGCGTGCCCTCCGACGAGGCGACCTTGAGCGACGCGCGCGGGGGTGGCGCGCCCGCAGGCGACGTGACCGCTGGCCTGATGCCCGCTGAGGATGCGGCGACGGCGCCTGGGCCGGAGGGCCGGGCGAGCGGCGCTTGAGCGGCGCCTGCGGGACCGCATCGGAGCGCCCGGGAGCGTTCTTCGTGAGGCTCCTGAGGGGGGAGGGACCGGGCCGCCGGACCGGTTGAGCCGGGGCTGTCCGAGCCGTACCAGGACGGTCGCGGAGGCTGTCGGAGCGCGCGACCCGCCCTCCGCCGGGGCATGCCGCGTCTACCCTGGTTCCATGCCCAGACGAGCGCGGAAGGCGCTGACCGGCGCCGGCGTCGGCCTTGCGCTGCTGGTCCCGACCTGGTGGCTGTGGCGCCACGTTCCCCTCCTCCGGGCCGCCGACGGCTCGATGCTCACGGGCTTCGAGCAGCTGCGCACGCCGCGGCTCTACGCCGTGGCCAATTTCGTCGCGGGGCTGTGTGACCCCCGGCAGTACGCGTTCCTGGCCGTCATCCCGGTCCTGACCGCGCTGCTGCGACGCCGGCCGGCGTCAGCCGCGGCGGTGCTGGCCGTGCTGTTCGGCGCGAACGAGACCACGCAGCTGCTCAAACCGGTGCTGGCGGCGCCGCGCGTGCTGGTCCCGGGCGGGCCGCTGACGAATGCGTCGTGGCCCAGCGGGCACGCCACCGCTGCGATGTTGCTGGCGCTCTGCTGCGTGATCGTCTCGCCGCCGCGCTGGCGCTCCTGGGTGGCCGCCCTGGTCGCGGCCTTCGCGGTGGCGGTCTGCTGGTCGTTCCTGGTGCTGGGCTGGCACTACCCGTCCGACGTGCTCGGCGGGTTCATGGTCGCTTCGATCTGGGCGCTGGCGGCGGTCGCGGCGCTGTGGGCGCGTGAGGCTCGCGCGCCGGTCGCACGCGCGGTCCGGATCGCCCCCCGTCGAAGGCTCGCCGTCCGGCCGGTGGGCGGGACGCTCGCTCCGGCGCTGTGGATGGCGGCGTCCGCGGTCGGGGCGATGGCGCTGCTTGCGGCGGCCGACCCGTCAGGGGTGCTCGCCCACGCGCTCGGGCATCTGCTCTTCGTCGCGGGGGCCGTCGCGATCGGGACGCTCGGCCTGTCCCTCTCGACCGGTCTCAGCATCATCCTCGTCGCGGCTGAGCGGCGGCTGAGCGGCGGCTGAGCGGCGGCTGAGCGGCGGCCGACGGCTCAGTCGCGGCCGAGCCCGGGCTGCCAGAGCGGCTCGTCACCCGAGTTGGCGGAGCGGCTGAGGATGAACAGCAGGTCGGAGAGGCGGTTGAGGTAGCGCACGGTCTCGGGGCTGATCTCGTCGCCGCACGCGATCGCGCGCCGCTCCGCCCGCCGGCAGACGGTGCGGCAGACGTGCAGCTGGGCCGCTGCGGCCGTGCCGCCCGGGAGCACGAACGAGTGCAGCGGCTTCAGGGTGGCGTTGACCTCGTCACAGCGCTCCTCGAGCCACCGGGTCTGCTCGGGCAGCACGCGCAGCCGCTCGCGAGAGGGGTCATCGGGAGCGCAGATGTCGGCGCCCACGTCGAACAGGTCGTTCTGGATCCGTGCCAGCCAGGCGTCGAAGCCGCCCGGGAGCGCCCCTGCGCCGAGCGCGCGCGCGACGCCGAGCTGCGCGTTGAGCTCGTCGATCGTCCCGTAGGCCTCGATCCGCGGGTGTGTCTTGGGGACCCGGCTCATGTCGCCCAGGTGGGTCTCGCCGCCGTCGCCGAGACGGGTGTAGATCCGGGTGAGGTTGATCGTCACCGGGGCGAATGTGGCGTCGGATGGCCCATCGACGTTCCATTTTGCACCTCCGGGTGCGCGGGTGGCGCCGCCCCGGTGCCGCGAGCGCTACGATCGGCCCCGTTCAGGGTCGGTGGCAATGGGAAGCCGGTGCAACTCCGGCGCGGACCCGCCACTGTGACCGGGGACGTCGGTCGCGATTTGCCACTGGTGGGCGCACGCCCACCGGGAAGGCGCGGCCGGTAGGCCCGGGAGCCAGGAGACCAGCCTCCGACCGCAAAGCCGACAAGCCCTCGTGGAAAGGGGTGGCTCCTATGAAACGCAGTCCCGCCTACGCAGCCGGCGTCGCCGCCGCGCTCGCAATCACCTCCGCCGGCGCGCTCGCGCTCGCCGCGCCCGTCGCGCTCGCGGCCGGCCCGACTACCGTCAGCGTGCGGGTCGAGGGCCTGAGCCGGACGCTGCTGCCCGCGACCACCGTTCGCACGCACGCCGGCTCGATCACCCGGTACGGCGCGCCGAAGGGCGCCTGCCCGGCGACCGGCGCCGCCGGCGCTCTGGACGTCGCGACCAGGCACCGCTGGAGCGGCTCCTACAGCTCCTACGGTCTGAGCGTCACATCGATCTTCGGCGAGGCGCACTCGTTCACCTCCAAGTACTACTGGAGCATCTTCGTCGACGACCGCTACGCCTCCGCCGGGATCTGCGAGCTGAAGCTGACGCGCGGTGAGCAGCTGCTGTTCGCCGCCGTCCCCGACAAGGGCACCGAGTACCCGATCGTCCTCTCGGCGCCGGGCCGCGTGCGAGCGGGCCATGCCTTCAGGGTCCGGGCCTCGGGCTACGGGGCGGGCCGCGTTCTGCGCCCGCTCGCCGGGGTGTCGGTCGCCGGCGCGGTCACCAACGCCAAGGGGATCGCGATGGTCACCCTCCGACGGCCCGGGCACGCGAGCGTCACAGCGAGCCACGCCGGCTGGATCCGCGACGAGGCGACCGTGGACGTCGTTCGCTGAGGTGCGCCGGGCCCGAGCAGCCGCCTTCCCTGGGGCCTCCCACCGGTGGCGGACCGCGGTCGCGGCCCTGGCCGTGACCCTGGCATGTGGCGGCTGCGGGCTCGGTCCCGGGCCCGGCACCCGGGATGTGACGCTGACGATCACGCGCGGGTTCGGCTCGCGCGTGGTCGCCACCGTCGTGCGCCGCCAGGTGCCCGGCTCCGAGACCGTGATGCGGATGCTCGAGCGTTCGTTCAGGCTCTCGACCCGCTACGGCGGCGGCTTCGTGCAGACGATCGACGGCCTCGGTCCCAGCGGCCCATCCAGCGACTGGTTCTACTACGTCAACGGCGTGCAGGCGCCCAAGGGCGCGGCCTCGACCTCCGTCCACGCCGGCGACAGCATCTGGTGGGACCTGCACGACTGGCGGGCGACCCAGTCGATTCCGGCGGTGGTCGGCTCCTTCCCGGAGCCGTTCGTCAGCGGGATCGGCGGCAAGCGATACCCGGTGACGATCGAGTGCGGGATCGGCGTGGACTCTGCCTGCAGGACGGTGACCGACGTCCTCGACGCGGCGCACGTCCCGGCCGCCCCCCAGCTGCTGGGCGTCGGCTCCGGGACGACCACGCTCACGGTGGTGGTCGGCACGTGGGCGCAGCTGCGCGCCGAGCTGATCGCGCAGCTGATTGCCCGCGGGCCCGGGGCCAGCGGCATCTACGCCCGGTTCGTGCATGCCGGCGCCTCGCTCGAGCTGCTGGACCCGGCCGGCAACGTCGTGCGCAGGCTGGGCGCCGGCGCCGGGCTGATCGCGGCGACCGCGGGGACCTCGGGCGTGCCGACCTGGGTGGTGACGGGCACCGACGCGGCGGGCGTTCAGGCCGCCGCGCGGTCGTTCAACGCGGCCGCGCTGCACGACCACTTCGCGCTCGCGGTACATGGCTCAAGCCGGCTGCCGGTCCCGCTCGATCCGACGCAATGATCCCGCCGCTCCGGGAGCCGCGATGAGCTACCGCCGCCGCGCGAGCCCGTTGCACAGCGCCCGAGCGGCAGCCGGTTGCGCCTACTGCGCGGCGCTGGCGCTGGCCGCGCTCGCGCTCGCCAACCCGATCGTGCTCGGCGTGACCGTCCTCACCGTGCTGGCCGCCGGCGCCGCGGCCGGTGTGGGGCGCTCGCTGGCCCGCGCCGCGCTCCTGTCGGCGCCGGTCGCGCTGTCGATCGCGGCGATCAACGCGCTCGTGGACCGCAACGGCCTGACCGTGATCGCCCGCCTCGGCGACCTGCCGGTCCTC
>JAJZWB010000027.1 GCA_021846845.1 Actinomycetes bacterium | reverse complement strand
GAATCCGGCGTCAGCCGTTCCCAGGCGCGCCGGCCGGGGTTCGACGCGGACGGGCTGGCGGGCGGAATCCGGCGTCAGCCGTTCTCAAGCGCGCCGGCCGGGGTTCGACGCGGACGGGCGGGGAGCTTCACGGGCGCTGCGTGCAGGGCCCTCAGGCGCACCTCCCGCCAGGACATGCCCTCCTTCAGCAGCGCCGGGGCCCCCATCAGGATCGCCGTCGAGATCTCCACCGCCTGCAGGATGACCCCGTACGCGACGCCGGTCCCGAAGCCGACATGCCAGCCGGTGTGGAGCACCGCGGCGCATGCCGCCTGGAAGACCCCCAGGTTGGCCGGCGTGGCCGGCAGGACCGCAGTGATGTTGACCGCGAACAGAACCGCCGCGGCCGCGCCCAGACCGGCGCTGTGGCTGAGCCCGAGGGCGACCAGCAGCACGTAGCAGGAGAGCATCTGCAGCGCCCAGGCGCCGAACTGGGCCGCGGCCGCGATCACGCCCAGCCGCGGCCGGCGGAACACGACCAGCCCGGCGCGGACCCGGGTCATCCCCCGCCGGGCCTGTGCAACCAGGCTCTGCAGGCGGCGGAAGCGCACGCCGAGGCCCCGCTCCCGCAGCAGCAGCGGCGCCAGGAGCACCAGGGCCAGCAGCACGACGGGCGCGACCGCGGCGATAACGAGCGCGTCCTGGTGGCCGTCGAACAGCCCGACCGATGAGAACATGACCGACCCGAGCACCACCAGCGCCACGATGTTGAGCAGCGTCTGCGAGACGATCGTGCCGAGCACTATCGGCAGGTGCTCCCGCGGGCGGCCGGTGCGCCGCGCGACGACCAGCGCGCGCGACGGCTCTCCCAGCCGCGCGGGCAGCGTTGAGGACATCAGAACCCCGATGAACGTGCCCTGCATCGCGTCCGCCATACGCACGCGCACAGTCGGCAGCGCCGCGCGCAGGATCGCGTGCCAGGAGACCGCGCGCAGCGCCATCGCCGCGCACATGATCGCCAGGCCGAGCAGCACGAACGAAGGGCTGGAGGCCAGCAGCGCCGACGCGATGTTGCCAAGGCCGATGTCGTCGAGCGCCTTGACCGCGAGCACGATCGCGCCGACCGAGACCGCCGCGACGGCGGCTCGGCGCGCGACGCGAACGGCCGGGCGCGGTCCCCGCCGGGGCCGCGTCTCCAGGCTCGGAAGCCGGCGCGCGGGCAGATGCGGCTTCAGGTCAGCGGAGCGGAGCCCCACCGCGACGGCGGCACGATGGCGACCGCCCTCGGGCGCCGGCACCGCGATCGCGTCCTCATACGCCTGCATCACCTGCTCCGCGACCCGCGGCCAGGCGAACCGCTGCACGTCCTCGGCGGCCGCCCGCGAGAGCGCCGCGCGGCGCTCCGGCTCCTCCCACAGATCGCGCAGCGCCTCGGCGAGCGCCTGCGGATCCCCGGGCGCGACAAGCACGCCGTCGACGCCGTCCCGGACGACGTCGCGGTAGCCGGAGATGTCCGAGGCCACGACCGGGGTCCCGGCCGCGAAAGCCTCGGTGAGCACCATCCCGAAGCTCTCACCCCGCAGCGAGGGGGCGCACAGGAGGTCCGCGGACGCGAGCTCCAGGCGCTTGCGCTCGTCGTCGACCTTGCCGAGCACCCGCACTCCCCGGTCGTCGAGCATCAGCGGCGCCAGCTCCTCGGCCTCAGGGCCGATCACGGTCAGCTCGGTCGGGATGTGCTCGCGCAGCGCCTCGAACGCGCGCAGCAGCATCGGCAGCCCCTTGCGCTCGACGGCCTGGCCGACGAACACGAGCCGAAGGCGGTCGTCCGGCTGCTTGGCGGGCGGGCCCTGAGGATCGACGTGCACGCCGTTGGGGATCACGCGATAGTGGCCGCCGAAGAACCTCCGCCCTGTCCACGCGGCGGCCTCCGAGACGGCGATCCGCACGTGCAGACGGTTGAGCATCAGTCGCGCGCCGAACACGTTGCCGATCCCGTTGGAAAGCCTGTTCTCCGAGTAGGAGTGGAAGGTCCCGACCAGCGGCAGTCCCGACATCTCGGCCGCCACCCAGCCCGCGAGCGGAGCGATCGGCTCGTGGATGTGGGCGACGTCGAAGCCGCCGGTGCGCAGCTCCCGTCTCAGCGCGGCGGCCCCCTGCGGGGCGACGGTCAGGTTGGAGACCGACCCATTGGCCCTGAAGCCGACGGTCCGGCCGAGCGAGATCAGATAGTCCGGCGCGGCCAGCGACTGTGGCGAGGCGCCCCGGTGCAGGACCCGGGCGCGGAGGTCCACGGGATCGTAAGGCGCGAGCACGCGCACCTCGTGGCCCGCGGCCAGGTAATGCTCGGCGAGGGCCTGGATGTGCCTCGTCACGCCCCCCGGATATGTCCAGGAGTAGGGCGAAACCAGCGCGATCCGCATCGGATAGATGTTATCCGCTCCTCCCTCGGAAGCCGGTCGGGGAGACCCCCCGGGATCGCTCGGAAAACGCGCACACCTGGTGCCGGGAAAGGCGTCGCGAGGGCGGCCCGAGGCGGCCGGCGGGCCCGGCGAGACCACTCGGCCGGCATGCGGCGGGGCCGCTCGGCCGGCATGCGGCGGGGCCACTCGGCCGGCATGCGGCGGGGCGCGGCGCGGCTATGATCGAAGGGCGATGCCGGTCCGCCACTTCGTGAAGTACACCTTCCTGAAGGTCGATCCTGCCTGGCGCCGGCTCGACGACGAGCAGCGCGCCGCCGACAAGCGGGAGTTCGCCGCCGCGTGCGAGGACTTCGCAGACGGTCACCTGCTGCGCTCGTTCTCACTGGTGGGCACGCGCGGCGACGCCGATCTGATGCTTCTGAGCCAGGCGCAGAACCTAGAGCGCATCCACGAGTTCCACGTGGTGCTCGCTCAGAGCGGCCTGATGAAGTGGTGCACGATCCCGTACTCGTACCTGGCGATGACCAAGCCGTCGGAGTACTCGGACGAGTCTCGCCTGGAGGTGAGGCCGGGGCACTCGAAGTACCTGTTCGTGTACCCGTTCATCAAGACGCGGTCCTGGTACACGCTGCCGCCCGACGAGCGCTGGCGGATCATGCAGGAGCACATCCGCGTGGGGCGCGAGTTCCCATCGGTGGACCTCAACACCAGCTATTCGTTCGGGCTCGACGACCAGGAGTTCGTGGTCGCCTTCGAGGCCGACAATCCGGCCGACTTCCTGGACCTCGTGCAGCGCCTGCGCATGACCGAGTCCAGCGCCTACACGCTGCGGGACACCCCCACGTTCACCTGCGTCGCCTGCTCTGTCGAGCGTGCGCTCGGGGCTCTGGACGGCGTCGCGCTGTCTCTGACGAGCACCGGCTAGACGCGTGTCCGCCCGAAGCGGGGCCGCGGACGAACGCTCCTCGGCCGGCCTCAAGGCCCGGGCGCGACGGCTGCAAGAGGCGGAGGCGATCGCCGCCCTGCGGGCCTGCGATCCGGTGCTGCGCGACGTGATCGACCGCGCGGGCCCGCGGGCTGCCGACCGGGGACGAGGTCGCCCGGGCGACCACTACGGAGCGCTCGTGCGCACGATCGTCGGCCAGCAGCTGTCGACAAGGGCGGCGGGCGCGATCTACGAGCGCCTCGCGGCGCGCTTCGGCGGCCGTGCGCCCACGCCTGAGGAGATCCTCGCCGACGACCCCGACGAGCTGCGCGCCGCGGCGGGCCTGTCCCGAGCCAAGGTCGGGTTCCTGCGCTCGCTGGCCGAGCACGTGCTCGACGGCTCTCTGCAGCTCCACACCCTCGGGCGCCTGCCCGACGAGCGCGTGATCGAGGAGCTGGTCGCCGTCAGGGGCCTGGGCCAGTGGAGCGCGCACATGTTCCTGATGTTCCACCTGCACCGCGACGACGTGCTCCCCGTCGGCGACCTCGGGATCCGGCGCGCCGTCCAGATCGCCTATGGCCTCCCGGAGCTGCCCGCGCCGCCGCTGCTCTGCGACATCGCGGAGCCGTGGCGGCCGAACAGGACGCTTGCCTGCCTGTTCCTTTGGGACTCGCTTGACAACAGGCCCGGGTGACCGAGATCCGGACGCCGGAGCGACCCGCCTGCACGTCGGGGCAGGGCTGCCCGGCCCGGCGCGGGACGGCTGTTCCGCCACTGACGTCCGGGCCGAACGGCCCGGCCTCAGACGGCGGAGACCTCTTCCTCTTCGGCGACCCGGAACGACGAGCCGCAGCCGCAGGCCGCGGTCACGTTCGGATTGTCGACCTTGAAACCCGCGCCCTGAAGGCCGTCCACGAAGTCGATCGTCGAGCCTCTCACGTATGGGAGGCTCGGGCGGTCGACCAGCAGCCGAATGCCCTTGTCCTCGAATACGGAGTCGCCCTCGCGCTGCTCGTCGAACGCGAGCGCGTACTGGAAGCCCGAGCAGCCGCCTCCGCGAACCCCGACCCGAAGTCCGGCGGTCTCCGCGACCGTCTCCTGGGTCGAAAGGAACTCGCGAACCTTCTCGGCGCCCTTGTCAGTCAGCGTGATCATTGCTTCATTCAGTATAGCCATGGCCGTGGCGGCTCGATAAGCTAGGGGCGATGTCAGACACATCCGAGTCGGCCACCCCCGAGGAGCTGAAGATCAGGATCGAGGCCGGCATCCCCGGCGCGGTCGCCAGCGTAACCGGGGACGGTCATCACTTCAACGCGGTCATCAGCGCCCCCGCGTTCGCCGGGCTGGGCCGCATCGCCCAGCATCGCCTCGTCTACGACGTGTTCGGAGACGAGATCGGCGGCCGGATCCACGCGCTGTCGATCCAGACCCGGGCCAGCGAAGCAGAGGAGACCCGATGAGCGAGAATCAGATGCGCGATGCGATCCAGGAGGCGATCGACTCCAACCCGGTGATCCTGTTCATGAAGGGGACACCGGAGTCCCCGATGTGCGGCTTCTCGGCGAGGACCGTGGCGATGCTCAACTCGGTGGGCGCGAGCTTCGCCGCCGTGGACGTGCTGCCAGATCCCCGCATCCGACAGGAGCTGTCGTCCATCTCCAGCTGGCCGACGATCCCGCAGCTGTTCGTCGAGGGCGAACTGGTGGGCGGCTGCGACATCGTGACCGAGATGTACGAGTCCGGAGAGCTCACGCGGGCGCTGGGGCTCGAAGGCGGTCCGTCAGCCGGCTCGGACGGCACCGCGGATGGCGCATCCGACGCGCCGCTGACGATCGAGAACCGGCTGTAGCACTCTCCACCGGCATCGACGCCGCCCGTCGCGGGCCCATCGTCGCGCTGCGCTTCGAGCGCGGCGCGCTCTGGGCGCTCGACCAGACGCGGCTGCCGTGGGACGAGACCGAGCTCGAGCTGCGAACCGCCGCCGAGGTCGTCGACGCGATCCGGCGGTTGAGCATCCGTGGCGCGCCGCTGATCGGCGTCGCGGCCGCGTACGCGGTCGCACTCGATCTCACTCGGGACCCGGATTGCCTGGAGTCCGTCTGCGAGGCGGTCACAGCCGCCCGCCCGACGGCGGTCAACCTCAGGCATGCCGTCGAGCGCGTCGCGGCGGCGGCCGCGGCGGTGCCGTCGGCGGAGCGGGCGGCGGCGGCACTCGCGCAGGCCCGAGGGCTGGACGCCGAGGAGCGGAGCGCGAGTGACGCGATCGCCCGCCACGGCGCGGACCTGCTCGCCGGCCGGCGGCGGATCCTGACCCACTGCAACACGGGCGCTCTGGCGGCTCCGGGCCGCGGCACCGCACTGGCGGTGATCGCCGAGCTGGCCCTGCGGGGCGAGCTGGAGCTGGTGCTGGCCTGCGAGACCCGGCCGCTGCTTCAGGGCGCGCGCCTGACCGCATACGAGCTGGACCGGCTGGGGATCGAGCACGCACTGGTCGTCGACGGCGCGGCCGCGGGACTGATCGCGACGGGCGAGATCGACGCGGTCGTCGTCGGCTGCGACCGGGTCGCGGCCAACGGCGACGTCGCCAACAAGGTGGGCACCTACGCGCACGCGCTGGCGGCGTCGGCGGCCTCGATCCCGTTCGTCGTCGCCGGCCCGACGACGACGATCGACCCGCGGTGCGCGTCGGGCTCGCAGATCGCGATCGAGCAGCGCGACGGGGAAGAGGTTCGGACGGCGCGCGCCGAGACGGGGCCGGTGGGCATCGCGCCCATCGGCACGCGCTGCCTGAACCCTGCGTTCGACGTGACTCCCGCGGCACTGGTGACGGCGCTGGTCACCGACCGCGGCGTCGCATCGCCGGCCCGCGGAGAGTCGGTTCTCGCGCTGCTGAACGGCCGATAGCGTGCTGTCATGGGCACCGGCCGGCCCGTCCTGACCACGGGCCGCGGTCCGCTCAGCCGTGACAGGCAAATCCAGTCAGAGAACGGAGGTCGTGATGGACACTTTCCACGAGGTGGCGCGCGAGCTGGCCGAGCCGGCGCGGCGGCTGCGAGCCGAGATCCCCGACGTGATCGCGGGCTACTCCGCCATGCATCGCGCGGTGATGGTCGAAGGTGCGCTGTCGGTGAAGGTCAAGGAGCTGATCGCGATGGCCATCGCGGCCACGCGTGAGTGCGACGGCTGCATCTCGTCGCACGGCCGCGGCCTCGCGCGGGCGGGCGCGACCGAGGCCGAGGTCGCCGAGGCGATGGGCGTGGTCGTGATGATGAACGGCGGGCCCGGCACCGTCTGGGGCCCGCGCGCGCTGGCCGCCTTCCGCGAGTACGCCGCGGACTGAGAGACGCCTGAGGTCGCCGCGCGGCGGGGCGCGGGGGAGCGTGACCGCGAGCCGGGCGCCCCCGCCCTCCCCCGGCTCGGTCGCGCTCAACCCCGTCGCCCTGGGCCCGGACCGGGGGCTCGCGCGGCGCGTGGCCCGGAAGCCGCCCCTCGTCCGCCGGCCCTCCGGCACGCGGACGGCCGGTTTGCTCAGCACCTCGGGATCGGCGAGGAGAAGCCTCCCCCGACCCCGGGGGTGTCTACGTAGACGTCGGTGACGTACGCGCCGTTGGTCAGCCTGTCCCAGACGTCCGAGGGCGTGCCGGGGTTGGGCGTGACCGTCTGGCCGGGAGTCTGGCAGACGATCTCGACCGCGGCCCCCTCTCGCAGGCTTCCGACGATCGCGTAGCTGCTGTATCCGGGCCCGCTGCGCTCGTACAGGACGCAGGTCGCGCACGTGCCGACGCCGTAGACGTTGTAGGTCCAGTACGCCAGCGGGGGCGGAGGGGTGGTGCTCTGGGTGGTGGTGGTCGTCGGCGGTGGGCTGGTGGTCGTCGGCGCGCTGGTGGTCGTCGGCGGTGGGCTGGTGGTCGTCGGCGCGCTGGTGGTCGCCGGCGGTGGGCTGGTGGTCGTCGGCGCGCTGGTGGTCGCCGGCGGCGCGCTGGTGGTCGTCGGCGCGCTGGTGGTCGCCGGCGGCGCCGGGCCGTTCCCGGCCGGTCCCCCGTAGATGAAGCCCACGCCCGGATACCCCGGATAGACGAGCCTGTACGTGATGTTCGGGTTGTAGTCCCAGTTGCGCTCGGAGACCAGATAGGTCCCGTTCGGGTAGACCGACACCACGTAGGCGACGTGGCCGACCGGGCTCCCGCCGTACCCGCGCGGGAAGACCACGATCGCGCCCGCCACCGGAGTCGTGCCCGTCGGGATCCCCACCCGCTGCGCGTTGGACAGCCAGCGCCAGGCGTTCCACCAGTAATCGGGGATGCCTCCGAACCTGGCGCTGCTCGCGACGCCTCCGCGCGGGATGCCGTGCGCCACCGCGTAGTCGTAGATATCCGGCCTGGTCTCGTAGGCGTGGTAGGTGCACTGCCCGAACGGGAACGGGTTGTGACCTGCCCCGAGCCCGACGACGGCGCCGCCGGTGGAAGCGGCTCGCCCGGCCGGCGCCCGGCTGAAGGTGCCCACTCGCAACGAGCGCGGCGCGACGATCTCAGCCGGCGCGCGTCGCCTGCCGCCCGCGACCGCGAACCGTGAGACCACCTCGCCCCGGTGGCGGGCCTGATGCAGCGCCGCGCTAGACCTGGCGCACGACACGGTCGCCCGCCAGCGGCCCGAACCGGCGCCTGCGGGCACCCGCCAGCGCCACCGGACGTGCTGGCGGCGAACCACGACGACGAACGGACCCTGACGCCGTCCGCCCGGGCCCGCGAACACCAGCTCGCACACCCGGGCATCGATCGCGTCGACGTCCAGTCGTCCGACCGCGCCCGCACGGACCGTCGGCGTGACGAACTCAACCACGGGCTTGGCGGGCCCGCGCAGCTTCGTACCGGCGACCGCCGCCCCCGGCAGCTCGCCGGCCACCAGCGCGGCGCCGGCCACACCCACGCAGACAGCTGCCGGGAACGAGAGCACCTTGCGCACGCGCATCTGGCCACCTCCAGGATGGACGGAGCTGCCCCTCAGGACATCGCGGGTCTTATACCACTTGCCGGTGTGCCGGCGCAACCGATCCCCGAGGGCTACCACGCGACCCCAGGGACGGCGACCCCGGCGTCGGTGCGCAGGGACCGTGGCACGGCCCCTTGCTAGGGTGCCGCGCGCATGCCGGTAGCGATCGTCACGGACACATGCCACTACCTGCCCGCCGAGGTCGTGGCCCGCGCGGGCCTGCACGAGGTCAGCCTCTACGTCCACTGGCCGGAGGGCGCCCAGCGCGAGGGAGACATCTCCGACTACGGCGCGTACTACCGGAGGCTCGGGTCCGACCCCGTGCTGCCGACCACCTCGCAGCCCTCGATCGGCGACTTCCTCGCCGTTTACGAGCCGCTGCTCGAGGATGGCCATGAGATCGTCTCGATCCATCTCTCAGGGGGCATCTCCGGGACGGTGCACGCGGCCGAGCAGGCGCGCGACCAGCTCGGCGAGCGTGCCTCACGGGTCGTGATCGTCGACTCCGAGACGGCCTGCGGAGGCGAGGGGCTGGTGGCGGTCGCCGCGGCGGCCGCCGCGCGGCGCGGCGCCGACGCGACCGCCGTCGCCGAGCACGCACGGCGAGCTCGTGCGGGGCTCAAGACATGGTTCGCCGTCGACACGCTGGAGTACCTGCGCCGCGGCGGCCGGATCGGCGGCGCGCAGGCGTGGCTGGGATCGGCGCTGAAGATCAAGCCGATCCTCACGCTGGAGAGGGAGATCACGCCCGTCGAGCGGGTTCGCACCGCGCGTCGCGCGCTGGAGCGGCTGATGCAGCTGCTTGAGGAGCGGGCGCACGAGGGCGCCGACGCCTGGATGGTCCAGCACATCCGCGCCGCCGAGACGGCGGACGCCCTGGTAAAGCGGGGCACCGAGCTGTTCGGGGCGCCGCCGATCTCGGTGTCCGAGATCGGCCCGGTGATCGGCACGCACGTGGGTCCCGGCATGCTCGCGGTCGGCGGCTTGCCGAGCTCCTTCCTGGCCTGAGACGTGGCGACGGCCGCCCCTGGCGGGAGGCGAACCGGGCGGCGCGCAGCGACGACGCGACCAACCGGGCGGGCGGGAGACGAACCGGGCGGCGGGAGACGAACCGGGCGGCGGTCAGCGACGACCGGACCGGCGGCGGCGACGCCCGAACGCCAGCGCACCAAGCGCCGCGATCCCGCCGCCGAGCACAAACCCCGCCACCCCGGCGCCGACCAGCACCTGTGGCTCGTAACGGCGAAGCTGCTCACGCCAGTCGGTCAGCTTCACGACCTCGACGCGCAGCTGTTCGACGGCGGTGCCGAGCTCCTGCCGGTTGGCCTCGATCGATTCGCGGATCTGCTCCGGGGTGCGCGACGCCATCAGGAACCCGACCCCGGCTTCACCGTGGCGCCGATCTTGCGGGCCTCGTCGATCGCCATCTTCGGCACCGGGGCTCCGACGCGGAGCTTGCGCCAGGCGAGCATGAACGCGACGCCGGTCAGCACCAGCAGCGCGACCATCACCGCGGCGAACCCCACCCAGACGCTGCTGACGGCGGAGTTGATCCCCCAGGCGATCGTCAGCAGCACCATCACGAGCGCGAAGATGCCGAACACCGCGCCGACCGCGACCGCCGCCGCCCCCCGAGCCAGGCTCGAGGCCGTCTGAGCCATCTCGGCCTTTGCGAGCTCGATCTCCTCCCGCACCAGGAGCGAGAGCCGGTCGGAGACCGCGGTGACCGCAGCCGCGAGGCTGTCGGCGCGCTCAGGCGTCTCAGCGGGCAAGGCGCTTGAGGATCAGGGCGAGCACCATGCCGCCGGTGAACGTGACGCCGGCGGCCAGCTCGGGGCGTTGCGCGCGCAGCTGATTCCAGCCGGCCACCAGAGCGTCGGTGGACGACGAAGAACCCGGCCCGAAGGACTCGGTCCCGACCGTCCCGGACACGCCGGGATCGCCGGTGATCGCGGCCGGCTCGGACGTCGGCACACCCTCGGCCTCGACGGGCGTCGGCGAACTGGTCTGCTCGGTGCTCACTCTGGAGGCTCTTCGCCGAACACGCGCATCCAGATCATGGCGGCCACGCGGGTCGACACGAGCGTCGCGAGCGCGCTGACGCCGGCCATCAGGCCCGACCACATTAGCCGCTTCACCAACGGACTCTCCATCATCTCGCGCGGCATTCAAGCAGACTTGGACGACGCGGAGCCTGCAGCCGCCCCTGGCCCGGGCCCGGTCGCCTCCGGCGCCCGCGCGGACGAAAGCCCATGGCAGATCGTGTCGACGATCATCCACTTCGCGCGCTCGAGCTCGGCCGTCCCGACCGGCTCGGAGTCGAAGATCCATCCGGTCAGCACCTGCTCGACGCATCCGTAGAACGCCTGCGCGGCGAACGCGGGCGTGATCTCGGCCCTGAACAGCCCGTCACGCTGACCGTCGGCGACGATCGACGCGATCCGCGAGTAGGCCTCCCGGATCCGGTCTACATGGGTCAGCCCGAACGTATTGGCGGCTCGGGTGACCTCGACGACGATCACCTTCATCAGGTCCGGGTCGTGGCGGTAGGAGTCGACGATGAACGAGGCGATCGCGCCCAGCTTCTCCTCCGGCGAGCGGGGCGACGCGTCGGCCTGGGCGATCGCTTCGAGCATCACCTCCCAGCGCTCGAGGAACAGCGTGTCGAGGATCTGCTCCTTGGAGGAGAAGTAGTGGTACACGAGGCCGTAGGCGACGCCAGCCTCGTCCGCGATGTCCGACACTCGGCAGGTGTGGAACCCCTGGCGGGCGAACACGCGCACCGCGGCGTCCAGGATCAGGCGCCGCTTGTCGGTCGGGGCCGCGTTCACGCCGCCCCCGCGACTACCTCGTCCCACGCATAGGCGGATGGACGCCGCCGGGCGAGCGTGGGCAGGCGCCTGCGGATCTGCTCCTGCTGGCGCAGATCAAGGTCGGCGAGGATCGCGACCTCTGCATCGGGCGCGGTCGCCAGGATCAGCCCCCACGGATCGACGATCATCGATCGCCCTCCGGACCGAAGGCCACCAGGGTGCTCGCCGACCTGGTTGGGCGCGATCACGAAGCACTGGTTCTCGATCGCGCGCGCACGGATCAGGATCTCCCAGTGATCGCGCGTGGTCGGCAGCGTGAACGCGGCCGGGACCGCGAGCAGCTGCGCGCCGCGCAGCGCGAGGATCCGGTACAGCTCGGGGAACCGCAGGTCGAAGCACACAGACAGGCCGAGCCTCGCGCCGCCCGCCAGCTCGGTCACCACGCTCTCGTCGCCCGGGTCCTCGGTCGCCGACTCGGCGTAGACGGCGCCGTCGACCTCGACGTCGAAGAGATGGATCTTGCGGTAGACGGCGCGCAGCTGGCCATCGGGACCCACGTGCACGCTCGTGTTGGAGCCCTTCTCCGCGCCGGGCTCGCGCTCGAACAGCGAGCCGGCCAGCAGGTCGATCCCGAGCTCGGCCGCGACCGACCTAGCCCAGGAGATCGCCGGCCCGTCAAGCGTCTGGGCGCCGGCTGTCATCTGCTCGCGCCCCCCGAGCACGGTCCACTTCTCCGGCAACGCGACGAGCTCAGCTCCCCGGGCGGCGGCGTCCCGGACGAGCCTGTCCGCCGTCGCTAGGTTGCGGTCGAAGTCGTCGGTTGCGTTGAGCTGAATCGCGGCTGCGCGCACTGAAACCCTCCCGATTGACTGGTCAGTCAGCCTCTAACGATAACGCCACCCTCTCGGCCCGGCAGGCGACCCCTCACCGGTCTGATCGCCGCTGCCTCCCGAGCGCTGGATCGCTGCCTCCCGAGCGCTGGATCGCTGCCTCCCGAGCGCTGGATCGCTGCCTCCCGAGCGCTGGATCGCTGCCTCCCGAGCGCTGGATCGCTGCCTCACGAGCTTAGGAACGCCTCCGCCGTCGAGCCCTGCGCGACCCCCGCGACCGCACCCTGGGCATGCAGGGTCGCGATCTCCGCCGCCGAGAACCCAGCCGCCGCGAGCACCTCATCGGTGTGCTCGCCGAGCTCGGGGCCGGGGCCGCGAGCCGGGTCGCCGGGCGTGCGACCGAGCTTGATCGGGAGCCCGAGCAGCCGCACCTGCTCCGGCACCCCCGGCTGCGTCAGCCCGACGACCATCTCCCGAGCGGCAACCAGCTCGGAGCCGAGGGCCTCGTCCAGCTCCAGAACCGGCTCCAGGCAGCAGTCGTGCTCGGCCGCGAACGCGCGCCACTGCTCACGCGTGCGAGCGCGGACGATCTCCGAAACCTGCCGGTGGGTCTCGGAGCCGGGCGGCTCGAACGCACCCTGCGAGAGGTCTGGCCGGCCGACGCCGTCGCAGAACGCGCGCCAGAACTTCGGCTCCAGCGCCGCGAGAGTGACCCAGCCGTCAGCGCACTCATAGGGCCGGTAGCAGCAGTAGCGCCCCGCGAGGCCCAGCTCGCCGCGACGCGGGGCACGGCCCCCGGCAAGCACCTCCCCCGCGAGCATCGAAAGCCACGCCAGCGAGCCGTCGAACATCGAGCAGTCGACCAGCTGGCCCTCTCCCGACCGCTCCCGCTCGCGCAGTGCGACGAGGATCCCGACCGCGGCCATCAGCGCTCCGCCGCCGAGGTCCGCCACCTGCACCCCCGGCTGGATGGGCGGTCCGCCGGCGTCGCCCGCGAGCGAGAGGACGCCGTTGAGCCCGAGATAGTTGAGGTCGTGGCCCGAGCGATCGCGGCCAGGCCCGTCCTGTCCGTAGCCGCTGATGGCGCAGTAGACGAGTCGCCGGTTCTCGGCTCGCAGGGTCTCGTAGCCGACGCCGAGCCGATCCATCACGCCCGGACGGAAGGACTCCAGCAGCACGTCGGCATCGCGGGCGAGGCGCAGCAGCACCTCTCGTCCGGCATCTGTCTTGAGGTCCACGCGGATCGAGCGCTTGCCGCGGTTGAGCGCCAGGAACAGCGCTCCGCCCGCGCTCGGAGCCGCGCCCGGGTGATGCGGCGGCGCCCAGCGGATGTAGTCCCCGGCGCCCGTGTCCTCCACCTTGACCACGTCGGCGCCGAAGTCCGACAGCAGCAGCGAGCAGAACCCGCCCGGGAGCAGCCGCGAGAGGTCGAGGACCCTAAGACCCTCTAGCGGCAGGGCGCTCACCCTGCCGGCGCCTCCCCCGGGCCGGCCACGCCGAGCAGCGCGCGCGCCTCGTGAACCGTCGCCGGTCGCCGGCCGCAGTCCTCGGTCATACGCCGTGCCCTGGCTATCAGGTCGCCGTTGGAGCGGGCCATCGTCCCGTCCGGCAGGTAGAAGTTGTCCTCCAGGCCGACCCGGACGGAGCCGCCCAGCGTGAGCGCGGCGGCGACCAGCGGCCACTGGCCCCGGCCGATCCCGATCACCCCCCAGTGATGCCTGCGCTCGGGCCACGCCAGCTGCAGGTTCTCGGCCATCACGGCCAGGTTGCGCGCGGTGGGCGGCACCCCGCCGACGACCCCCATCACGAAGTCGGCGTGCAGCGGCGCCTCCAGGAGGCCCATGTCGACCAGCGGCTGCAGCGAGCCGACGTGGCCGAGATCGAAGCACTCGTGCTCGGGCTTGATGCCAAGCTCGCGCATCGCGGTCAGCAGCTCGACGATCTCGCCGAACGGATTGGCGAACACGAACTCGAACACGAAGCTCCGGCGGGAGCGCGAGTACTTGGCGTAGTTGAGCGAGCCCATGTTCAGCGCTGCGACCTCGGGCCTGCACTCCCTCAGGTACGCGACCCGCTTGGCAACCGGCACGCCGATCGTGCCGGTGGAGAAGTTGATGATCGCCGCGTCGCCGATCTCCGCGACGATCGCGTCCCGGATGTTGCGGAAGTCCTCCACCTCGACGCTCGGGGAGCCGTCGGGGGTGCGCGCGTGGATGTGGATGTGAACGCCGCCCTCGTCGACGATCCGCCGGGCCTCGGCCGCGTACTCGGCCGGCGTGTAGGGGATCGCCGGGCACTGGTCCCGGTTGGCCAGCGCTCCGGAGATGGCACAGGTGATGATCGCTGGATCCTCGAGGCTCATCATGGGGCGTGCGTGAAGCCGTTCAGACCGGCACCACGCCGTTGCGCTTCCACGGCCGCGACACCCGCTTGCCCCGGGCCAGCTCCAGCGCTCGGCAGATCGTCGCCCTGGTCTCACGTGGGTCGATCACGTCGTCGATCATCGCATTGCCGGCCGCGATGTAGACGTCGATGATCTTGCGGTAGTTGTCGATCAGCTGGGCGCGCATCGCGTCCGGGTCCTCGGCCTCCTGCACCTGCTTGCGGAACACGATCTCGACGGCGCCCTCCGCCCCCATCACCGAGATCTCAGCGCTCGGCCAGGCGACGATCAGGTCCGGCTCGTACGCGCGGCCGCACATCACGTAGTAGCCGGCGCCATACGCCTTGCGCAGCACGACGGTGATCTTGGGCACGGTGGCGTTGGCGGTGGCGTAGAGCATCTTGGCGCCGTGGCGGATGATCCCCGCCTCCTCGACCCTGGTGCCGACCATGAACCCCGGCACGTCCACCAGGTACACAAGAGGTATCCCGAACGCGTTGCAGAGGTTGATGAAACGCGCCGCCTTGTCGGCGGAGTCGTTGTCCAGGATCCCCCCCAGCTGCCTGGGCTGGTTGGCGACGATCCCGGCCGGCCGGCCGCCGAAGCGCGCCAGGCAGGTGATGATCGTCCTGGCGAACTGGGGCTTGAGATCGAAGAACTCGCCGTCGTCCACGATCCGCCGGATGACCTCGTACATGTCATAGGGCTTGCGATTGGATTCCGGGAGCACATCGAGCAGCTCCTCGTCGGCCCGGTCGACCGGGTCGGCGCTGGCTTTGATCGGCGGCTCCTGCTCGCAGTGCGAGGGGAAGAAGCCGAGATAGCGCTTGATCTGCGCGATGCACTCGGGGTCGTCTGCCACCTCCAGGTCACCGACCCCGGATTTGCGGCAGTGCACCCGGCTGCCGCCGAGCTGCTCCTGCGTCACGTCCTCGCCGACCGCGGCGCGCACCAGGTGGGGGCCCGCGAGCGCCATCGAGCCGCGGCCCCTGACCATCGGGACGAAGTCGGCCAGGCCGGGGATGTAGGCCGTCCCAGCGGCGCACGGCCCCATCAGCGCCGCCACCTGGGGGACGACACCGCTCATCACCACCTCCTCCTGAAACAGGTGGCCGCTGCCCGCGAACAGCGAGCCGACCGCCTCCTGGATCCGCGCCCCGGCCGAGTCCAGCAGCCAGATCATCGGGATCCGCTGGGTCAGCGCCAGCTCACGCATGCGCGTGACCTTCAGCTCGCCGGTCATCCCCATCGAGCCCGCCATCACCGTGAAGTCGTAGGCGGCCACCGCGACCGGCCGGCCGTCGACCTTGCCGTGGCCGGTGACGACCCCATCAGCGGGAGCGTCGCGCCCCTCCATCGCTCGCTGGGAGAAGTGCGGGCGGCCATGGATCCCCAGCTCCACGAACGTCCCCTCGTCGACAAGCAGCGAGATCCGCTCGCGCGCGGTCAGCTTCCCGGCGCCGTGTTGGGTCTCGATCCTCTCGGCACCTCCGCCGAGCATGATCTGCCCGCGGCGCGCTCGCAGATCTTCGGCAAGCGGGCGGAGCAGGCTCGTCATTGCCATATGATCGCCTGTCTTGGCAAAGAGCGCCCGCCCGCACGCGAGGGGGCCTGGGCCGGCGCATTCATCTCAGAGGGGCGATATGGCTTTGGAGAACGGATTCATCCTGGGCTGGGCTCATAGGCGACGGGCGGCCGCGGCCGGCGTCGGGGTGCTCGCGTCGCTGGCGCTCGCGTCGCCCGCGATGGCCCAGACCACAGCGACCACGACGTACTCGCAGCCCGGCACCTACGCGTTCACGGTGCCCGCGGGCGTGACCAGCATCACCGCCACCGCGATCGGGGGGGCGGGCGGTGGAGGTACGTGCGGCGCCAGCCAGAGCGGCGGCGAGGGCGCTTCGATCGGCGGCACGCTCGCGGTCACGCCGGGTGAGCAGCTGTTCGTCGGCGTCGGTCAGGCCGGCAGCGGAGGCGCGTGCACGGGCACGAACGCCGCCACGGTCGGCGGTGGCGGTTCCGGCGTCTCGACGACATTCGTCGCCGGAGCCAGCGGCGGCGGGGCTTCCGTCGTCGGGACCGGCTCCCCGTTCGCGGGCTTCCAGTCGCTGTTGCTCGTGGCCGGCGGCGGCGGCGGCGGCGGCGCCGGGGGTACCGACGGCGGGAACGCAGGCTCTGCAGGCCCGGACGGCGGGTTCGCGGGCAACGGTGGCGGCGGCGCGACGACGTCGGCGCCCGGGACAGGTGGAACGGGCGCCAACGGCGGCTCCGCGGGTGCGCCCGGTCAGTTCGGACTCGGAGGCAACGGCGGTGACGGGTACGATGGCGGCGGCGGCGGCGGCGGTGGCTACTACGGCGGCGGCGGGGGCGGTGGCGACAACACCGGCTCCCCCAATGGCGGCGGTGGTGGCGGCGGGTCGAGCTTCGTCTCAAGCTCGGTCTCCAGTCCGTCCGGCCCGACGGTGACCGCTTTGCCCGCGTCGGTGACGATCACCTACGCCGCGCCGACCGCGGACGTGGGCACCGCCCTTGCCAACGACGCCCTGCCGTTTGGCACCGAGCCGCAGGGCTCGGCGAGCCCTGCGCTGATGATCGTCGTCACCAACAACGGCTCCGCGCCGCTGATCGTGTCCGGGTACGCCCTGTCGGGCAGCGATCCGGCCGACTACCTGGTCAATGACCAGTGCAGCCAGCCGGTCGGCGTGGGCAAGGGGTGCACGATCAGCGTGCGGTTTGACCCGCAGCAGGGGTCGTCCACGGGTGTCGCCAGCTCAGCGACGCTGACGGTGCTCAGCAACGCGCCGGCGGGTTCCCCCCCGATAGCCCTGTCGGGCACCGGCGGACAGCTGCCCCAGGGCCCGCAGGGGCCGACAGGCCCGCAGGGGCCGACAGGCCCGCAGGGGCCGACAGGCCCGCAGGGGCCGGCGGGAACGCCGGGAACGCAGGGAACGCCTGGGGCGCAGGGACCGGCAGGAACTACAGGTGCCACGGGCCCGGCTGGCCCGCAGGGACCGACAGGCCCAACCGGAGCCACCGGACCGCAGGGACCGGCAGGCCCAACCGGAGCGACCGGAGCCGCAGGCAAGGCCGGCGCCTCCGGCGCCGTCGGCATAGCCGGCCCAACCGGCCCCGCCGGTCCCGCCGGCACCACCGGGGCGACCGGAGCCACCGGGGCGACCGGAGCCACAGGAGCGGCCGGTCCCCGCGGACCGCGAGGGCGGCGTGGACCGCGCGGGCGCAACGGCCGCGCGGGGAGCGTGGAGCTGGTCGTGTGCACCGGCCCGTCGAGCGATCAGTCCTGCCACGCGCGGACGATCACCGGCAGGCTGACGCTGCACCTGGACGGCGACGAGGCCACGGCCACGCTCATGCACGGCCACGTCACCCTGGCCAGAGGCCACGCCACCCGCGGGCACGACGGAGCCTGGCGGCTGTCGCTGCGCAACCGGCACTCGATCAGAGCCGGGCGCTACACGCTCGTGCTCAATCTCGGCCGACGCGGACTGATGCACCTCACGATCCGCATCCGCTGAGCCACACGGGGGCGTCGCGACCGCACGCGGTCTGCGGCGCCCCCACCCACTCCGGGTGCATGCGACTCAGCCGCGGCTCACCCGCGCAGGGAAGCCCAGACCGGCCGAGGCACCGCGCGCGGACGCCTCAGCGACCCCGCCACTCCGGATCACGCTTCTCGAAGAACGCCCGCACGCCCTCCTGGATGTCCTCGGTCGAGAACGCGATAGTCAACTGCGAGCGCAGGAAGTCGATCGCGTCTCCGTAGGCCATGTCCTGCTGGCGGTGCATCGCGTCCTTGCCCAGCTTCATCAGCACCGGCGACTTGCGAGCCAGCTTGCCGGCCCACTCGTCGACGGTCGCCTGGAACCGATCGGCCGGCACAACCCGGTTGACGATCCCGATCCGCTCTGCCTCCACGGCGGAGATCTGCTCGCCGAGCAGCATCAGCTCGGCTGTCTTCTTGCGTCCCACGTTGCGATAGATCAGCGCCATGATCATGAACGGGAACAGGCCGATGTTGATCTCAGGGGTGCCGAACCGCGCCTGCTCGGAGGCGATGATCAGATCGCACGCGAGCGCCAGGCCGAGCGCCCCGGCGAGCACGTGCCCGTTGGCCGCGCAGATCGACGGCTTGCCGAGCTCTCCCAGCAGCGCGAAGGCGCGCGGGAACAGGTCGGTCTGGAAGTGCTTGTGGACGAGTGGCACGTCGGCCGCGAATCCGCCCAGGTTGCCGCCGCTGGAGAACACGCTGTGATGCGTGGAGCTGATCACCACGCAGCGCACCGCCGGGTCGTCGCGGGCTCCCTGGAGAGCGTCGATCAGCTCTCCCAGCAGCCTGTCGGACAGTGCGTTGCGCGTCTCGGGCTCATTGAGCGCGATCGTGGCGACCCCGGTCGACGCGACCTCATAGATGATCTTCTCGTAGGCCATCGCCCGACAAAGCTAACCCACGGGCCGGATCGGCGACGCGAACCAGCAGGCGTTCAGCCCCGCCGACAGCCGGTCGCACCTGGAGTCGTCCGCGTGACCGCAATGGCGGTCGCGGCGGCGGGCAGGGCCCCGGCGACGCGCCGGACTCAGCTCAGGGACCCGGGCCCGGCGACCCTCGCCCTCAGCTGCGAGGTCCCGTCCTGACACAGCCGGCGGCGGTGGCGCGCCTGGAGACATGCAGCAGCCTGTCAGCAGGGCGTCGCAGATACGTCACAGCGAGGTGGCGCAGGAGCTTCGGTACCGTGCCGGGCGTCTACCAAGACCGAGAGGATCAGCCGCATGGCCACCGCCGACGTTCTCAAGCCGGACTTCGCCGCCCCGCGCAGGCACTTCATCTTCACCGACGAGCACGAGCAGCTGCGCGAGTCCATCAGCCGGTTCGTGACCCGTGAGCTCGCGCCGCATGTCGAGGAGTGGGAGGAGAAGACGTTCCCCGATTCGGTGTTCGCGCGCATGGGGGAGCTCGGGTTCCTGGGACTCGACAAGCCGACCGAGTACGGAGGCCAGGGCGGCGACTACTACTGCAGCCTAGTGCTCGCCGAGGAGCTCGCGCGCGCACAGTGCGGCGGGCTCTCGATGGGGGTGGCGGTCCAGACGGACATGACCCTGCCGCCGATCCTGAAGTTCGGCACCGAGGAGCAGAAGCAGCGCTGGGCGGTGCCGGGGATCGCCGGCCGGGCGATTCTCTGCCTTGGCATCACCGAGCCCGACGCCGGGTCCGACGTGTCGGGGATCAAGACCCGCGCGGTGCGCGACGGCGACGACTGGGTGATCAACGGCTCCAAGACCTACATCACCAACGGCCACCGCGCGCACGCGATCGTGCTCGTGACCAAGACCGATCCCGAGGCCGGCTATGACGGCTTCACGCTTCTGCTGGTGCCGATGGACACCCCGGGCGTGGTCCGCGAGAAGCGCCTGCGCAAGCTGGGGATGCACGCCTCGGACACCGCCCTGCTCGCCTTCCAGGGCGTGCGCGTGCCCGGCTCCGCGGTGCTCGGAGAGGTAGGCAAGGGCTTCTACCACATCATGTGGGAACTGCAGGGCGAGCGGCTGATCGGCGCCGCCGGCGCGGTCGCCGGCGCACAGGACGTGTTCGACCGAACGCTGCGGTACGCGCTCGAGCGCAGGGCCTTCGGGCGCGCGATCGGCCACTTCCAGGTGATACGCCACAAGTTCGCCGAGATGGCGACCAAGATCGAGACCGCCCGGCAGATGGTCTACACGACCGCCTGGCGCTTCGCCAACGGCGAGTACCCGGTGCGTGAGATCACGATCGCGAAGCTGTACGCGGCCCGGATCGCGGTGGAGGTCGCCGACGAGTGCATCCAGATCCACGGAGGCGCCGGCTACATGCGGGAGTACGGGATCGAGCGCGCGTGGCGGGACCTGCGCCTGAACCGGATCGGCGCCGGGACCGACGAGATCATGCTCGACGTGATCGGACGCTCCTACGGGCTATGACCCGGCCGGTCCCCCGGCGCCTCCTGCGAGACCGGGCCTGCCCCGGTACGGTCCGTGAGACCCGCGAGGCACCGCGCTCGTGGGCGCCGCGGCCGCCGCACGAGGCCACCGGAGCATCGTCTACGCTCCGCATGGGATGGACTCCACGCGAGGCCAGCTGCTGATCGCCGGTCCTGGAGTGCTGGACCCGAACTTCTGGCGCACGGTCGTGCTGGTCGTCGAGCACTCCGCCGACGGCGCGCTGGGTCTGGTGCTGAACCGGCCGTCGGAGACGACCGTGGCCGAGGCGGTCGCCGACCCCGAGCGGCTCCCCGAGCTCGATGATCAGCTCTACGTCGGCGGCCCGGTACAGCCCTCGGCGCTGATCGTGCTGGCCCAGTTCGACAGCCCCGGGGACGCGGCCCTGATCGCGTTCGAGGACGTCGGCGTGATGCCATCCGTCGAGGACGACACGGTCACCATCTCCCGCGGGCGAGCGTTCGCGGGCCACGCCGGCTGGGGACCCGGGCAGCTGGACTCGGAGCTGGAGCGCGGCGACTGGATCCTGGAGCCCGCCCGCCACGAGGACGCGTTCACCAGCCGGGCGCTGTCGCTGTGGCAATCGGTCCTGACCCGCAAGGGGGGCAGCTACGCGCTCGTGGCGCGGATGCCGGCCGACCCCTCGGTCAACTGAGCGGCGCAGCCGCCTGACACGTCGGGGCCGCGGGCCTACGATGCCGGGGTGGGTCCCGAACACCCCGATCCCCGCAGCCCCGCGGGCGCAGAACCCGGCGACTGGCAGGGCGTTCACGCCGAGCACCGCCATGCGCCTGGCGCGCACGACCACGCCAGGGCGCATTGCGGGCAAGGCCAGGGCCCCCACGCGCACGGCCACGCGCACGGCCACGCGCACGGGCCCTCGCGAGACACCGACCGCGGCGCGCTGAAGCTCGCGCTCTGGCTGATCCTCGCCTTCATGCTCGCCGAGGTGATCGCGGGCGTGCTCGCGTCGTCGCTGGCGCTGCTCTCCGACGCCGCCCACATGCTCACCGACGCGGTCGCGCTAGGGATGGCGCTCGCCGCCGCAAGGCTCGCGGCTCGCCCGGCAAGCGGCGTGCTCACCTACGGCTTCGGACGCGCCGAGATCCTCTCGGCGCAGGCGAACGGACTGACGCTGCTCGTCCTGTCGGTCGCGATCGTGGTCGACGCGATCACGCGGCTGGTCTCGCCGCCAAGGGTCGCCGCGCTGCCGGTGCTGATCGTGGCGGTCGTCGGGTCGGCGGTCAACCTCACCGCGGCCGGCATCCTGGCACGGGGCTCGGGACCCGATCGAAGCCTCAACCTGGAGGGCGCCTACCGACACGTGGTCACGGACCTGTTCGGCTTCATCGCGACCGCGGTCGCCGCCGGCGTGATCCTCACGACCGGCTTCGACCGCGCCGACGCGATCGCCTCGCTGGCGATCGCCGCGCTGCTGCTGCACGCCGCCTACGCGCTCCTGAGGGAATCCGGGCGAGTGTTCATGGAAGCCGCGCCGGCGGGCCTGGATCCCACCGCGATCGGACGCGAGATGGCATCGCAACCCGGGGTGGTGGAGGTTCACGACCTGCACGTGTGGGAGGTCACCTCCGGTTTCCCGGCTCTGTCGGCGCACGTCGTGGTCGGATCCGGTCGTGACTGCCACGAGCTTCGCAGGGAGCTTCAGCAGCTGGTGGGCGAGCGCTTCGGAATCGATCACACGACGCTCCAGGTGGATCACGAGGCGGCGCCGCAGCCTCCGATTCAGATCGAGCTGCCGAAGGCGACCGGACGACGCGGCGGGGGGCTGTCCCGAGAGGGGTAGACTCGCCTCCGATGAGGCTCGTCAAGCCCGGCCCGGACCGCGAGGTCCCGCGCGGGATCGTCGGCGGCGCCGAGATCTCGCAGGCCACGGCCGGCGCCCACAACATCTACATGGGACGCTTTCGCGTTCCGCCGGGCGCCACGTCGCGACCGCACTATCACGACGGTTGCGAGAGCGCCCTCTACATGCTCTCCGGAGGGGTGCGGATCCGGTGGGGAGACCACCTGGAGCAGCAGCTGGAGGTCGAGCCAGGCGACATGCTGTACGTCCCCCCTCGCGTCACCCACGTGGTCGAGAACGTGTCCGACACCGAGCCGGCCGAGTACGTCGTCGCGCGCGACTCGCCACATGAGGACGCGGTCGTGGTGCCATGGGCCGGCGAGCGGTGAGGGTCCTGGAGAGCTCCTTCGAGGGCGTCGGAGGCGTGCAGATCTTCCGGCGCGCGTGGACGCCGGAGCACTTCGACGCTCCCGAGCCCGAGCCGCGCGCGATCGTCGTGCTCGTGCACGGCGCGGGCGAGCACAGCGGGCGCTACGAGCACGTGGCCGAGACGCTGACCCGTGCCGGCCTCGTGGTGCATGCTCTGGACCACCGCGGCCACGGGCGCTCGGACGGGCCACGTGCGCTGATCGACCGGGCCGCGCACGCGATCGCCGACCTGGAGCGGCTGGTTTCGCTCACGCGTGAGGAGCACGCCGCGGCGCCGCTGTTCGTGCTCGGGCATTCGATGGGCGCGATGCTCACGCTCGGCTGGGCTGCATCGCACGGAGAGCGAGCTGCGGGGCTGGTGCTGTCGGGCGCGCTGGCGGAGCTTCCGGACGTGCCGGCGCCGCTGGCGTTGATCGGCCGCGCCCTGTCGGCGCTGGCCCCGACCGCACCGCTGATCGCGATCGATCCCGAGCTGGTCAGCCGCGATCCGGCCGTGGTGGCCGCCTATCGCAGCGACCCCCTGGTGCATCACGGCCGGCTGCCGGCGCGGACCGCCGCGGAGATCGAAGACACGGTCCGGCGGCTGCCGCAGACGGTCGGGGCGATCGAGACTCCGGCGCTGATCATGTACGGCACCGCCGACGACCTGTGCCCGCCGTCCGGAAGCGTGATGGTCGCCGAGCGGATCGCGTCGGCCGACGTGACCGTGCGCGCCTACGAGGGGCTGTTCCACGAGATCCTGAACGAGCCGGAGCGCGAACTGGTGCTGGAGGACCTGCTCGGCTGGATCTCGGCCCGGATCCCGGCGCGCGCGGAGGCGTAGAGGCCGTCCTGGCACACGGGCTCGCTCCGGCCGTCCCGGCAGACGGGCTCGCTCCGGCCGTCCTCACGCACGAGCACGCTCCGGCCGTCCTCACGCACGAGCACGCCGCCGTGCGCCAGCCAGGACGCGGCGCGCTTCGGGCCGCTCA
Organism: Actinomycetes bacterium; assembly: GCA_021846845.1. Lineage (GTDB taxonomy): Bacteria > Actinomycetota > Thermoleophilia > Solirubrobacterales > Solirubrobacteraceae > Palsa-465. Next base: position 11,567 of record JAJZWB010000027.1, on the reverse strand, counting down.
GCAGCGCCGCCTTGGCGATCGCCTCCGCACGGGCCGCGGTCGGCGCGAGCGCGGTCGCCTGGATGAGCCCGGTGAACGCCGGCAGGCCGCTGCCGGGATCGAGCAGGTGGTGCGCGGGACGCCCGTCGGGCAGCCGCCAGGCGCGGCGGAGGATGCCGCTGGTCGCGGCCGCCCCGGCCCGCAGCGTGAACGCGTGCAGCGGCACGCCGCCGTCCGGCGCCGCCACCTGGACGACGCGCGGCAGCCGGGCCCGACCGCCGACCCTCAGGTCGCCGGCGCAGTCGACCGCGTAGGCGTCGAACCCGTCGAGCATCCGGGCGAGCTCGTCGGCGAACACGCCCTTCGCGATGCCGCCGACGTCGATCGCCAGCCCCGGCGGTCGGGTGATCGTGGCGGCGTCGACGTCGACGGTGACCTGATCGAGGCATGAGCGACTGCGCGGGGCGGCCGGACGGCGGGCTGGGGCGCCGTCCAGCGCCTCGCCGGTGGTCTGCCGGCAGCCCGGCTCAAGGTGGTCCGAGTAGCCGGCGCGCACGACCTCAGCGGCGAGCGTCACATCGACCAGGCCGCCCGTCTCGCGCGCGGCGTCGAGCCCGGCCCGCACGATCCTCGCCATGAGCGGGCTGACCCTGACGACCCGGTACGGCGCGCGGTTCAGGAACGAGATCTCGCTATCGGCGCGGAACCGGGAGAAGCGCCGGTGCCAGGTGAGCAGCGCGGCTCGCGCCTCGAGCGCGGCCGTGGCGGCCTGAGCGTCATGCTCCGCGTCGGCAACGATCACCGTGCACTCCCCGCCGAAGCAGGGGAACGAGTGGATGTGCTCACGGGCTCCGGTCATCCACGAGCCCCAGCCGGCGCGGCGGCGCCTTCGCTCCTTCCGGGTCCGGAAGCCCTGTCCTCCACCGTCATGGAGCGGACGGTCGAGCACCGGCGTAGCGGCCGCGTGAGAGCGGTGTAAGAACCTCCTATGAGGCGGGCCGGAGCGAGCCGAGCCTCATGACGCAGCCGCTGAAGTAGGCGCCCGCCGGCGAGATCAGGTATGACGCGACCGAAGCCAGCTCGGGCTCGCCGGTGTCGTCGCCGGGCGCGAGCGCCACCGCCGTGATCCCGAACCGCGCCCATTCGACCGAGAGCGTCCGGGCGAGGTTCTCAAGCGCCGCGCGGGCCGCCTGCGCATGCTCGCCGGCGTTCGCCGGCGGGGCGATCAGAAGCAGCCTCCCCGGCCGTTCTGACTCGATCAGCGCGCCGGTCGCCACCGCCCTGGCCGCGCGCCAGGCCAGATCCAGCGAGCGTTCGAGCCCGTCGGGCCCACCGTCGGAGAACCGAGCTCTCGCATCCACCAGCAGAGCGTCCAGCGGAGCGCGCTCGCGCGCCCATGCCGCGGACTGATCCTCGTCGGCGAGCGTGTCCTCGCCGAGCGTCTCCAACCGCGCCCCGAGCTCTCCCAGCCGACCCGCGATCCCGCCACCGGCGACCCCGCAGAGAGCGATCCGGCGATCGGCCAGAAGTCCGGGCCGAAGCAGCTCGGGCTCCGATTCGGTCATCGCACCAGCGGTTCCGGCTCGATCATCGCGGGCTGCGGTCTCGGCTCGTTCATCGCGGGCTGCGGTCTCGGCTCGTTCATCGCGGCGTGGGCTCCAGGTGATGGGTCACCGCAGCTCGCCGCGGCGCGCGGCTCGCAGCGCTCCGCGATGGCCCAGACGCTCGAGCTCGTCATGCATCCCCCTGATCCGACGGAGGATCACATCCGCAGCCTGCTGCTGCTGGTCGCGCCCCGGATCCGGCACGCGCTCGAAGCGGAACGGGCTGCCGTAGCGGACCGTGACGCGCGGGAATCGCCCCCGCTTCCAGTTGCGGACCTGGTGGGACCCGAGGATCGCGACCGGAACCACCGGCGCACCGGACTGCAGGGCGAGCCGGCCGATCCCGGGCCGGGCCTGATCGGCCATCCGACCGGTCCGGCTGCGCCCCCCCTCGCAGTACATGCCGACCGCCCCGCCACGCTCCAGGATCCTGTAGGCGCTGATGAACGCCTCCTCGTCCTGCGCACCCCGACGCACGGGGAAGACCCCGCCGTGGCTGAAGATGTACTGCGGCACCGCGCCGGTGAACAGCTGCGACTTGGCCATGAACTGGATCCGCCGGCGCACGAAGGCGCCGGTGAAGAAGTGGTCCATGAACGAGGCGTGGTTGGGAGCCAGGATCACCGGGCCGGCGGGCACGTTCTCAGACCCGAGGCCGCGCGCGCGAAACGCGAGCAGCGCGTAGCTGACGGTCACGATCCGCACCACCTCGTAGACGTGCGCGTCGGGCTCGCTGGAGCGCACGCGCTCATGGAACCGCTGGAAGAACTCCGCCGGCCGCTCGTCGCGGTATCGCTGGGGCCTGATCTCGACGTCCGGCATCGCGGCCCCGACGATACTTCAGCGGCCGAACGGCGCCGTCTCCTCGCAGCGGCGGCCGGTAGGGGCGCGCGACCGCCCTCCGGGGCGGGCGCGCCCGGTCACCATGGCGGGCGCGCGCCCAGAGCCCAGGGCCCGCGACGAGAGCGCGACCGACCGAGATGGCGCGGCGCCGACGCGACCACGACCGGCGCCACGGCCCCGACCCGAACCGGGGTGCGGCGATCCGAGCACGTCTAGCCCTGGAGCGGAAGCACCAGCGCCGGGCGCTCGATCTGGTGGTCGGGACTCACGGAGACCACGGCCGTGCCGATCGCGAAGAACTCGATCACGTGGCTGCCCCAGCCATGGCTGCGCTCCACGATACGCGCGCCGACGATCCCCTCCGACGCCAGCTCGTCGGCCTCGACCTGCATCCGCTCCATCGCCAGCTCGCGCGCCTCGTACAGCGCCTGGGTGAAGTTGGGCATCTCGAGATTGCGCCCGACCTGGCGGAAGGCGGCCATCATCCCCTGGCGGGCAACGTGGTAGACGCAGTTGCCCATCACCAGGCCCGCCGGACGGTAGCCGGCCCGCAGCAGGGTCGCGAAGTCCTGGCCGCTCATGTCCGAGGTGAACGGCCGTCCGTTGGGCGCACGGTGCAGCTCGCCGCCACGGTGCTTGACGGCGGTCCCAACCGCGATGAACTCGGCCAGGTCGGGGCCCCATTCGTAGCGCCCGATGTCGAGCCGCACGCCGACGACCCCGTCGGCGCCGAGCTGGTCGGCCTCCTCCTCCATGCGGGTCATCGCCAGCTCGCGCGCGTGGTACATCGCCTGCGTCAGGACGCCCATCTCCTGGTTCTGGTTCCACATCGCCTGCTGGTAGCCGATGTGGTAGATCGAGCTGCCGAGGACGAGCCCGAGCGGCTCGAAGCCGGCCTCCTTCACGAGCAGGAACTCGTTCACCGACAGGTCGGACGTGAAGAAGCCGCGCTGGGCGTCCCGCTTCATCCGCGCGATCCGCTCCAGGCCGGACTCGGGGATCCCGGCGAGCGAGCCCGCCTCGTAGGCGGCGGCGTGCGGCGCCGCCTCGGCCTGGGGCTCCCAAGCGGGCGCCGTTGGCTCGGCCGCTCTCGCGTCGTCGTCGCGCCTGAGAAATCCCATTCCGCCTCCTATTCGTGCAGCAGCCGCTCCAGCGCCTGCCGAGTTTGCGTTGAGCTGCGCGCGGCCGCGGCGAGCGCCTCGCCGAGAGCCTGCAGCCATGCGTCGGTGCTCAGCTGCTCGCGCTTGAGCACGATCCCGCCGGACGTCCGCGAGCAGAACGTCTGCACGGCCGCGCCGCCGGCCACCAGCTCCAGGCGCAGGCCGCCCGCGTCGAGCGCGATCCGCCGGACGCGCTTGGGCCCGAGCATCCCGTTCCGTCGGCGCTCCACGGAGACGGCCCCCGGGACCGCCTGCTCAAGCTTGACGGCGAGGGCTTCGACGAAGGTCCCGAGGTCTCCGGCGTCCGCCCGCAGCGACGCCGCCAGCAGGTCGATGTCGAGTGCGGTCTGGTCTTCGGCGGGCATGGCGTCTGCAATCAGGCTACGCCGTCGCGGCCCGCGGGCGAGCCTCGGCGGCAGGGGGCCGCGGCCGTCGCCGCCGGTCAGGCCGCTCCCCCGCCGGTCAGGCCGCTCCTTCGCCGGTCAGGCCGCTCCCCCGCCCGTCAGGCCGCGCCGCTCGCGAGCACGAGCGCCAGCCCGCAGGCAACCGCGACGATCAACGCCGCAAGCGCGATCGCGGCCACCGGCGAGCGCCTGAGCCGTCCCGGCCGACGCCGCGCGAGCTGGCGGCGGCTGAGCGAGCTCATGAACAGGTCGGAGTCGGGCATCGCTGGGGCTTGTGCCGTATGGATCGAACCTCCACCATCTCCGCCAGTCAATGACACCCGGGGGGCGGACCACGCAACGACCGTGCTTTTCGTGCAGAGCGGCGGCGCGCTGCACGTCGACGCGGCCCGTTATCGTTGCGGCCTCAAGCCGCGAGCACAGGAGGCGGGTGCGTTGCCGGAGGTCGAGGCCCACATCACGGGCACCGTTTGGAAGATCGAGGTCGAGGTCGGCGACACCGTCGAGGAGGGCGACCCGGTCGTGATCCTCGAGTCGATGAAGATGGAGATGCCGGTCGAGGCCGAGGACTCCGGGGTGGTGACCCAGGTCCTCTGCAGCGAGGGCCAGTCGGTGTCCGAGGGCGATCCGCTCGTTGTCATCGAGTAGCGGACGGCTGCTGGTCGACGAGCCCGCGCCCGGAGTGGCGCGGCTGACGATCTCCAATCCCGAGAAGCGGGGCGCGCTCGACCGGCCGATCCTGGACGCGCTGGCCGGCACGCTGCCGCAGCTGACGGCCCGGTGCGTTGTGCTCACCGGCGAGGGGACCGTTTTCTCCGCCGGCTACGACGTCGGCGACCTGGGCGACGGAACCGTCGCCGAGCGGGCGGGAGCCCTGGTGGCGAACCCGTTCGAGACCGCGCTTCAGGCGCTGGACGAGCACCCGTGGCCGGTCGTTGCGGCGCTCAACGGCCACACGATCGGCGGAGGGCTCGAGCTGGCGCTGGCCTGCGATCTGCGCGTGGCCGCCGAACCGGCGACTTTCGGGATGCCGCCCGGCAGGCTCGGCCTGGTCTACTCGCACACCGGGCTCCGGAGGTTCGTAGACGCGATCGGAGGGCCGCGCACGCGTGAGCTGTTCCTCACCGCCACCCGGATCGACTCCGCCACGGCGCTTGCGTGGGGCCTGGTGAACCGGGTCGCCGGCACGGATCAGCTCTCCCAGGCGGCCATCGCGCTCGCAACGGAGATCGCGGCCCGCGCGCCGCTCGCGCAGCGCGGCAACAAGCGCGTCATCGGGGCGCTGCTTGACGGCCGTGCGACGGTGACGGACGCCATCGAGCGGGAGCTGCTGGCGCTGCGCGTCGACAGCCTGAGCTCTGACGACTTCCGTGAGGGGCTCCGGGCCTTCGCGGAGAAGCGACCTCCGCAGTGGACGGGACGCTGAGCGTCGCGCCCCGAGACCCGCGCTAGCGCCCGGGTCCGCCCGGTGCCTCCGCCATCCACTGGGCCTTGTGAGCGCGCTTGGCGGACTGGTACTGGGCCAGAGCCTCCGCGGAGTCTACGTCGCCGAGCGTCGGGTGCGACGGCACCAGATCCTGCGCCGCCGCAACGCCGAACCGCTTCGCCAGCACGGCGCCCAGCGACTTGACCTTCATCTCGCCGAAACCGGGAAGCGCGGCTAGGTTGGCGCGCAGCTCGGCACCGTCGGACGCGTCGTTCCACACGCGGGCCGCGTCGCCGCCGTAGCGGTCACAGATGTGCGCGGCGAGATCCCGCACGCGCCTGGCCATCGCGCCGGGGAATCGGTGGATTGCGGGCCTGGCGGCGAACACGGGCTCCAGTTCGGCCCCCGCAAGGGCCTCCGGATCGATCGTGCCGAGCCGCTCGCGGATGGCGAGCGGGCCGGCGAACGCCTTCTGCACCGAGACCTGCTGGTCGAGTGCGAACCCGATCAGCAGGGCCATCGGATCCTCGGCGATCAGCGCGTTGGCCTCGTCGGAGTCCGTGAAGTGCAGGCGATCGGGGGCCACCGGCCGATCATAGATCGGATCCGGCTCCGCGGCGACCGGCCGCCCGGGTCGGACGCCGGGCCAGCTGTCGGACAGCATCCGGCGCGGCGACCGGCCGCCCGGGTCGGACGCCGGGCCAGCTGTCGGACAGCATCCTGGTCACCATGCGCACGATCTGTCCGACGCCGTCCCTATGGTGGGTCCGCCATGATCCAGATCCAAGCGCGGCTGGACGAACTGAAGGCCCTCGGCCTTCAGCGTCGCACCCGTCTGGTGAGCGGCCCGCAGGGACCCCACGTGGTGCTGGACGGCAAGCCCGTCCTGCTTCTGTGCTCGGACAACTGCCTCGGCCTGGCCGATCACCCGCGTGTCCGGGAGGCCGCCGCCGACGCGGCTGTGCGCTGGGGCGTGGGAGCCGGCGCACCACGCCTGGCGTCGGGCACGATGACGATCCATCGCCGTGCCGAGGAGAGCCTGGCCGAGTTCGTCGGACGCGAGACCGCGCTCCTGCTCGGCTCACGCGAGGCCGCCACCGCGGGCGTGATCGCTGCCCTGGCGAGACCCGGGGACACGATCTTCTCCGACGAGCTCAACCACCCGGCGCTGGTCGACGGCTGCCGACTGTCGCGAGCCGACGTGTTCGTGTACGACCACCACGACGTCGAGCACCTCACGTGGGGCATAGAGCAGGCCGAGGGTCGGGCCGCGCTGATCGTGACCGAGTCCGTGTTCTCCCTCGACGGCGATCTCGCGCCGCTGCGTGAGATCGCGACGCTGGCTCAGCGCGTCGGGATCCGAACCGTGGTCGACGAGTCCAGCGCCTTCGGTGCGATCGGGCCCGACGGGAGAGGGGCGCTCGCCGCCGGCGGTCTCGAGGACCACGTGGACGTGATCACGGGAACGCTCGGCTCGGCGCTCGGCGCCTACGGCGCATTCGTCGCGTGCGATCGCGACATGGGTCGCTACCTGGTCTCCGCCGCACGGGCGTTCGCCGCATCCACCGCCCTCCCGCCGCCCGCGGTGGCCGGCGCTCTGGCGGCCCTCGAGCTCCTGCGCGAGCGGCCGGAGCGGGTTCGCAGGCTCGCGGTCAACGCGTCTGCCCTCCGCAGCGGGCTCGAGCGGGAGGGGTTCGACACCGGCGCGTCGCGCTCCCACATCATGGCGCCGCCGGTCCATGATCCCAGGCTCGCCGCCGCGATCTGCGAGCAGGCCCTCCGGCACGGGTTGTTCATCGACTCGCTGCTGCCGCCGCTGGTCGCGAACCCGGTCGCGCGGCTGCGACTCACTGCGATGGCGACCCATCATCCGGGGGAACTGGACGACGCCGCGCGCCGGCTCGGGAGCGTGGCGCGCGCACTCGGCCACCAGCCGCAGGCCGCTGCCGACGCGCCGGCGGACTGGCATCGCGCAGGCGCCGAACAGCAGCACGGCGCATCGCGGGCGAAGGCAGCCGCGGGCGTCTTCGACCACGAGGCGCCCAAACGGACCCGGCGCGCAGCGTGAGCCGCCCGTTCCGGCTCGCGGTGACCGTCTCCGAGGTCGCACGGTCTCGGCGGGGTGATCGCGCGACCGGGGAAAGGCCGCGCTGCCGCGGCGACCTGGCGCGAGGCGACGCTCACCCATGACCGTGGTTGACATCGCATCCATCACGGGTACGCGCCGCGGCCCGGAAGTCAGGCGCCAGGTGTGTCCGGACGCCTAGGCGTCGTACGGGACGAAATCCCGCTTGCGCGCGCCGCACACCGGACAGAACCAGGTGTCCGGGATGTCCTCGAACGCCGTTCCGGGCGGGATGCCGCCGTCGGGATCGCCGATCTCAGGGTCGTAGATGAACCCGCACGATTCGCACACGTATCTCATCGGGCGACTAGGGTAGCGGTCCCGCGCGCCGCCGATGACCTCGCCGGGTTGTAGGGTCAGAGCATGGATGGCGTACGGCCAGGGCCCGGCGAGCACCTCCACGACGGCCCTGAGACGGTCCCCCGGCCGGCGGCGACCGTGATCCTCCTGCGTGACGGCGACGGCGGACTCGAGGTGCTGCTTGCGCAGCGCAACCCCGCGGCCCGCTTCATGGGCGGCGCGTGGGTGTTCCCGGGAGGGGCCGTCAGCGAGGGCGACGGGGAAGGCGAGCACGGCCTGCGCGCAGCCGCGGTGCGGGAGCTTGACGAGGAGGCCGGGGTCCTGCTCCCAGATCCGGGCGAGATCGTCGCCTTCTCCCACTGGATCACGCCGGCGGCCGTCAGGATCCGCTTCGACACCTGGTTCTTCCTCGCGTGTGCTCCGCCCGACGCCGAGCCGCGGATCGACGGCTCGGAGATGATCGACGTGCGCTGGTTCACGCCGTCAGGGGCGCTGGCCGCCGCCCGCCGGGGCGAGATCCTGCTCGTGTTTCCCACGATCAAGCACCTGCAACAGCTGGACCGCTTCGGCTCGGCGGCGCAGCTGCTCGACTACGCGCGCGGTCGGACGGTGAAGCCCGTTCAGCCACGGGTCGTCGGCACGGGCGAGACCGCCCGGATCGTGCTGCCGGGCGAGCCGGGCTACGACTGATCGAGCCGCCGACACAGGTCGTCGGCACGGTCGAGACCGCCCGGATCGTGCCGCCGGGCGGCGCTGATCGCCCCAGCCACCGGGCTCATGTGTCGCTGGAGAGGTTCGGCAACCCGAGCGTCTGCAGCCAGTGGCTGACGGTGATGTTCAGCTGGGTGAACTCGCCGGTCCAGATCATCACCCCCATCGCCACCAGCACGACCCCGCCGGTCCCGATCACGGCCGGGTAGTGACGCTTGATCACCCCGAACGCCGAGGTCGCGGTGCCGAACGCCAGGCCCGTGATCAGGAACGGGACGCCCAGGCCGGCGCAGTAGGCCGCGAGCAGGATCGCGCCGTGAGCCGCGGAGCTCGAGGTGCCGGCGGCGGTGATGATCGCGCCGAGCGTCGGTCCGGTGCAGGGTGTCCACGCAAGCGCGAACGCCGCGCCGGCCAGCACTGGACCTCCGCGTCCGGCACGCTCCATCAGCCGGTCCACGTGCCACTCGCGGGAGAGCGACGGAACCAGGGGAGCGAGCACGAACAGCAGGCCCATCGCCACGATCAGGGCGCCCGAGACCTTCAGCGCCGCAGGGCCGGTGAGGGCCGTCCGCAGCGCGCGCTGGCCCAGCAGCCCGAGCGCCATGAAGATGAACGAGAAGCTGCCCACGAACAGCAGGCTCGGACCCACCACCCTGCGGGTGCGGACCTCGCCCGGTGGGCCGCCGGCCACGGCGGAGATGTAGCCGGGCACCAGCGGCAGAACGCACGGAGAGAGGAAGGAGATCAGCCCCGCGCCAAAGGCCACTGGCAGACCGATTCCCGACGCCGCATCCATCGGAGCCGCAGGCTACAGGCCAGGCCGCGCAATGCGCCGAAGCCCGGCTATCCGGGCATACTCTCAACCTCAACCTGAGCCTTGGAATGGCCCCTGACGGGCCGATCGCGCGGGTGCCCCCAGCACGCGCCGCGCGGGCGCTCGGATCAGGGCCGCACGGGCGATGTCCTGGCCGCGCTGGCCGGCCCGATCCTCACTCGGGCGCCGCCTCAGCCGTTAGCATGGGCCTGGGTCAAGGTGGAAGCCTCCGCTCTCCCAGCATCGGCAGGGCTCTCCCGCGCGCGCGTCTCGCTCGGGGCGCCACTCTTGCGCCTCCGCTCCGACGAGCAGCTCGTCTCGCTGTTCCGATCCGGGAACGAGGAGGCGTTCCGCGCGATTCACGACCGCTACCGCCCGCGGATGCTCGCCTACTCGCGCCAGATGCTGGCCGGTTCGCCCGCGGACGCCGAGGACGCCGTTCAGGACGTCTTCGTCCGTGCGTACCGGAGCCTGCGCGCATCGGACCGCGAGCTCGCGCTCCGAGCATGGCTCTACCGGATCGCGCACAACCGCTGCATCGACGAGCTGCGCCGCCCTCAGGCGGTGGCCTGCGACGAGACGGCGACACTGGCGGCCGGACCCGGCGGCGACGACCCGGTGACGCGGCTGGAGCAGCGTGACGCGCTGCAGCGGCTGGTCGACGACGTGCGCCGGCTGCCGCATCAGCAGCGCTCGGCGCTGCTGATGCGCGAGCTTTCCGGGATGACGTACGCCGACGTGGCCGGGGCGCTGTCGGTTTCGGTACCGGCGGTCAAGTCGCTGCTGGTCCGGGCACGGATCGGTTTGGCGCGTGCCAGCGAGGCGCGTGAGACCGCCTGCGCGGCCATCCGCGAGGACCTGGTCGTCGCCCACGACCGTGGAGTCAGGATGAGCGGCCTGAGCCGACGCCACCTGCGGGATTGCCCCGGGTGTCGGGAGTTCCGGTCCGAGGTCCGCGGTGTGAGCCGGGGGCTGACCGGCCTCGTGCCGACGCTCGGGCCGATCGGCGTCGCCGCCAAGCTGCTGGGCGTCGGGGGCGCGTCCGGCACAGGCGCGGCGGCCGGCAGCGGCGCCTCCGGGGTGTCGGCCGGCAGCGGCACGGCGCTGAGCGGCGGCACCGTGCTGGGTGGCGGCACCGCGCTGGGCGGTGGAGCCGTGGCAGCGAGCGGGCTGACCGGAGGTGGCGCCGCGGCGAGCGCGGGGGCGATCGCCACCGCCGGCCATGTGGTGACGATCATCGCGGCCGCGGCGGTCACCGCGGGCGGCGCCCTGGAGCTGCAGCACATCGCCCCCCCGCCCCCCCACCGCGCGCACCACGTTCGGGCCTTCGATGCCGCACGGTCGCAACAGCACCGGCACGCGGCGCGGTCGGTCGCTCTCAGCGTGCGGCCGATGCCGCAGAGCGCTGGCCCCGCTGCCGCGATCCAGCCGCCCGTTGCTCCCGGCCTCGTTCGCGCGCAGTCCGCCCAGCGGCCCGCCGACCCGGTCCGCACCCCGAATCTCACCGAGATCGCAAACCCGGACAACCTCTACCTGCTGGGCGGCAACGCGCAGACATCCACCCAGACGGGAGCGGCGAGCCGGACGACCAGCTGCGCCGCTGCCACCATCGCCGGCGCGCAGTCGGCGATCGGAGGCCAGGCCGCCGGCAGCGCCCCCTCACCGGCGCCGGCCGGAGGGCAGACGATCTCAACCGCGCAGCTCCTTCCCCCGGCCGGTGCGCAGGCGGGCCCGCCGAGCCAGGCGGGCACCGTGCCCGGAGGCTCCGGCGACGCCGCCCAGATCACGCCCAGCGGGGGCGGATCGGCCCCGACGTGCACCACCCTGACGGTCGGCGGCGCCGGCACACCGGCTGTCGGCGGCGCCGGCACACCGGCTGTCGGCGGCGCCGGCACACCGGCTGTCGGCGGCGCCGGCACACCAGCTGTCGGCAGCACCGCGGCCAGCTTCGGCGGCACGCAGCCCGCCGGCAGCACCGCGGCCACCACCGGCGGCACGCAGCCCGCCGGCAGCACCGGGGCCCGCGTCGGCACCGGCGGCACGCGGCCCGCCGGCAGCACCGCGGCCACCCCCGGCGGCACGCAGCCCGCCGGGCGCCTGCGTGCCGTCACACGAAACCGCGCCGCGGCGGGCGCGCGGAACTGGACCGGCAGCGGAGCCGGCGCAGGCACGATGCTGATCGGCGTGCGTTCGAGAGCACG
>JAJZWB010000156.1 GCA_021846845.1 Actinomycetes bacterium | reverse complement strand
CCAGCGAAATACTGCGCATCGGTCGGCACCTCCCAGAGCTGGGGTGTCGACGCCGGGCCCATTCCCGACGTCCAGTCCCCGCACATCTCTGCGCGAGGTGCCGACCGGTCTACCGGATCACCACCCGCCCGACCGACCTACATAGGGTCTAGGAGCCGCCCACCTCGTGCCCGTCCGGCGCCGCGATCGCGCCCTCGGCCCGGCTAGGAGCCGCCCACCTCGTGCCCGTCCGGCGCCGCGATCGCGCCCTCGGCCGCATCCGCCGCCCGCTCGACGAGCGCCCGGACCTCATCACGCGGCTCGCGGAAGCGCCCCAGCACGAACGCGGCGACCCGGTCGGGATCCGTCGTCGGCGGGCGCCCGACGCCCACGCGCACACGCCGGAAGTCGGAGCTGCCGAGCGCGGCGCGGACCGAGCGAAGGCCGTTGTGGCCGGCCAGGCCGCCGCCGAGGCGGACCCTGATGTCCCCGAAAGCAAGGTCGATCTCGTCGTGGACGACCAGCAGGCGATCGAGCTCGACGCGCAGCTCCCCGCGCGCCGGACCGACCGAGCGTCCGGCGTCGTTCATGTAGGTCTGGGGCATCAGGACCGCGACCCGAGGCCCCCCGGGCCCGGTGCGCCCCTCGCTGACCAGCCCGCGCCAGCGGCTCCTGGGCCGGCCCAGTCCCCAGCGCTCGACCAGCAGCCGCGCGACTTCGAACCCGACGTTGTGGGGTGTGCCCTCGTACTCGGCGCCGGGGTTTCCCAGGCCGACGATCAGCCAGTCGACGGGCGCTGACACGCCCCCCGCCCGCCCCGGCAAGCGCTCCGCCTACTCGGCGTCGGAGCTCTCGGAGACCTCGTCGCCGCTCTCCTCGGCGGCGACCTCCTCGGCCTGAGCCTGGCCGACGATCTCGGTCTCCATCTCGATCTCCTCGACGGGCTCCACCTGGACGCGCGGTGGGGTGATCGTGGCGAGGATCGTCTCCGGATCGTCGAGGAGGGTCACGCCGGAGGGCGCGTAGACAGACGCCACCGTCAGCGTGTCGGCGATCTGCATCGACGAGACGTCGTGAGTGATCGAGTCCGGGATGTCGTTCGGAAGCGCCTCGATGCTCAGCTCCCGGATCATGTGCTCCAGGACCCCTCCGCTGCGCACTCCGGGCGAGTCCTCAGCGCCGGTGAGCTCGATCGCGACCGTCGCCTGGATCCTCTGGTCCAGGCGAACCCGGAGCAGGTCCAGGTGGACCGTCTCACCGGTGACAGGATGGCGGATGAGCTCCTTGACGACGGCGGGACCTCCGTGATCGCCCAGCCTGAGCTCTATCACCGCCCCGCGCTCGGCCAGCGCGTGGCGAAGCGTGCGGGCCGAGACCTGGAAGGCGACGGGCTGCTCGCCGCCGCCGTAGAGCACGCCGGGCACCTGGCCGTCACGGCGCAGGCGACGAGCCTGGCGGGAGCCGGAGGGCTCGCGCGGCTGCGCTTCCAGGACTGTCGAAGAACTCTGCTGCATCGGCGGCGTCCGATGGTAGCGGCCTTCGGGAGAACTGGCTTCCCGACCGCCATCCACAGCCCGGGACCACTGGCGCGAAGCCCAACGCGGCGCTAATCTTCGACCATGAGCGGGGAAGCGGTGGCCCTGTTGATCGGGGGGGTGCACCTGATAGGCCTGGCGGCGGTGGGTCTGCTGCTGCTGCCAGCCCTGCGCGACAACCCGCCCGCACCGGACCGGCGCAGCGACGAGGGTGGCGAGGACGGCTGGGGCCGCGGGCCCAAGCGCCCGCCGACGCCTCCGAAGCCGCCGCGGGGCGGCATTCCGCTGCTGGACGCCGTCCAGTCGAAGGTGCGCCTGCGCGAGCACGGCAGGCTCGCCGACCACCGGCCCCGCCGCGATCGCCGGCCCGCACGCGAGCCTGCACGCCGCCCGGTCCGCACGCCACACCGCGTCGGCGGCGGCGAGCGCCGCTGACCCGAGCCACGGACCGGGGCGAGCGGCGCTGACGCCATCCGTGTGCGCGGGGCCGCCGACGATCTCAGCCGTTCCGCGGGGCCGCCGACGAGCTCAGCCGTTGAGCTCCAGGAAGCGCTGGACCGACGCCTCCTGCCGGTCCAGCCGCCAGGCCAGCTCGCGCGCGTGCTCGGCGGCGTGCTCCAGGAAGTCCTCCATGCAGCGCTCGGGATCGTCGGCCAGCGGGTAGACCTCGGCCAGGTCCTGCTGGGCGCACGCGATCCCCATCGGCGGTCGCCCGTCGGCCAGCGTCCGCGCGCTGCAGACGGCCGTCACCACCAGCTGCGAGTCGGTCGCGACCAGCGCGGTCGGGAGCAGGCGGTGCGCCGGGAGGCGCACGGGTAGCTCGAGCGAGTGGTCCACCGTGACCCGTCCCCCGGCCATGCGAGCCAGCGACTCACGCCAGACATCCAGCACCGTGTCGGCGCCGACGAGCGCGTCTCGCATCGCCGTCGCCTGCTCGACGTACATCAGCTCGGCCTCTTCGCGGTCGCTCGCGTCGGCGAGATCAAGGTCGCATGGCACGCGCAGCAGAGCGCTCGCGGGCACCCTCGCGCCGCCGGTGCGCCGGCCGCAGGTGACGTAGGTCTGGAGCGTGCTCAGATCGCGCCTTCCGCAGAACACGACCGTGGCGGCCTCGGTCAGCGGCAGACCGCGCACGGGTAGCGACGCGGCGACGGTGCACGAGTCGTCGATCAGCGCCCTGGCAAGCAGATCCTCCGCCGCTCCTCCGCCATCTTCCGGAGACTGATCGAACATGGCCCTCCAGAAGATAGATCGGCGGCAACACGGATGTGTTGAGCGCCGGATGGGGCCGTGCGGCCGGGGGCGGGACCGGTGCGCTCCGACAGTTGCACTAGGCTGCGCAGCCGATGGCGCTCATCAGGCTCCTCTACAAGCCCCTCGGGCTGGTCGCCGGCATCCTCTCGCGCCGGATCGGCGTGGCGGTCTTCCGCAGCCTGTGGTCGGGGATCGACGAAGCGCCGCCGCCGGTCCCCGGCAGCGGCCAGGGGAGCACCGCCAAGACGATCGCCGGCCAAGCGCTGCGAGCCGGGGTGATGGCGGGCGTCGCGGCGGGCGTGGACCGCACGTTCGCGCGCGCGTTCCACCACCTCATCGGAGCCTGGCCCAAGGCGCCGAATCGAAGCGAGGAGCGCGACTAGGGACCGGATGCGGCGGGCGGCGTGACCAGCCAGCGCGCCAGCCCCGTGCGCGCCCAGTCCGGGATCGGCGCCTTGGCACCGGTCGCCGGATCGACGAAGACGTGGCGCAGGCTCGCGTCCGCCAGCAGCCGGCCGTCGCGGGTGAAGCGGTACTCGGAGCCGACGCTGGTGGTCCCGATCCGGGTCACCCGCGCCTCGATCGCGACCTCCTGGTCGAACCTGGCCGGCTCCCGGAAGCGCACGCCTGCCTCGGCGACGACGAGGTCGACGCCGCGCTGGAGCATCGCCATGTAGCCGCCGAAGGCGGCACGCCACATCTCGGTGACCGTGTCATCCACGTAGGCGAGGTAGTGGGCGTTGAACAGCACACCCTGCAGATCGCACTCGGAGTAGCGGACGCGGAGCGTGTGGACGAACGGCTCACCCACGGCCGCCACCACGGGTCTCGCCCTCGACTCCGGAGCCGCCGCCCGCCCGGAGCACGAAGCCGCGGGACTCAAGCTCACCGAGCGCATCCTCGAAGCTCGCGAAGTCGCGGCTCAGGAGGGCGTCGATCGGGCGACCGCGCGGCCCCGGCGCACGCAACCAGCGCCGCAGCACGGCCGAGCCGGCACGTTCACGCGCGTCCGCCAGGAGCGCATCGAGGATCGCCAGCTCCGGCCGATGGTCCAGCTGCCCGGAGAGGATGCTAAGCGGGTCGGCGCCGAGCGTCGCGCAGAGCTCGTCCTCGTCGAGCCCGAGCAGGTCCATCAGCCTTGCGGCGACCTCGCTCTGGATCCGCGCGCGGTCGCTCACGCCGGCGGCGATCGCGGCTCTCAGAACAGCTGGTTCTCGCCGCCGAACACGTCGCTCACCGAGCCGTCGGTGAAGATCTGGCGGATCGAGTTGGTCAGCAGATCGGCGCACGAGAGGACACGCACGTTGGCCGGCGCGCCGGGCGGGAGCGGGATCGTGTCGGTGACGACCACCTGCTCGAAGCCGGCCGTGGCGAGGTTCTCCCACGCATTGCCGGAGAAGTTGCCGTGGGTCGCGGCCGCGTACACGCGACTGGCCCCGGCGTCCCGGACGGCCTGCGCGGCCGCGGCCAGGGTGCCCGCGGTGCCGATCATGTCGTCGACCAGCAGCGCCGTCTTTCCGGCCACGTCACCGATCACGTAGCTGATCTCGGCCACCTGCTGGGCGGGACGCTCCTTGTTGAGGATCGCCAGGTCGGCGCCGATCTTGGCCGCGAAGCGCTTGTTCAGCTTCACGCGGCCGGCGTCCGGAGCGACCACGACCAGATCCTCCAGGCCGAGGTCCTGGAAGTACTGCGTGAGCATGAACAGACCGGTCATGTGGTCGCAGGGTTTCTGGAAGAAGCCCTGGATCTGGCCGGAATGCAGGTCCATCGTCAGGATCCGGTCGATCCCGGCCGCCTCGAGCATCCGGGCCACGAGCCGCGCGCTGATCGGCTCCCGCGGGGAGGACTTCTTGTCCTGGCGCGCGTACCCGTACCAGGGGGTCACCGCGATCACGCGGTGGGCCGAGCCGCCGACGGCCGCGTCGACCAGCGCCAGCAGCTCCATGAGCGCGTCGTTGGTCGACAGGCCGGCCGCCACGTTGGTGCAGGTCGGCTGCACGATGAACACGTCGGCGCCGCGGACCGACTCGTCGTAGCGGCAGTAGACCTCGCCGTTGGCGAACGTCTTGGTGTTGGCCTCGCTCAGCCCGACGCCGAGCTTGTCGGAGATCCTGTACGCCAGATCAGGGTTCGCCCGCCCCGTGACGAGCATCAGCCGCTTGTCGTAGTCACGGCGGATGATCGTCGGCACCGACTGCGCCTCAGCCACGCTCATCGGCCCGCAGTGTACGCCCGGCGGGCGCCGGCCGACTCGCTCATCGGCTCTCCGCCTCGGCCTCAGCGCGCCTGCGCCGCCGCTCCGCGTAGCCATCGATGTTTCGCTGACGCTCTCGGGCGACGCCCAGCGCCCCCGGGGGCACATCGTCGGTGATCACCGACCCGGCGGCGGTGTACGCGTCGTCGCCGACGCTGACCGGCGCCACCAGCGTCGTGTCGACCGAGGTCCTGACGCGGTCGCCGATCGTCGTCGCGTGCTTTCGGTAGCCGTCGTAGTTGGCCGTGATCGTGCTCGCGCCGAGGTTCACGCGCTCGCCGACCCGTGCGTCGCCGATGTAGGAGAGGTGCGGGACCTTCGAGCCGCGCCCGACATCCGAGTTCTTGATCTCGACGAACGTGCCGGCCTTCGAGCCCTCGCGCATCACCGTGCCGGGGCGCAGATAGGCGAACGGGCCGATGCTGACCCGGTCGCCGACGGTCGCGCCCGTCACGTGTGAGTGCAGGACCGAGGACTCCTCGCCGACGGTCGCGTCGATCAGCGTCGTGTGCGGGCCGATCGTCGAGCGAGAGCCGACGGCCGTGGCGCCGCGCAGGGTGCAGAACGGCTCGATCAGCGCGTCGGCCGCGATCTCCACGCCGACGTCGATCGTGGTCGCGCCCGGGTTGACGATCGTCACGCCGGCGAGCATGTGGCGCTCGCAGATCCGCCTCTGGGCCACCGCCGTGACCTGCGCGAGCTGGAGGCGGTCGTTGACGCCCAGCAGCTCGGTGGGGTCGCTCAGCTCGTGGGCGAGCACGGTCCGCTCGGCCCTCCGCATGGCCGGCAGCACGTCGGGCAGGTAGTGCTCGCCCTGGGCGTTGTCGGCGCGCACCAGGGCCAGGGCGTGCGCCAGCGCGGCGCCCTCGAAGGCGAACATCCCGGTGTTGACCTCGCGGATCTGCAGCTCGAGCTCGCTCGCGTCGCCTGGCTGCTTGGTCTCCACGACCCGCTCGACGGTTCCATCCGGGGCGCGCACGACGCGGCCATAGCCGCGTGGGTCCTCGAGCACCATCGTCGCGATCGTCGCGGCGGCGCCGGAGCGCTCGTGCTCGGCCGTGAGCGCGGACAGCGTCCCCGCGGTCACCAGGGGCGCGTCGCCGGTGATCACGAGCACGGTGTCGTCGGCGCCAATGTGCCCGAGAGCCGCGCGCGCGGGGGCGGCGGTGCCCAGCTGCTGCTCCTGCACGGCCACCTCCACGCCCTCGGGCAGCGCCGGGGCCAGCAGCCGCAGCGCGGAGTCGACGACCACCACCTTCGAGGCGCCGCTCTGCAGCGCCGCACCGATCGGCCAGCCGATCAGAGGCATCCCGCAGAGGGGGTGAAGCAGCTTCGGCGTCGCCGAGCGCATGCGCGTGCCCTGGCCGGCGGCGAGGATGACGACGACGGGCGCGCCCACGCGGGGATCGTAGGCGATCGGGAGGCGACAGCCGGAGCGCGGCGCCTTCGATCGGCGGACGCGCCGAAGCGCGCACCGGGAGCGATCGAGCGCGCGCCCGGCGAAAGGCCGCCCTCGGATCAGCTGGGGAGCCTGGGCTTGAACCAGGACCTCACGGCTCCAAAGGCCGGCGGGCTACCATTACACCACTCCCCAGTGCATCAGCCGGATGGCGACCGGGACGTTAGCTCAACACCGCCCGCAGCTCGCGGTCGAGAAGCGGATCGGCAAGCGCGGCGCGGATGTCCGCTGCCGTCCGAAGCCCGCGCTCGGCACGCAGCAGCCCGACGCCGACGCCGGCCCTCTGGACCGCGTCGAGCGCCGGGCCCAGCGCGTCGGGCCCGATCCGCGATCGGTGGACCAGCGCGAGCAGCTCGGGGTCGTCCCGGGTCAGCGCCAGCAGGTACAGCCCGCCGGAGAACACGGGACCGATCGACACCTCGCAGCCGGCATCGAGATCGCCCAGCACGCCCGCCGCGTGCTCGGACGGCCACCGCGGGAGCTCCGGCCAGACGACCAGCAGCGGCCCGCCGGCGCCGAGCGCAGCGCGAGCCGCCTGCTCGACTGCGGCCGGGGCAGCGACCCGGACCCGGCCGGGAGCGACGGTCTCGGCCCAGGCGGTCGCCCGCGTCAGAAGGGTCCGGGCGACCGCGAGAGCTCGCGCGGGGCCGAGCAGGCGAGCGAGCTCGCCCGCTCCCGCCTGCTGCGCGTCGCCCGCTGCCACGTGCTGCGCGTCGCCCGCTGCCACGTGCTGCGCGTCGCCCGCTGCCGCCTCCCGCGCATCGCCCGCTGCCGCCTCCCGCGCATCGCCTGCTGCCGCCTGCTGCGCGTCGCCGGCTGCCGCCTGCTGCGCGTCGCCCGCTGCCGCCTCCCGCGCGTCGCAGAGCCCGACCAGCACGACCGACGGCGCCGCTGCCACGGCGTTCAGCCGGCGCCCA
>JAJZWB010000026.1 GCA_021846845.1 Actinomycetes bacterium | reverse complement strand
CGGTCGCCCTGCTTCCCTCTCACCCGGCCGGGGTCCCTCTCACCCGCTCGGGGTCCCTCTCACCCGCTCGGGGTCCCTCTCACCTGGCCGGGGTCCCTCTCACCTGGCCGGGGTCCCCCTCACCCGCTCGGGGTCCCTCTCACCCGCTCGCCTTCTGTCCCTACGCTCGGCAACCGTTCCAACTGGACGGCGACCGCCGGCGAGTCAGCGCGGCTGGGCGATGAAGGAGAACCAGACGCTGACGCCTCCGACGACCAGGATCCCGGCGAGGACCAGCGGCCTCGAGCGCACCACATGGCCGAATATCCCGATCAGCATGCCGATCGCGAGCGCGGCGACAACCGCGTGCAGTTGCGACTGGCCGAAGGCGAGCAGGAGCGCCACCGAAGCGAACCCTATAGCGAGACCGGCCCGAACCCTGCCGCCCCACCGCACCGAACCCTGCCGCCCCACCGCACCGAACCCTGCCGCCTCCGGAACCGAACCCTGCCGCCCCACCGAGGCGAACCCTATATTTGGACTCGATGTCCGGCTTCGACACCAACCTGAGCCAGTCGCCCGAAGGCGTAGACGCGGTCGCGGCCGGGCTGCGGGCGGCGGGCTACCTGGCAGGAGGGTCGACTGCGCTTGTCTCCTTCCTGGCCGCCAAGCTGGGCAAGCCCGTGCTCGTGGAAGGCCCCGCCGGCGTCGGCAAGACCGAGCTGGCCAAGGCTCTGTCGCGATATCTGGGCAGAAGGCTCGTGCGGCTTCAGTGCTACGAGGGGCTCGACGAGGCGAAGGCGCTCTACGAGTGGAACTACCGCAAGCAGCTGCTGCGAATCCAGGCCGGAACCGCCGGCGAGGACGGCGTACGTGACGAGACCGGCTGGGACGATGTCCAGCAGGACATCTTCAGCGAGGAGTTTCTGCTTGCGCGCCCGCTGATGACGGCGATCGCCTCGCCCGAGCCGGTCGTGCTGCTGATCGACGAGATCGACAAGACCGACCAGGAGTTCGAGGCGATGCTGCTGGAGCTCCTGTCGGACTTCCAGATCTCGATCCCGGAGATGGGGCGGGTCGAGGCCCGCACCAGACCGGTCGTGCTGCTGACCTCCAACAACACGCGCGAGCTGACCGAGGCGCTCAAGCGCCGCTGCCTGTACCTGTGGCTGGACTACCCGGACCTCGAGCACGAGCTTGAGATCGTGCGGCTGCACTGCCCGGAGCTGCCCGAGACGGTGGCGCGCCGGCTGGTGGAGGTGGTCGGCATGGTGCGGGAGCTGGACCTCAGGAAGCCGCCCAGCATCGCCGAGTCGATCGACTGGGCGCGAGCGCTGCTGCTGCTGGGCGCCACCGACATCGACCCCGCGACCTTCCGGGCGACGATGAGCGTGATCGTCAAGCACAGAGCCGACCTGGACACCGTCGCCGAGCGCGTCGGGGTGAAGCTGGAGCGGGCCGCCTCCGCGGCATAGCGCCAGCGATCGTGATGACCTCCGCCGGCGGGCCCGAGGGCAGGTCGTACGCCCCGGTACCCGCCCGCGGACCGGGAGGATTCGACGGGCGGCTGCTGGAGCTGACGGAGGAGCTTCGCGGCGAGGGACTGGCCGTCGGGACCTCGGAGCTGCTCGACGCGTTCGCGGCGCTGGGCGAGATCGGCTGGACCGAGCAGTCGCAGTTCAAGGAGGCCCTGGCGGCCACGCTGGCGAAGTCACCGGAGGCGCGCCACACCTTCGAGCTCGTGTTCGAGCGCTTCTTCTTCCGCGCCGTCGAGGCGGAGGCCGTTCGCCAGGGAGTCGGCGAGTCGGTGGCGGGCGAGGCCGGTCAGATGCTGTCGCTCGACCTCGAGGAGCTGCGGCGGCAGATCGCCGCCGCCGTCCGCGACGGCTCGGAGTCCGCGATGCGCGATCTGGCGCGCCTGGCGATCGCGGCCTTCGCGCAGGGTGAGGGATCCGGGGTCCTGGGCGTCGACGTGCAGCGGATCAGGCGAGCGCTCGGGCTGAGGTCCGAGCCACAGCCGGGCCTGCCCGCCGACGACCCGCGCCGCCCGGGACTCCCTCGGGAGCGCGTGCGCCGGTTCGAGCAGCACCTGCGGCGCGAGCTGGAGCGAGCGATGATCCAGCGGACCGCGAGCCTGCCCCCGAAGAGGCCGCTGACCGAGCTGGACCGGGCTCTGCCGAGCGGCCCGATCCAGGACCTGGCGGCCGTGCACCGGGTGGTCGCGCAGCTGCGGCGCCGGCTGGCCACGCAGGGCCACGAGCGCAGGGGGCGGCGGCGACACGCGCACGTCGACGTGCGCCGCACGATGCGCGCCTCGCTGCAGACCGGCGGCGTCCCGATCGACCTGCGCTACCGGCCGCGACGTCCGCGCCGGCCGGAGATCTTCGTGGTCTGCGACGTCTCGACCAGCGTCACCAGCGCGAGCACCTTCTTCCTGAGCGTGCTGCACGCGCTGCACGACTCGTTCCGCAAGCTGCGCTCGTTCGTGTTCATAGAGCGGATCTCCGAGGTGACCGAGGTGTTCGAGCGCGAGCGCGACTTTCGTGCCGCCAGCGAGGCGATCTCACGTGACGCCGGGGTCGCCGACGTCTCCGGGTACACCGACTACGGTCGCGTCTGGACCGAGCTGCTGGAGCTGATCGAGGACGAGCTGCATCCACGGGCAACGGTGATCGTGCTGGGCGACGCGCGCACGAACGGCCGCCCGCCACGAGAGGACGTGTTCGGCGCGATCTGCGCCCGGGCGGGAAGAACCTTCTGGCTCAACCCCGAGCCGCGCCTGTACTGGGACTACGGCGACTCGGTGATCTCCTCATACGAGCGCCACTGCACCGCGTTCGAATGCTGGCGGACAGACCAGCTGGAGGATTTCGTCAAGGCCCTGACCGCGCCTGCGACCGCGTAGGGGTCCGTTCGATGGTCGGGGCCGCCGCCGGCCCTGACACGCCACGAGCGCGCGCACCCAACCGCCCGCGACCAGGCGCGCTCGGACCCCCGCCGACCGCCCCCCACCGCACAGCGCCGCGCGTCAGATGAGGCCGGCGTCGGATGCGCGGACCAGCGCCTCAAGCCTTGAGGAGACCCCCAGCTTGTCAAGCAGGCTGCTGACGTACCCCTTGACGGTCGCCTCCGACAGCTGCAGACGCGTGGAGATCGCCCGGTTGGAGCAGCCCTCCGCAATCAGGTGCAGGACGTCGCGCTCGCGAGTGGTCAGGCGCAGCTCCCCGCCCCGTGACTGGTGTCCGACCAGCTCGCCCGCCAGCCGCTGGGCGATCCGCGGATCCAGGACGGCCTGGCCGGCGCGGACGGCCCGCAGCGCGGCGGTGAAGTCGACCTCAGAGGTGTCCTTGAGCAGGCATCCGTCCGCGCCCGCGGCGAGGCAGTCGCGGATCTCCGGGAGGCGGTCGAACGCGGTGACGATCACGATCCGGGCCGCCGGCAGCAGGGCCCGAAGCTGCCTGCAGAACTCATGGGCCGGCATCGAGTTGGGGATGTGCATGTCGACCAGCACCAGGTCGGGCCGCTGCCTGGCGGCGAGCCGGAGCGCGTCCTCGCAGTTGTCGACCTCATTGCAGCAGTCCAGGACGAAGCTCTCGTTGAGGATCGTCCGCAGCCCGCGCCTGGCGACCGTGTGGTCGTCGACGATCAGCGCGTTCACGGCTCCTCCGGGCAGCCGATCGTGGGCAGCTCCAGCTTCAGCACCTTGATCGAACCGGTGTGGGTCTCCAGCTCCAGGCTGCCCCGCAGCTGGCGCGCCCGCCGCTTGAGCAGGCCGATCCCGGACCCGGCGCCCGATCCCGGCCAGCTGCTCTGAGCGTCCGCCGCCGACGGCGCGGCGGGCTGCGCCTGCAGGGTCAGCGTGACGTGGCCGGACCCGTATCCGAGATGCGCCACCGCCAGCTTCGCGGCGACGTGCTTGACGGCGTTGCGAAGCCCCTCGATCAGAGCGTCGAGGATCAGGCTCTCGACCGGTTCGGGCAGCGCGCGCGGGTCGCCGTGGCGGGTGATCCTGACCGTGCACCCCGTGCTGCGCTGGAAGAGGCGCACCTCGCCCTCGATGCGCGCTTCGAAGCCGATCCCGTCCTCGCACTGGCTGAGGTGCTCGAGCGTCTCCCGCAGCTCGCGGCGGGCGCTCGCCGCGGTCGCCTCGATGTCATGCATCGCAGCCAGAAGGGTCTCCGGATCGCCCTGGCAGCGCGAGTAGTGAGCGGCCACCCCGATCGAGAACAGCATCTGCGCGACCGAGTCGTGCAGCTCGACCGCGAGCCGCTGGCGCTCGCGCAGGCGCTCGAGCTCGAGCTCACGCTCGCGGGCCGCAAGGTGCTGCAGGCCGAGCCGGGCGTAGGTCGAGACCCGCTCCAGGGTGCCGATCGCGACGTCGCCGGGCGATTCCCTGATCCTGGAGGCGACGTACAGCAGCGCCTCGAGGCCCGCGGGACCGACGAGCGGGACGCATGCCATCCCCCCGATGCCCTCGACCTCGGACACGAGATGGACGAAATCCCTGCTGATCGTAGGATCGTGCGCATAGTCGGCGATGCTCAGCGAGCGGCCGCGCAGCAGCACCTGGCCGCCCAGACCCGCGCCCGGCCGCACGTGAATCGCGCTGAACTTGGGGTCCCGGATCCCGCTCATGATCGTGATCGGATAGCCGCCGCCGCCGTCCCCGACCGCGGCGAAGGTGCTGTCGGCCGAGAGGATCTCCCGACTCACGTCCACGGCCGCGCGCACGATCGCGGCGGGCGTCGACTGAAGGCCCACCGAGCTCGCGAGGAGATCATCAGAGTGCTGTAGCTGCATGGCAGGGACCGGTGCCGGCAGCGTAAGGGCGGGGCGAGCCGCCGACCATCCGCAGCCGGCCCGCGACGATCGCGGAAAACTACTTAGGGCGACCCCTCCTTCGGACGGGTCGCGGACCATCCTTTCGACGGCTGGCGCGCCCGAGGCCCGTGACGGATCCTCGACCCGATCTGCACTACCGGCTCGAGCCGAGGAGGGTTTCCCACATGTCCAGCATCGCCAAGGAGCCGACCTACGCCAACCTGCGCTCAGCGGATGGCGAGGTGTCTGTCCAGACGCCGCAGGCGCCCGCCTGGGGCAATTCGGCGCCTCTGGCGCTCGCCGCGTTCGCGGTCACGACGTTCATGCTCAGCATGGTCAACGCCAATCTGATCAACCCGGGCGTCCAGCCCGTGGTCTTCGGCGTGGCGCTGATGTTCGGCGGCCTCGCGCAGCTGATCGCCGGGATCATCCAGCTGCGCACCGGCAACACCTTCGGCGGAATGCTGTTCACCAGCTTCGGGGCCTTCTGGATGTCGCTGTTCGTGATCGTCCAGTACTTCCTGAAGGACATCCCCCCTGCGCAGGTCGGCCACGCACTCGGACTGTTCATGTACGCGTTCGGGATCTTCACGTTCGTGATGCTGGTCGCGTCGCTGCGTACCAATGCGGTCGTGGTGATGGCGCTCTCGGCCCTGCTGGTCACGTTCCTGCTGCTGGGCATCGGCAACTACGGGGGGCATGTGACGATCGTGCACTGGGGTGGATACCTCGGGCTGGTCACCGCGGCGCTCGCGGGGTATCTCGCCTGCGCGGAGGTGTGCGAGGCTTCCTATGGCCGGACGGTCCTGCCGCTGTGGCCGCTCGCCGGACGATGAATCGCAAACCGAGTGAGGAAAGGAGCTCGTGATGGGTGGCTACGAGCAGACCTACGGTCGGTGGCAGCGCGATCCCGAGGGGTTCTGGCGATCCGCAAGCGAGGCGATCGACTGGGATCTCCGGCCGGAGACGACCATCGACCATGCGCACAGGCCCATCGCTGCATGGTTCCCGGACGGCAGGCTCAACACGTGCTTCAACGCGGTCGACCGTCACGTGCGCGACGGCCGCGGCGAGCAGGTGGCGCTGATCTATGACAGCCCGGTGACCGACACCGTCGCCAGCTACACCTACCTGGATCTCCGCGACCATGTCTCGCGGCTCGCCGGGGCCCTGGCGCGCGAGGGCGTGGGCCGCGGCGACCGGGTCGTGATCTACATGCCGATGATCCCCGAGGCGGTGTTCACGATGCTCGCGTGCGCGCGCCTGGGCGCCGTGCACTCGGTCGTGTTCGGAGGTTTCGGGTCCGAGGAGCTCGCCGCCCGGATCACCGACTCTGGCGCGAAGGCGGTCGTCTGCGCGTCCTGCGGAATCGGCCCGTCCGGCGTGCTGCCCTACAAGCCGCTGGTCGACCGCGCGCTCGAGCTGGTCGAAGGCGAGCAGCCCCGCTGCATCGTGTTCCAGCGGCCGGAGGGGCCCGCCGAGCTGCGCCCCGGTCAGGACATCGAGTGGAGCCGTCTCCTGGAGGGAGCGCCGGCGGCCGACTGCGTGCCGGTGGCGGCCACGGATCCCCTCTACATCCTGTACACGTCGGGAACGACCGGTGTGCCGAAGGGCATCGTGCGGGACACCGGCGGCCATGCGGTCGCGCTCAATTGGTCGATGGAGGCGATCTACGGGGCGAGGCCAGGTGAGATCTACTGGGCGGCGTCGGACATCGGCTGGGTCGTCGGCCATTCATACGTCGTCTACGGTCCGCTGCTTCACGGCTGCACGACGCTGCTGTACGAGGGCAAGCCGGTCGGCACGCCCGACGCGGGCGCGTTCTGGCGGGTGATCGAGCAGCACGGCGTCAACGTGATGTTCACGGCGCCGACGGCGATCCGGGCGATCAAGCGCGAGGACCCGGACGGCAGGCGGATCGCCGAGCACGACCTGAGCTCGCTGCGGACCCTGTTCCTGGCCGGCGAGCGGTGCGACCCCGACACGCTGCAGTGGGCGAGCGACCGCCTCGGGCGACCGGTGATCGATCACTGGTGGCAGACCGAGAGCGGCTGGTCGATGGCGGCCAACTGCGTCGGGCTGGAGCTGCTGCCCGTGAAGCCCGGCTCTCCCACCAAGCCGGTGCCCGGATACGAGATCGAGGTGCTCGACGACGACGGCCGGCCCGCCGCCGCCGGCGAGCAGGGCTCGATCTGCGTGCGCCTGCCGCTGCCCCCGGGCTTCACGCCGACGCTGTGGAACGGCGAGGAGCGGTTCGTGGAGACCTACCTGGCCCCCCGGCCCGGCTACTACTCGACGGCGGACTCCGGCTACTACGACGAGGACGGCTACCTGTACGTGATGGGCAGGACCGACGACGTGATCAACGTGGCCGGGCATCGCCTGTCGACCGGTCAGATGGAGGAGATCCTCGCCAGTCACCGGGATGTGGCCGAGTCGGCCGTGATCGGCGTCGCCGACGCCTACCGGGGACAGGTGCCGCTCGGGTTCGCGGTGCTCAAGAGCGGTGTCGAGCGTGACCCCGAGCAGGTGGCGGCCGAGCTGGTCACGCTCGTGCGCGACCGGGTCGGGCCGGTGGCGGCGCTGAAGACGGTCGCGATCGTCGACGCGCTGCCCAAGACGCGTTCGGGCAAGGTCCTGCGAGCGACGATCCGCCAGATCGCCGACGGACGCGCGTGGAGCGTCCCGCCCACGATCGAGGATGCACGCGTGCTCGACGACTTCGTCGAGCTGCTGCCCGCGCTCGGCTACGCCGGCGGTCCCGCGGTGCCGTCATGAGCGTGAAGCGACGCGGCGATCGCACCGGCTCACCCTCGGCGCGGCTCAGGCGACAAGCCGGCGGACCCGGGCGCCGGTCAGGGCGATCAGGTCACCCGGCGCGAGCTCCAGCTCGAGCCCGCGACGACCGGCGCTGACGAAGATCGTCTCGAACGCGAGCGCGCTCTCGTCGACCAGGGTCGGCAGGGCGCGGCGCTGCCCCAGCGGGCTGATGCCTCCGGCCACGTAGCCGGTGACGCGCTCGGCGCGCTCGACCGGGGCCAGCGATGCGCGCTTGCCCAGCGAGCGCAGGTCGAGGGTCGAGCGCGATGCGACAAGGCAGACGACCAGGCCGTCCGCCTCGACGACCAGTGTCTTGAACACGCGCGCCGGGTCCAACCCGAGGGCGCTCGCGGCCTCCAGCCCGTAGGACGGCGCCGCCGGGTCGTGCTCGTACTCGTGCAGCGTGAAGCGCACGCCCGCACGCACGGCCGCACGGGTGGCGGGGGTCTCCCTACCGGCCATCGGCCGCCGGCGTCCGGGCGGGACGTCGTCGCCCGCGGGAACGGCCGGCGCGTGCGCTCACGCCCACCGGCCGCGCGAATCCGGCGCGCACGCTCACCGGGCTTTGCGCGCGCGCGCCGTGCGCTCCTGCGCGCCATCCGTCCGCCATCCGTCCTGCGCGCCGGGAGCGCCGTCGGGCACGGGTACGCCCGTCCCTGAGACCGGCCCACGGACGCTCTGCACCATGTCGGGCGCAGCCACCCCCGGTCCCGCGACCGGCCCGGGAGCTGCGGGCGCGGGAACCGCGGCTCCCCCTCCGGTCGCAGGACGCGCTCCCCCTCCGGTCGCAGGACGCGCTCCCCCTCCGGTCGCAGGCTGCGCTCCCCCGCCGGTCGCAGGCTGCGCTCCCCCGCCGGTCGCCGGCTGCGCTCCCCCTCCGGTCGCAGGCTGCGCTCCCCCGCCGGTCGCCGGCACGCCCGCGGCCCGGCCGCCGCGGGACCAGGACGCGAGCGCGGCCACCAGGCAGGCTCCGACCGCGAACGCGAACGCCTCGTGCAGGCCGCTGCGGAACGGGGCCGAGATCAGGTGCGGGAAGAACGCGCGGCCGACGAGCGCCGTGCGCTGTCCGGAGGTCAGGGTGGCCAGCGTGTGAGCGCCGACCAGGTGCGCGATCGGGTTGTAGCCCAGGAACGCGGCGAACAGGATCGAGACGGGCGGCAGGTGCGCGACCCGAGTGGCGAGCGCGCCCGGCACGCCGTGCGACGTCAGGCCCGCGTACATGGCCTGCGGCAGGGAGGCGGAGAGGCCGAGGATCATCAGCGTGAAGAAGACGCCGATCGAGAGGACCTGGGCGGAGTTCTGGAAGGTCTGGTTCATCCCCCCGCCGGCGCCGCGGTGGCTGGCTGGCAGGCTGTTCATCACGCCGGCGCGGTTGGGCGAGGCGAACAGGCCCATCGAGATCCCGCTCAGCAGCAGCGCGAGCGCGAACAGCGGGTAGGAGAAGTTGGTGGGCAGCAGCGACAGCAGCACGAAGCTGACGGCGGCGCCGATCATCCCCCCTGTCGCGAACGGGCGCGAGCCGAAGTGGTCGGAGAGGTAGCCCGAGGTCGGCCCCGCGACCAGCATCCCGACCGTGAGCGGCAGCATGTAGATGCCTGCCCAGAGCGGCGTCTGGGTGAAGTCGAACCCGTGCTGGGGCAGCCAGATCCCCTGCAACCAGATGATCAGCATGAACATCAGCCCGCCGCGCGCGATGGCGGACAGGAACGTCGACAGTGTCCCGAACGTGAAGGCGCGGATCCGGAACAGCGACAGGCGGAACATCGGGTCCTCGACCCGGCGCTCGATCAGGGCGAAGGCGACCAGCGACGCGACGCCGCCGGCGATCAGGCCGAGCGCGATCGGGCTGCCCCAACCTGTGGCCGAGGAGCCATAGGGGCGGATCCCGTAGGTGACCGCGACCATGATCAGGATCAGGCCGAGCGCGAACGTGAGGTTGCCCGCCCAGTCGATACGAGCCCGGTGCGGCGTCGAGATCTCCTTAAGCTTCAGGTAGGCCCAGACCGTGCCGAACAGGCCGACGGGCACGGAGATCAGGAACACGAGCCGCCAGCTGACCGGCGCCAGCACGCCGCCCAGCACGAGCCCGACGAACATCCCGCTGACCCCGACGATGTTGTTGATGCCGAGCGCCATCCCGCGCTGATGGGCCGGGAAGGCGTCGGTGATGATCGCGGCCGAGTTGGCCAGCAGGCAGGCGGCGCCGATCCCCTGCACGACCCGCAGGACGATCAGGTACATCGCTCCCTCCCGGCCGGTCAGCCAGTCGACCGTGAGCAGCAGCGAGGCCGCCGTGTAGATCACGAAGCCGAGGTTGTAGATCCGCACCCGCCCGTACATGTCGCCGAGCCTGCCGAGCGACACGATCAGCACGCTGGAGACGACCAGGAAGCCGAGGATCATCCACAGCAGGTAGAAGCTGTTGGAGGGGATCAGCGGGTCCAGGTGGATGCCGCGGAAGATGTCCGGCATCGCGATCAGCGTGATCGACGCGTCGAGCGTCGCCAGCAGCACGCCGAGCGTGCAGTTGGAGAGAGCTATCCACTTGTAGCGCGGACCGCGGTCCGCGCTGGACACGCTGATCCTGGCGACGTCCGAGGACACCTCGGCTACTCTAGCGGAATGAAGATTCCGCCTGAGACGGAGGACCTCTCGTGGACCTCGCTGGACCGGGCCGCCAAACGCGAGCGCCTGCTGGCGGTCGCAGCGGAGGTGTTCACCCGCGATGGCCTGGAGGCGACGATGGCCGAGGTCGCGCAGGCGGCGGGCGCGGGCGTGGCGAGCGTGTACCGGGTGTTCGCCTCCAAGGAGGAGCTTCTGGCGGCGCTCCTGGCGCAGCGCCGCGACCAGATCGCGGCGGCCGCGGAGAGTGCGCTGGAGCACGCGGGCGACCGCTGGACGGCTCTGCGGGGAATGCTGGAGACGCTCGCCGAGCAGCAGTCGGCGACCGACTTCCTGGGGGAGGCCAAGCACCAGGTAGCCGACCATCCGGACGTGATCGAGGCTCGAGCGCGCATGGCCGACGCGCTCGAGCGGCTCGTGGCGGCCGCCAGGGACGAGGGCCGGCTGCGTCCCGATGCGACGGCCGTCGACCTTCGCCTGCTGCTGATCGCGACCCGCGCCGCGCGCCGGGCCGAGCCCGACCACTGGCGGCGGATGCTGGCGCTGATGATCGACGCGCTCGATCGCCGACGCGGCGGCGCGCCCGGCGGCTGACGCCGGGAACGGGTCACCGCAGCCGCCCGATCGCTAGCTTGCCCACGGACAAGCGAGGAAAGGAGCAGCCGTTGAAGATCCGCGCCGCAGTGCTGGAGGAGTTCGGCAAGCCGCTGAACGTGACCGAGCTGGATCTCGCCGAGCCGCGGGCCGGCGAGGTGCTGGTGCGCCTGGCCGCGTGCGGGGTCTGCCACACCGACATGTACACGGCCTCGGGCGCGGATCCCACCGGCTACGCGCCGACCGTCCTCGGGCACGAGGGAGCCGGGTTCGTGGAGCGCGTCGGCGAGGGCGTGACGAGCGTGGCGCCAGGCGACCTGGTGGTGACGCTGTTCTCGCCCCAGTGCCGGGAGTGCATCCACTGCCAGAGCACCGAGACCAACCTCTGCCTGGCGATCCGCGAGCAGCAGAACCTGGGCTACCTGCCCGACGGGACCGCGCGCCTGTCACGAGACGGCGAGCCGATCCGCCACTTCATGGGGTGCAGCACGTTCGCGGAGTACACGGTGATGCCGGAGATCGCGCTCGCCAAGGTCCCGCGTGAGACGCCGCCGGACCGCGCCTGCCTGTTCGCCTGCGGCCTGTCGACCGGCCTGGGCGCGGCGCTCAACACGGCCAGGGTCAGGCCGGGAAGCACCTGCGTCGTGTTCGGCGCCGGGATGGTCGGCCTCGGCGCGGTCGCCGGCTGCCGGCTCAGCGGCGCCGAGCGCGTGATCTGCGTCGACCTCTCGCCCGACCGGCTCGAGCTGGCGCGTGGACAGGGCGCGACCGAGACCTGGATCGCCGACGAGCACACTGTCGCGCGCGTGATCGAGGAGACCGGCGGCTTCGGCGCCGACTACACGTTCGAGGCCACCGGGCTGGTCGCGGTGATGCGCCAGGCGGTCGAGGCGGCGCGGATGGGCTGGGGGCTGTGCACGATCGCGGGCGTGGCGGGACGCGGAGAGACGCTCGACGTGATCCCGCGCTGGCTGATCACCGGCCGCCGGATCTGCGGCTCCTCCTTCGGCGGCGTCAAGGGCCGCGACCAGGTGCCCGAGCTCGTCGGGCTCTACCTGGACGGCAGGCTCGACGTCGACGCATTCATCTCGCACCGGATCGGCCTCGACGACGTCAACCGGGGCTTCGAGCTGATGGAGAACCAGGACGGCATCCGGAGCGTGATCGAGCTGTAGCGCGAGCCGCCGGGCGGCCGGCCCCTCGGAGGAGCCGGCCACCCGGGCTGCTCACGCCGACGGGCCGGAGCCGGCGCCGTCTGCTGGGCAGTGGTGCGTGGCACCGGTGCTCCCCGGGGCCGGGGCCGGGGTGGTACTCCTGCTCGGGCTGGAGCTCGAGCTGGACACCGTCGGCGGCGATGCGGCCGAGCCGGAACCGGAGCTCGACGTGGCGGCGCTCGCGAGCGCCGCACCGCCGCCGGCGAGCGCCGCGGTCACGGCGATCGTGGACAGGGCGGTCGTGATTCTGCGGGACATGTCACCTCCCTTCGTGGGGTCTGCGACAGCCTCGACGCCGAGCGTCGGCGGACCGTAGGAGGAGGTGAAGAGTCTGCGAAGGCGGACAGGCGGGCGCCCGAGAACGGACGCCCGCCGTCGCCGCGCGGGCCGGGCCGGCGCCTCGGAGGGCGGCGCCGGCCGTGGCCCGACGATCAGATGCCGTTGACCCCGGGGATCCAGGAGGTCCCGGCGAGCGGCACGCGCGCCATCGCGGCCGCCTCGATGGTCAGCGCGCACAGATCCTCAGGCTCGAGGTTGTGCACGTGCGACTTGCCGCACGCGCGGGCCAGCGTCTGGCACTCGAGCGTCAGCGTGCGCAGGTAGTTGGCCAGCCGCCGCCCGCCGAGCACCGGATCGAGCCGGGCCTCCAGCTCGGGCTCCTGGGTCGAGATGCCGGCCGGATCCAGCCCGGCCTGCCAGTCGTCGTAGAAGCCCGACGACGACCCGATCCGCTCGTACTCCGCCTCGTGCTCGGGCGCGTTGTCGCCGAGCGCGATCAGAGCGCCGACGCCGATCGCGACCGCGTCGGCGCCGAGCGCCAGCGCCTTGGCGACGTCAGCGCCGGTGCGGATCCCGCCGGAGACGATCAGCTGGACCTTGCGGTGCATGTCCAGCTCCATCAGCGACTCCACCGCCTGGGGGATCGCGGCCAGGATCGGGATCCCGACGTGCTCGATGAACACCTCCTGCGTGGCCGCGGTGCCTCCCTGCATGCCGTCCAGCACGATCGCGTCCGCGCCGGCCTTGACCGCCAGCGCCACGTCGTAGTAGGTCCGCGTCGCGCCCACCTTGATGTAGATCGGGATCCGCCAGTCGGTGATCTCGCGCAGCTCCTCGATCTTGATCTCAAGGTCGTCGGGACCGGTCCAGTCGGGGTGGCGGCAGGCAGAGCGCTGGTCGATCCCCTTCGGCAGGTCGCGCATCGCGGCCACCCGGTCGGAGATCTTGTGGCCGAGCAGCATCCCGCCGCCGCCCGGCTTGGCGCCCTGGCCGATCACGACCTCGATCGCGTCGGCGCGCCGCAGATCGTCGGGGTTCATCCCGTAACGGGACGGGAGCAGCTGGTAGATCAGCTTGTTGGAGTGCTCGCGCTCCTCCGGCGTCATGCCGCCGTCGCCGGTGGTCGTCGAGGTGCCGACCTCGCTGGCACCGCGTCCGAGCGCCTCCTTGGCGTTGCCCGACAGCGCCCCGAAGCTCATACCGGCGATCGTGATCGGGATGTCCAGGTGGATCGGCTCCGACGCGAACCTGGTCCCGATCGTCACGTCGGTCGCACACCGCTCGCGATAGCCCTCCAGCGGGTAGCGGGAGACGCTCGCGCCCAGGAACAGCAGGTCGTCGAAGTTCGGCACGCGACGCTTGGCGCCGAACCCGCGGATGTCATACATCCCCTCGCGCGCGGCCCGCTGGATCTCCGCGATCACGTTGCGGTCGAACGTCGCCGACTCCCGCAGGCTCGGCGCGACCTGCCGGCCCGTGGCAAGCACGGTCCCGCCGCTCTCGGTTGTGGCCATCAGTACACCCCGACGTTGTCGATCTTGAAGTTGTAGAGCTGACGCGCCGAGCCGTAGCGACGGAAGTCCGCGGGGTCGGCATCGACCTCGGCGGCCTCGAGCAGCGCGCGCAGCTGCTCCAGATGCTCGTCGCGCATCTCCTTGGCGATGCAGTCGGCCCCGAGCGAGGCGACCTCGCCCCTCACGTAGAGCCGCGCCTCGTAGAGCGAGTCGCCGAGCGCCTCGCCGGCGTCCCCGCACACCACCAGGCAGCCACGCTGCGCCATGAACGCGCTCATGTGCCCGACCGAGCCGCGAACGACGATGTTGGCGCCCTTGAGCGAGATCCCGCAGCGGGCGGAGGCGTCGCCTCCGACCACCAGCAGGCCCCCGCGCGCGGTCGCGCCGGCCGCCTGGCTCGCCGAGCCCTCGACGATCACACGGCCCGACATCATGTTCTCGGCCACGCCGACCCCGCAGTTGCCGTGCACGCGCACGGTCGCCTGCTTGTTCATGCCGGCGCAGTAGTAGCCGACGTGACCGTCGATCTCGACCTCGTAGGGAGCGTCGATGCCGACCGCGATCGCGTGGCGGCCGTCCGGGTTGGAGACCTGCACCCGCCCGGCCCCATCGGGATCGTGCAGGCGGCTGTTGAGCGCGCGCACCGTGTCGGTGCGCAGATCGAAGTGCAGCGGCGGGGCCGCGGTCTGAGAAGCGGACATCACGCGACCACCGCGGTTCCCCAGCTGTAGACGCGACCCGGCTCCGGCTCCCAGGTGACCGCGTCCTCGGCGCCCGGCAGGACCGCGATCGCGCGGTACTCCGAAGCCATCGCGACCCACTCGTCGGTCTCGGCCATCACGGCCGGCTTGCAGGCGATCGGGTCACGCAGGACCGCGAAGCCCTCCGCCGTCCCGACGGCGAACGTGTAGAAGCCGTCCAGGTCCTCCAGGCAACCCTCGAGCGCCTGCTCCAGGGAGGCGCCCTCGCGCATCCGCCAGGTCAGGTAGCCGGCGGCCACCTCGGTGTCATTGTCGGTCTGGATGCGGATCCCCTCGCGGGTCAGCGTCCTGCGCAGCCGGTTGTGGTTGGAGAGCGAGCCGTTGTGGACGAGGCACAGGTCCAGTCCGGTGGAGAACGGATGCGAGTGCTCCGTCGTCACCCGGCTCTCGGTGGCCATCCGCGTGTGACCGAGCGCGTGGCTGCCCTCGATCCCGGCCAGGTCGAAGTCGCGGACGAACTGCGACGGCAGCCCCGCCTGCTTGTAGATCTCGATCGTCCGACCGGCGCTCATCAGCGTGAGCTCCGGATGGGCCTCCAGCAGCCAGGCGGAGACCTCCTCGGCCTCGGCCGCGACGTCGACGATCGCGTGCGTCGCACGGACTCCGGCCAGGCGCGCCTGCTCGAAGCGCGCGCCGAGCGCGTCCGCGATCCACGGCCACGCATCGACCTGTGGGCTGTAGAGCGAGACCTTGCACCAGCCCTCGGGGGCCGGGTCTCGATAGAAGGCGGCGCCAGCGCTATCGGGGCCGCGCGATGATAGTTCGCCGAGCATGCGCGCCAGGCAGTCCCCGAGCTGGGAGCGAAGCGCCTCGGTCTTGGTGTAGATGCCAGCAATACCGCACATGGTCGGGCAGCCTAGACCGTGCTGGTTCGCGGTCAATGGCGACTCCGGGCACAGTTTCCGATTGCGATGTGGCGCCCGGCGCCACAGCCGCGCCGCCGGGGCGGCTACGCCGGCGGCCGCTTCCGGGCGCGGCGGACGGCCTGCAGCGCCTCCCGCAGATCGATGCGCGGCGGCTACGCCGGCAGCCGCTTCCGGGCGCGGCGGACGGCCTGCAGCGCCTCCCGCAGATCGATGCGCGGCGGCTACGCCGGCAGCCGCTTCTGCGCGCGGCGGACGGCCTGCAGCGCCTCCCGCAGGTCGGTGCGCGCGATCGGCGGCAGCTCGCCGGGGTCGATCCGGTTGTCGGGGGCGCGCCCCTCGGCGATCAGCCGCGCATGATGCTCGAACCGGTGCCGCGCGATCACCTCGAAGGCCTCCAGCAGCGCGTCGGCCTCACCCCGCGGGAGACCGCCGACGGCCGCCACCGCCTCGAGGCGGTCGACGGTCGACGAGATCGTGATGCCCGCGGCGAGCGCGTGCCAGCGGACCACGTTGACGAGCGGCAGGATCGCGCCGCGCTTGACGTCGACGCGCCCCTCTCGGTCGGTCTGCAGCTGACCGCGGAAGCCGATCGCCACCGGGAACCCGGCCGCGCCGCGCGCGATCAGGGCCATCAGCTGCGGGTGCCGGCGGGCGGCCCTGATCCTGGCGGTCAGCTCTGGGGTGACGCTGAGGCCGCCCGCGACCGAGCGGAAGTCGAACGCGACGGTGGCGCGGATCAGATGCGACTCGTCTGGCGTGGTCAGGCAGCTGTCGAAGGTCTGGATCCAGGCGTCCTTGGTCATCCGCCAGCGCCGATCGCGGGCCAGCACGCCGTTGTTGTCCACTCCGATCCCGGCGCGCTCCAGGCCGGCGTTGACATCCGCGCCGAGCTGCTCGAACCAGGCGTCGATCCCGGACCCGTCGCCGCCGGGCGTTGGGGCGTAGGCGAGCGCGTTGTCCTGGTCGGAGGCGAGCGTGAACTCGCGGCGCGCGGCGCTGCCGAGGTCGATCCACGCCCAGGGCGCCGGAGCGGGACCGCGCCGGGCGATCGACAGCTCGGTCAGCCTCGCCACCACCGCGTCGTGCGCGAGCGTGAGCACGCGCCCCAGCTGCCGCGACGGCACGCCGGCCCGCACCAGCGCGGAGAAGAGCAGCGGCAGCCGGGCCGTCGCCTGATCCAGCGCGTCGACGTCGACGGCCGTCAGGATCGAGTGGCGCAGGGCGATCGGGCTGGTCGCCTCGAGCCCCAGAAGGTCGGCGGCGCTCAGCATCCCGCGGACCTCGCCGCGGTCGACGACGGCAACGTGCTCGACGCCCTCCGACAGCATGTCGACGGTCGCCTCGACGGCCAGCTGGCCGACCGGCACCGTCGGAGCCGGCGCGCGCGCGAGCTCGCGCACGGGGGTGTCGGGCGTCAGCGGGCCGGCGAGCACGCGCGCCCGGACCTCGGCGTCCGTGACGATCCCGAGCGAGCCGTCGCCCATCGCGACCAGCAGCGCGCGCGCGCCGGCGTCGCCGAGCCGCGCCAGCGCCGCACCGGCCGGCTCGTCGCCGTCGACGAACACGGGCGGGCGCATGATCTGGACCACCGGCGTGGTGGCCACGTCCTGCAGTCCGTGCACTGTGTCGGCGGCCCGGGTCAGGCGCTTTCGCATGGAGCGCGCGAGGTAGGAGATGCCGGCCTCGGTCGCAAGCACCCGGCGCGCGACCGGCCCCGGGAGCAGCGCACAGCGGGAGTGCTCCCGCGCGCGGACCGTGAACGCCGGCGACATCCCGGAGAGCAGCGACATGTGGCCGAAGCACTCCCCCGGCGCGAGCACCTGCATCACCTCTCCGTCGTGCACCACGTCCATCGAGCCTTCCAGCACGACCCACATGCCGGTCGCCGGACGACCGTCCTCCAGCACGACCACCGAGCCCGGCTCGTGCTCGGAGACGAGGGCCCCGTCGACCAGCTCGCGCAGCAGCTCCGGAGCGATCGCGCCGAACGGCGGGTGGCCTGCGAGGAATGTATCCAGGTTGTCCATGTCAGGCGCGATAATTGTGTTGGCGCAGCGTATTGCAGGACACCACCGACGTGTCAGGCTAAGCCACCTCGTTTACGTCTACAGGGAGGACGAATGGCGGACTTCGCGGCAGAGCACGACGAACTCAGCTACGAGGGGAGCGGGCTGCCGAAGACTGGCAACTGGTGGAGCGCGTTCGTCATCGGGTTGGCCGGCACGATCCTCGTGACCGGCATCGCCCCGGTGATGGTCGTCTCGCTGGGAGCCGCGGCGATCCCGATCACGTTCCTGATCACGATCACCGGCTATCTGCTTTGCCTTTTCCTCGCCGAGCTGGCGGCGATGATGCCGGACCGCTCCGGCGGCTCGCCCAGCTACGCATACGTCGCGTTCAAGGACCGCTGGCCGCGGTTCGCCGAACACGTCAACGGGCTCACGGCGTGGGCCTACTGGATCGGCTGGTTCCCGGTCGCGCCGCTGAACATGATCCTGGCGTCGTTCTACATCGCCGACCTCCTGCACCTCAACACGACCAGCGGCATCTCGCTGCTGGGCACCCCGATCGCCTGGTGGACGATCGGCATCGCGGTCGTCGGCATCCTGGCGCTGTGGGTCCCCTCCTACCGCGGCCTGCGGTTCGGGACCGTGTTCGCGACCGTGCTCGCGATGCTCTCGATGATCCCGCTGACCTTCCTGGCGATCTCGTGGATCTTCAACCTCGGGGCCGTCCACTTCGGCCAGCTGTTCCACTTCCAGCACCCTGACGGCACGGGCTTCTTCACGTCGGAGTTCCACCACGGGTGGCTGACGCTGTCGGTCGCGTTCGGCTTCCTGCTGACCTGGAACGTGATCGCGATGGAGGCCGCCGCCTGCTACATCGGCGAGTGCCGCAACCCAGACCGCGACGCGAAGATCGCGATGAACCTCGAGGGCGGCTACGGGGTGTTCATCTACACGATGATCCCGATCGCGTTCGTGATCGTGCTCGGCGTGCACGCGCTCGGCAACGCGGCGCTGGTGGACCCGAAGACGATCTTCATCGAGTTCACCTCGAAGGTGTTCGGGACCGGGGCGGGGTCGACGGCGCTCAAGTGGGCGATCGCCCTGATGCTGATCGTCGCGCTGGTCCTGTCGGCGCTCAACGCGATCACCGGCTCCTCTCGCTCGCTGCACCAGATGGCGACCGACGGCCACTTCCCCAAGTGGTTCACGCGGACCAACTCCCACGGCGTGCCCGGCCACGCGATGGCGTTCAACGTCACCGCCTCCCTGATCGTGGTGTTCATGGGCGGAGCCGTGCAGATCTACACGTTCTCCAACGTCGGATACCTGTTCTCGTTCCTGCCGGTGCTCGTCGGCTACTACCTGCTGCGCCAGCATCGGCCCAACGTGCGCCGTCCGTTCCGCCTGCCCGAGTTCATGAAGTACGTGGCGCTCGCAATGGCGGCGCTGTACGCGATCATCTACGTGTGGGGCGGCCCGGTGTACGCCAGCTGCTCGTGCAACGCGGCCGGCACGACCACGCTGCCGTACTACTTCATCGGTCTCGGCACCCTGCTGACCTACCTGCCGCTGTACTGGTACCGCAAGAAGGTCGAGGACCGCAGGCCCGACGCCCAGGTCGCCGAGCGTTCACCCGCGCCCGCCGCCACGGGCACCGGGCCGTGAGCATGGTGACCGACCGCCGCAGCCGAGACGAATCTCCGGTTCAGGCCGGCCCCTGGAGGCGAATCCTTCTCGCCTCCGAGGGCCGGCCGTTCTCGGACGCGGTGATAGAGCGGACGCTGGAGCTCGCCCGTGAATCCGGCGCTAGCGTGCACGTGCTCTCGATCGCGCGCGTGCACGGCGTGGCGTTCGGGCTCCCCAACCCCGGGCTGCTGCCGACCAAGCGTGAGTGGGACGAGCAGCGTGAGATCGTCCGCAGGGCGGTCTCACGGCTGCGCCGCAAGGGGATCGACGTCGACGGCCACGTCATGGGCACCCGCAGCGCGACCAAGCGGATCATCGGCCGGGCCTCCAGCGAGGGCTGCGACGCGATCGTGATGGCCGCCGACCCGGACCGGCCACGGCTGATCGGCGACGCGATCTGGAGCCAGGAGCCGCAGCGGGTCCGCCGACGGGCGCGGATACCGGTGGTCCTGGTCCGCGACGAGGGCTGACGCGAACTCAGCCTCCCCCGGGCGCCGGGCGCCGCCCAGGCCCGTTCCGGGGTCCTAGCCCGGCCCCGGGAGCGTCACCCCCCGGGGCGGCCGTGCAGCCGCGCCAGCTTGATCGCCAGCTCCAGCGACAGCAGGTCGTCGCGGTCCAGGTCGAGCCCGGTCAGCTCCTCGATGCGCCCCAGCCGCTGGCGCAGCGTGTTGGGATGGATGAACAGCGCGCGCGCGGACTCGATCACGCTGCGGCGCTCGGACAGGTAGCGCTCAAGCGTGTCCAGCAGCGAGGCGTGGCGGCGGCGGTCGTACTCGATCAGCCGGTCGACCGCCGCCCGCATCCCGTCACGCGGTGCGTCGGCAGCCGCGATCTGAACCAGGTAGCGGTAGGCGCCGACCTCCGAGTAGGCGATCGCGCCGCCGTCGGGCAGCAGCGCGGCCGCGATCGTGGCGGCGTCCGTCGCCTCACGGTGGGCCCCGGCGGCGTCGGCGGGCGCGGAGCGCGCCTCGCTCACTCCGATCACCGCCCCCGTCCGGCGTCCGAGGTCTCGAAGCAGGCCGAGCAGCTCCTCGCCGGAGGCGCGACGCCGGTGCCCGAACGCGAGCAGCGCGCGCACCGGCCCGGGACCCGCCTCGACCGCGCCGCGGGGCGCCAGCTGCGACAGCTCACGGCCGAGCTGCTCGGCGGCCGCGCGCCACTCGCCGGTCGCCTGGGTGCGCGACCCGGCGGGCTGGGCGCGCACGATCAGGTACGGAGCCTCCAGGTTGCAGCGCAGCTGGGCCGCCTTGGCGGCCGCGAACGCGCCCGCCCCGGCCTCGAGCGCCTCGAACAGCTCCTTGACGGCGTTGGCCTCCGTGAGCCCCTCGATCAGCTGCACCCGGCGGATCGCGACCGCCGCGAGGGTCGCCACCGAGCGCGCGATCTCCGCGTCCTCCTCCCCGAACGCCGCGGCGCGGGCCGCGGCCACGCACAGCAGCCCGATCAGCTCGGTGCCGGCCGTCAGCGGCACGACGAGCAGGTCGCTCAGCGCCTCCGACGGCCACAGCGCCCGCGCGGGAGCGGCCGAGCCGGCGCGGTGCTCCAGCCCAGCCAGCAGCACCTCGGCCGCGGTCGCCGGCGCCGGCAGCCGGTCCGGGAACGATGCCCGCACCGTGAGCCGCTCCGAGTCGACCGCCAGCAGCTGGCAGGCGTCCGCGCGCAGCAGCGTGGCCGTGCGGCGGACCAGCAGCTCCTCCAGCTCGCCCGTGGCGGCCGCGGCGGCCACGTCCTGCCCGAGCTCGGCCAGGCCCGTCAGCGCCTCGACGCGGCGCCGGCCGCGGCCGTAGAGCTGCGCGTTCTCGATCGCGCCTGAGACCAGCGACGCGATGTGCATCAGCAGCTTGAGGGTGTCCTCTCCGAACTCTCGCGGAGCCCGCGTGTGGAGAACGATCACGCCGATCGTGGAGCCCGCGCGCGACAGGATCGGCACCGCCGCCATCGACTGGAAGTCCTCCTCGCGCAGGGCCGGCACATACTTCATCCTCGGGTCGTCCATCGCGCGATCGCGGATGAACTCAGGGCGCCGGCTGCGGGCGACCCAGCCCGCCAGCCCCTCCGAGATCGGGAAGCTGACGCGTCCGACGACCTGGGCGAAGACCGGCGAGGCGGCGCGGATCGTGAGCGTCTCGCCCTCCAGCAGGTAGATGAAGCAGGCGTGGCAGTCGGTCGCCTCGGTGGCGAGGTCGACGACGGCCTGGAGCATCGGCTCAAGCTCCAGCGAAGACGAGACCAGGCGGATGACCGCGTACAGGGTCCGGTTCTCCTCACGCAGGGCCTGCAGCTCGGCGGCGGGCTGCGGCTGGGGTTCGGCGCTGAGGGTCACGGTCTGCTTTCCAAAGGTATGTGCAGGGCGCACATGGCAGCGCCCACTTAGCGGTGCCCAAGCCCATTGTGCAGCACGACCGGCCGCGGATATACCTCTCACCCATGAGCAACGCCCCACAAAACGAGGACGACGTCCGGCGGATCGTCAGGGACAAGGGAATCGAGTTCCTGTTCGCCCAGTTCGTCGACATGCACGGCAAGCCGAGCGCAAAGCTGGTTCCGGCCCATCACCTTGACGACCTGCTCAGCGACGGCGCCGGGTTCGCCGGGTTCGCCGCCGGTGACATCGGTCAGGGCCCCGACGATCCCGACATGATCGCGATGCCCGACCCCACATCGCTGACGATCCTGCCCTGGCAGCCGAACGTGGCACGGTTCGCGTGCAACGTCACGGTGGAGGGCGAGGAGTGGCCCTTCTGCCCGCGCACGATCCTGCGCCGGGCGCTCGCTCGGGCGGCCGAGCAGGGCTACGAGCTGAAGATCGGAGCCGAGCTGGAGTACTTCCTCCTGCGACGCGCCGCCGACGGCTCGCTGGAGCTCGCCGACCCGCTGGACACGCTTGACCAGCCCTGCTACGACATGCGCGCCCTGACGCGCAACCTGGACTTCGTGGCGGAGGTATCCAAGGCGGTGACGGGCCTCGGATGGGACAACTACGCCACCGACCACGAGGACGCGAACGGCCAGTTCGAGCAGAACTTCCAGTTCGCGGACGCGCTGACGACCTGCGATCGGGCGATCTTCTTCCGCTACATGGTCGAGACCCTGGCGCAGCAGCGGGGCCTGATCGCGACGTTCATGCCCAAGCCCTTCGCCGACAAGACGGGCAACGGGTGTCACTTCCACATCAGCCTGTGGAAGGACGGCGTCAACGTGTTCGACCGCGATCCGGCGGATGACCCGCGGGGGCTGGGGCTCAGCGACCTGGGCTACAGCTTCGTCGGCGGCCTCAAGGCGCACGCGAAGGCGTACATCGCCGTCAGCGCCCCGACCGTCAACTCCTACAAGCGTCTGGTCGTCGGTGCGCCGACGAGCGGCGCGACGTGGGCCCCGGCCTACATCAGCTACGGCTACAACAACCGCACGCAGATGCTGCGGATCCCGGGGCCGGGGCGGATCGAGGACCGCACCGTCGACGGTTCCTGCAACCCGTACCTGGCGGCGACGGCGATGCTGTGCGCCGGGCTGGACGGGGTCGCGCGCGGTCTGGACGCGGGCGAGCCGAACTCGTCCAACCTCTACACACTGGACGTCTCCGATCGGGAGGCGCAGGGGATCGAGACGCTGCCGGCGAACCTGCTTGACGCGACTCGCGAGCTGGAGGCCGACGACGTGATGCGCGAGGCGTTCGGCAAGGCTGGCGGCGTCGACTACGTCGACTACTTCATCAAGGTCAAGCGGCGCGAGTGGCAGGCCGCCCACGAGCAGATCACGCAGTGGGAGCTCGACCGCTACCTGCAGCTGTACTGATCGGCGACCGGGGCTGAGAGCGGGCGGCCGCGCCACAGGCGCGGCCGCCCGCTCGTCGTCGGGAGCGGCATCGGCGCGCGCCGCCCGTCCTCTGGCCGGGGCGCCACTGGCGCGCGCCGCCCGCCCCTCCTTCACAGCCCTACCCTCCGCACCCGCGTTCGCGCAGGTGCCCGCCGGCGCGCTGTGTCGCCGGCCCTCTCGCCGGCCTCTCGCCGGCCTCTCGCCGGCCTCTCGCCGGCCTCTCGCCGGCCTCTCGCCGGCCTCTGGCCGGCCTCTGGCCGGCCTCTGGCCGGCCTCTCGCGGGTCCGGCCCGCTGGGTCGCAGGCCTCTCACGGGCCCGGCGCGCCGTGTAGCCGGCCTCTCGCCGGTCCCCGGCGCCTCCCGTCACCGGGACCGCGGAAGACCCTCGACCGAGCGCAGCGAGCCGACCGTCTGCGGCGAGCGCGCGTCGAGCAGGCTCGCCAGGGCGATGAACGCCTTCGCGGTCGTGAGCGCATCCCCGAGCGCGTGGTGCGGGTCCTCAGCCGGCTGCCCAAGCAGGGACGCCAGCCGCGCCAGCGGCAGCCCGTTGGGAGCCCGTCCGTCGCGCTCGCGCAGCCACCGCCGTCCGAGCTCCTCGGTGTCGGCGTCGGCCGGGAGGCGCAGCCCGCGCTCGCGGAGCTCGCGCCCCAGGAAGGCCCGTTCGACCATCGAGGTGTGGAACACCGGCACCCGGCTCGCGAGCAGATCCAGCAGCGCCTCGATCGCGTCATCCAGCGGCGGCGCCTCGCTGAGGTCCGCCAGGCGCAGCTTGTGGACCAGGACCGCCTCCCGCATCGGCGGGCGCTCCGGGCGCGCGAGCGCGTAGAGCGCCTCACCGAGGATCAGCGCGCCGTCGCGGATCGGCACGGCGCCGATCGCGATGATCTCGCCGTCCGCGTGCAGTCCCGTCAGCTCCAGGTCGATCACGCACCACTGCGCCCGGCGCCACGGCAGGTTCGCCGGCGGCCAGCGAGCCGCGGCGAACCGCTCGGCGGCCGGCGTCCGGGCGCGGCGCCGGATCAGCCTCACGACCGCGCCCGGTACGGGCTCAGCCTGCGCGCAACCGATCCGACGGCGCGGAACACGTCCCGCAGGCGCGCCCGGGTCAGCGTGCTCAGCTCGGCCGCGTCAAGCAGGTCGTCGGCCCGCTCGCCGGCCGCGATCTGCTCCAGCTGATGGAAGATCCTCAGCTCCAGCGCCAGCTCGAACGCCTCCGCGAGCGTGCCCGCCTGGTCGGCCGTGATCACGCCCGCGTGCGCCGCGGCGCGCAGGCGCTCGGGCGTCGAGCCCTCGCCGACACCGGCCCGCGCCGCCGCCCAGCGGGCGATCGCCGCGATCGGGACGATCGCGGCCTCCCGCACGTCCAGCCGCGAGCGGCGCCCCTCCCGGGTGAGCACGGCCCCCGCGTCAAACCCGGTCGGGAGGGTGCGCTCGAACGCGCTTCGAGCGAGCGCGTTCAGCAGCGCGTCGCGGTCCTCGCCCGTGGCGACCGGCAGCGACCGCTCCGGCGTCCCCCAGAGCACCCTCCGATCGGCGAGCACCGACTGCGCCAGCTCGTCGTCGGCCACCAGGCCGACCCAATCCTCGGCGGGCCGGGCGACCACGGGACCGGAGATCCCGCACTGCTCGAGCGCCACCCGCGCGGCGACGAGCCACCGCTGGGAGGGGCGCTCCGGGCCGGTGCAGACGATCGCGCCGCGGCGCGTCGAGGCGGGAGTCAGCTCGCGCCGTGCCTGGCTGCCGACCGCCACCCACACCGCGCCCGGGGGGGCCGGCTCTCCCAGGGTGATGGTCAGCTCGAGCGCCCGGCGCGTGAGGGCGTCGACCAGCGCCGAGAGCACCGGCGCCAGCTCCAGAGCGGGCACGGACGAGTGGTGCAGGTCGAGCATCAGGGAGGGGAGCTGGCCGGCCACCTCAGAGAGCGCGTCGAGCGTGCGCGCGCGGTCGATCGCCCGGCGCGTGTGCAGCCACGACCGCGGCTGGGCGGCGAACAGGTCGGCGTCCTCGACGACGCCGACCAGCCGGCCCTGGTCGGAGACGACCGGCGCGTGGCGCACGCCCCGCTGGAGCATCTCGTAGTGGACCTCGCCGGCCAGACGGTCGGGCGAGACGACGAACGCGGGGGCGGTCATGGCCGCGTCGACGCGCACCGCGCCCGAGCGCCCGGCG
The DNA here is from genome assembly GCA_021846845.1 of Actinomycetes bacterium. Classification (GTDB taxonomy): domain Bacteria; phylum Actinomycetota; class Thermoleophilia; order Solirubrobacterales; family Solirubrobacteraceae; genus Palsa-465. Next base: position 10,432 of record JAJZWB010000026.1, on the reverse strand, counting down.
GCGAGCACGCGGGCGCGCAGGTCGCGGTCCGTGAGGATCCCGAGCCCGCCGCCGTCAAGCTCCACCACGGCGGCGCTGGCGCCCGCATCGGTCATCCGCTGCGCGACCGAGCCGATGCTCTCGGACGGCCTGCAGGTGACCGTCGGCGCACGGATCAGCGTGCCCACCGGCCGGCGGGCGTCGTCGCTGCCGGCGCGCAGCTCGCGGCGGCGGGCCCGGTCCAGCAGCGGGCGCGCCACCGCCACCGGGATGCGATAGCAGAGCGTGTCCTCGGCGGCGCGCGCCTCGAAGCCCGGCGGCAGCCCGGACAGCATGGCCGCGTGGCCGAACGCGTCCCCGGGCCCCAGCATGTCGAGCAGCCGGCCGTCGGACGCGATATCGACCGCGCCGGAGTGGATCACGCGCAGGAACGTGACCGGGCCCCCGTCCTCTGAGAAGATCACGTCGCCGCGCGCGTGGAACTCGATCGCCGCCTGCGCCGCGACCTCGGCCAGCTCGTCGGACGCGAGCGCGTCGAACGGCGGGCGCTGCGCCAGAAGGCGGGCGATCTCGGTCAGCCCCGCGTCCAGCTCCGGCTCCTCTGACGGCGAACGGTCATCTCCCCCTGCAACCTACCGGCACCGGGTCAGGGCAGCAGTCCCAGTCGCTGTGCGCGCTGGACCGCCTCGGTGCGGTTGCGCACGCCGAGCTTGCGGTACAGCGAGCTGGAGTGCTCCTTGACCGTGTGGCGTGAGATGTGCAGGGCCTCCCCGATCTCCGGGTTGGTGGCGCCGGAGGCGATCAGCTCCAGGACCGCCCGCTCGCGCTCCGACAGGCCGAGCGCGCCCGTGCGCCCGCCGGCCGGCTGATCGAACACGGTGCCGCCCAGTCCCACGAGCCGCACCGCGGCGGCGATCCGTCGCGCCGGCCAGTCCTTGTAGGCGAAGCCCGAGGCCCCGGCCGCGCGGGCGGCCTGAGCGGAGATCTCGCCGGCGCCGGAGAACAGCAGCACGCGGGTGCCCGGCTCTGCGGATCTCAGCCGCTCGCAGACCTCGGCCCCCGATTCCTCGCCGATGAACAGGTCGACGAGCGCGACGTGGGGGCGGTAGCGGCTGGCGAGCGCGACCGCCTCGTCCCCCGTGCGGGCGCTGATGCATCGCTGCACCCACGGCTGCTGGCTGAGCATCAGGCGAAAGCCCCAGTGCACGACGTCGTGGTCGTCGACCACCAGCACCCGGAGGCGGTCCGCGCTGCGCGCGGCTCCCTCGACGGCGGCCGGCGAGTCCGCGCCGGTGGCGTCGGCGGACGTTGTGCGCGGGTCACTCATCGCCGTCGACGGGCACGACGAGACGGACCTGCCAGGTTCCGGGCTCGCGCTCGCCGAACTCGAGGACCCCGCCCGACTGCAGCGCCTCCAGCGAGGCCAGCCTGAGACCCATCCCGGCGCGCCTGCGGGCCGCCTGCACGCCGTCGTTGGCGACCTCCATCCAGAACGCGCCCTCGCGGCGGCCGATCCTCACCGAGACGACGGCCGGGCGGGCGTGCTTGGCCGCGTTGCGCACCGCCTCGATCAGCACCGACTGCGCCAGCGGCTCAAGCGAGGGCGGCACGTCCTCGGCGGAGCCCCGGTCGAGCCGCAACCCCAGGTCTGGGTGCGCCACAGCCAGCCGCCGCACCTCGTTCACCAGGGTCGTGCCGGTCGCGCGCGGGACGCGGCCCAGCGGCCGCTGGAGCGCCGCACGCAGCTCGCTGAGGGCCGACTGGGTCTCCTCGGCGCACCGCCGCCGCGCGTGCTCCCCCAGCTCGCCGTCTCCGTCCAGCGCCATCGAGACGCCGAAGAGGCGCTGGATGACGCCCTCGTGGATCTCCCGGGCGAGGTCGATCCGCTGCTCAAGCTGGCCGGCCTTCTCGAACTGGGTCGAGACGATCCGGGCGACGGAGGCCAGCGCCGCGGCCTTGCCCAGCGTCCACAGCAGCCGCCGGTCGGCGTCGTGCAGCGGCGGGTCGCTCATCGGCCGGTCTGCGAGGATCACGCCGAAGGCGCGGCCGGCCGCGGCCATCGGCGCGCACACCAGGCGGGCCGGCTCGGCGACCAGCGCCGCGAACTCGTCGGGCACCTGGCCGGAGAGGTCGCCCACCACCTCGATGACGCTGTCGGCGCGGATCGCCTGCGCCGCGATCGGGGCCGAATCGACGGTCACGTACGCGCCCGCGAAGCGCTCGATCGCCATCCCGTGCGCACCCGCCGCGCGCACGCGGCGGCTGGCGGCGTCGTAGCGGAAGATCACGGCGCGGCGCATCCGCGCGAGCCGGCAGACTGCCTCGCAGAGGTGGTCGTAGAAGCCGTCGACGGCCGCGCCCGGGTCGGACTGCGAGAGCACCTCCACGAACAGCTCCAGAGCGTCGATACCCAGGCCGGCGCCGGGGTCGGCCGGCACGCCGACGGTCACCGGTCCGCTCCGGCGGAGCGTGTGGCCCTCAGGCGGCGTGAGCGTGCGTCAGGGACAGCCTCAGCGCCTGCTCGGGCGTCAGGTAGACGCGCCACCGCGCCTGACATGAGGTGCACAGGCATCGGACCGACGGATCGTAGCCGTCCAGGCTATCGACGCACCGCACGCCCTCACAGCGCAGGCACACCGGGCAGGCGAGCGCGGCGACGACCAGCGGCTCCGGATCGTCGGGGCGAAACCGCGCCACGTCGGCCGGCAGGGCGGTCACGACGCGGCCCTCAGCGGGAACGAGCGCGCCTCGGCGAGCGTCTGCGCCCTGGCGACCGGCCGCTTGCCCCAGCGGCTCAGGGTGGCGAAGTCAAGCAGCGTGTCGATGTAGTCGCGCAGCGGCAGGGTCGTGATCCCGAGCGGCTCCAGGCGCGCGCGCGTCGCGCGGTCGTCGAACGAACCCTCCATGCAGAAGTACGGGAAGTACTCGGCGCCCGCCGCCAGCGCCTCGCGCTGGGCGTGAGGGAGCGTCAGCCGGCCGAACTCCTCAGGCGAGACCACGCGCGGCTCCGGCACGCCGAAGTAGCGGCTCGCGAGCACGGCGAGCTCGGCGATCGAGGAGCAGTGCGGGCCGGCGGTCAGGTGGTAGGTCTCCCCCACGCCGGGCCCGGCCTCCACGAGCTCGTGGATGGCGTCCGCGACGTAGTCGATCGAGACCGCGTCGACCGGCGATGAGAGAACGGCCGGGATCGCCGTGAACAGTCCCCGTGAGAGCGCCCGCAGCGGCCAGTAGAGCACGTTGAACGAGGCCGTCCATCCGGTCAGGCGGTCGCCGACGACGATGCTGGGCCGCAGGATCGTGAACGGCAGGCCCTCCTGCGAGCGCACCAGCAGCTCGGACTCGAACTTCGAGCGCTCGTAGTGGTTGTGGAACTCCTGCCCGACGTCGTGGTCGGCTTCGGAGAAGCTGCCCGGGTGGTCGCCCGCGACGTAGGCGGTGGAGACCTGCCCGTAGTGGTCCAGTCCGCCGCGCGACTGGGCGGCGCCGGCGAGCTCCAGCATCCGGCGGGTGCCCTCCAGGTTGATCGCGCGTGACTCGTCGAGCCCGAGCGAGAACGACACCGACGCGGCGCTGTGGACGATCGTCGTCACGCGCTCGGCGATCTCGTCCCGCTCACGCCGGTCCAGCCCGAGCCCCGGAGCGGTCATGTCGGCGGCGAACGCCCGCACGCGCGGCGCGTACTCGACCGCGCGATCGCCGAACAGGTCCTCCAGCACCGCGTCGACCCTCGATCCCGCGGCTCGCGGGCAGGCGGCGCGGACGAGGACGACCACGTCGCGGTCGGTCCGCTCCAGCCAGCGCTCGAGCAGCGCCATCCCGACGAACCCGGTAACGCCGGTCAGCAGCACCGCGCCGTCGAGTCCGGTCACGCGGTCGGCGCTCATCGCCTCGACCCCAGCGACCGCAGCGCCCAGACCAGCCTCGCGCGGGTGTCGCGCGGCTCGATCACCTCGTCGACGTGGCCCCGCGCGGCCGCGACCTCCGGACGCAGCCACGTCCTGGCGTAGTGATCCGACAGCCGGTCGCGCTCGGCCTCCGGGTCCGCGGCCGCCGCGAGCTCGCGGCGGTGGATCACGCCGACCGCCGGTCGCGCGCCCATCACGCCGATCTGCGCCTGCGGCCAGGCGAACACGCAGTCGGCCCCCAGGTCCCTGGAGTTCATCGTGATGAACGCGCCGCCGAACGCCTTGCGCAGCACCACGGTGAAGCGCGGCACGGTCGCGCCGGCGAAGGCGTGCACGAACGTCGCGCCGAGCCGGATCACGCCGGCGGACTCCTGCCGGGTTCCGGGCATGTACCCGGGCGTGTCGACCAGCACCACCATCGGGATGCCGAAGGCGTCGCACTTGGAGACGAACCGGGCTCCCTTCTCGGAGCTAGCCGCATCCAGCACCCCGCCCAGATGGCGGGGCTGGTTGGCGATGACGCCGACCGTCGCGCCGTCGATCCGCGCGAAGCCGGTGACCAGGTTGCGGGCCCAGCCGGCGGAGCTCTCCAGCAGCCGGCCGCCGTCGACCAGCGCTGCGATCACCTCCCGCACGTCGTAGACGCTGCGCTGGTCGGCGGGCACGATCGCGCCCGGGTCGTGCCCCGCCGGCGGCTCGCGCTCGATCACCGGGATCGGACCGCCGCTGTGCGACGGGAGGTGGGAGAGCAGGTCGCGCACCAGCCGGCCGGCGTCGTGGTCGTCGCGGGCCACGAACTGGCAGACCCCGTTGCGCCGGTGCACGCGGGCACCGCCGAGCGTGGCCGCGTCGACGTCCTCGCCCAGCACCTCGCGCACGACCCCGGGGCCGGTCAGGAACATGCTGGAGGCCTCGGTCATCACGATCCAGTCGGTCAGCGCGGGCGAGTACGCGCCGCCCCCGGCGGAGACGCCGGTGACGACCGAGACCTGCGGCACCCGGCCCGACAGCGAGACCGTGTGGCGGAAGACGCGCGCGTAGCCGGCGAGCGCATCGATGCCCTCCTGCATCCGCGCTCCACCCGAGGACACGAAGCCGACCACGGGCGCGCGCGAGCGCCCCGCCAGCTCCAGGACTCGCACGATCGTGTCGGCGTGCGCCTCGCCCAGCGAGCCGCCCGCGTAGCCCGGGTCCTGCGCGTAGCAGAAGACCGGCCGGCCGTCGATCGTCCCCGCGCCGCCGAGCACGCCGTCGCCGAGCCGGGCGCGGTCGCCCATCGCGCCGGACACGACCTCGGTGCGGATCAGGTGCAGCGAGTCGCGGTCGCAGAGCGCCTCGAGGCGCTCCAGCGGCGACAGTGGCGGGGCGACCGGTTCGGCGAGCGCGGTCACCGGCACCCCTTCGACGGCTTCACGGCCGGCCGGCGCGCGCTCACGGGCATCCCCACTCGACGACCCCGGCGCCCCAGGTGAAGCCCGCGCCGAACGCGCCCAGCAGGACCTTGTGACCCGGCTCCAGACGGCCGGCGAGCTCGCTCTCGGCGAGCGCCAGCGGCAGCGTCGCCGCGCCGGTGTTGCCGTACTCGCCGATGCAGTCAGCGACCCGCGCCGGGTCGACAGCCAGCCGTTCGCCGACCGCGGAGAGGATCCGGCCGTTGGCCTGGTGGTAGACGAACAGGTCGACCTCGTCGAGCGTCACCCCCGCCGCGCGCACCGCCTGGTGGGTGCAGAGGGTGAGCCGGGCCACCGCCTCCCGGAACGTCTCGTGGCCGCGCATCCGAATCGTCTGGTCGCTGCGCTCGACACGGATGTGGTCGGCCCCGGCGCCGTCGGCGCCGAGCACGACCGGGCCGATCCGGGCCGGTCCCGGCGCCCTGACGAGCACTGCGGCTCCCGCGCCGTCGGCGAACACGGCCGCCGTGCCGCGATCCAACGGGTCGGTGACGCGCGACATGAAGTCCGCCCCGATCACGACCGCGCACCGCGACCGTCCGGCCTCAACCTGGCCGGCGCCGACGGCCAGCGCGGACAGGAAGCCGGTGCAGGCCGAGCCGACGTCGAACGCCCCCGCCGCCGTCGCGCCGAGCGCATGCGCGACCAGCGGCGCGGCGCCGGGCATCAGCTCGTCCGAGGTGGTGGTCGCGACGATCACGAGGTCGACGTCGGTCGCCTTCATGCCGGCCCTGGCGAGCGCGAGCCGCGCCGCCTGCGCCGCGTGGGTCTCGAGCCGCTCGGAATCGTCGGCCACGCGCCGGTTGCGAATCCCGGTCCGGCGCTCGATCCAATCCTCGCCGACGCCAAGCCGAGCGCCGATCGAGACGCTGGAGACGACCCGCTCCGGAACGCTGGTCGCGACCGCCGCGATCGCCGCGCCCGCGCGGGGCGGCGCCTGCAGACGAGCCTTCAGCTCCGGCTCGAGGGACACGAACGCCGTCATGAAGCCGGAAAGCTGCGCGATCGCGGAGGCGGATGCGAGCGGCAGGGACGCAGAACCAGACACTCGGGGGGTTCGAGCCCACGGCGCGCGCCGGACGGCCGGCGCGCGCGCCTCTAGGATCTTGAGGATGCTGCTGTCGGTCCTGGACCAGTCCCCGATCCCCGAGGGCTCCACCGGCGCCAGGGCGCTGCACGACACGATCGGCCTGGCGAGGCTCGCCGACGAACTCGGCTTTCACCGCTACTGGCTCGCCGAGCATCATGGCGGTCCGATGCTCGCCGGCCCCTCCCCCGAGGTGCTGATCGGCCCGGTCGCCGCGGCCACCGAGTCGATCCGGGTCGGCTCCGGGGGGGTGATGCTGCCCCACTACAGCCCGCTGAAGGTGGCGGAGTCCTTCACGGTCCTGGCTGCGCTGTTCGAGGATCGGATCGACCTCGGGCTCGGACGCGCAGCCGGCACGGATCCGCTGACCACCTTCGCGCTGCAGCGCGACCGCCGGCAGGCCGCCCCGGACGACTTTCCCCAGCAGCTCGCGGAGCTGCTCGCCTACCTGGAGGACGACCTCCCCGAGGACCACCCCTTCGGCCATCTGGCGGCGACTCTGCCGGGCCGCCCGGCGCTGCCGGTCCCCTGGCTCCTCGGCTCGTCGCAGCAGAGCGCGATCTGGGCGGGCGAGCTTGGGCTCAGGTACGCGTTCGCCGACTTCATCAACCCCCACGGGGCCGAGATCGCGGCGCTCTACAGGGAGCGGTTCGCGCCCGTACGGGACCTTCGCGCCCCGCGCACCGCGGTCGCGGTCTGGGCGCTGGCGGCACCGACCGAGGAGGAGGCCGAGTTCCTGGCCTCGAGCAGCCGGATGACGTTCACGCTGCTGCGGCGCGGGCGGCTGATCCCGGTGCCCCCGCCCGAGGTCGCCGTCGACTTCCTCGCGCGCGAGGCCCGCCTGAGCGCGTCCGGCGACATCCCCGGGCGCCGGGGCGTCGTCGGCTCGCCGGAGAAGGTGCGGGCGGGGATCGAGCAGGTCGTATCGGACTACGGCGCAGACGAGGCGATCGTCGTCACGATCACCCACGACCACGCGCTGCGGCGGCGCTCCTACGAGCTGATCGCCGATGCGTTCGATCTGCCGCGGCGCACGCTCCGCTCCGGCCGGCCGCCGGCTGACCGGGCGCTCGCGGCGCGCGGCTGACCGATCTCCCCGCGACCGGCGATCCGGATAGGATCCCGACGTGACCAGGTGGGTCTACGATTTCGCCGAGGGCTCGATGGAGATGCGCGAGCTCCTGGGCGGCAAGGGGGCCAACGTCGCCGAGATGACCCGCGTGCTGGGGGCCGACCGGGTCCCGGCCGGGTTCACGATCACGACCGAGGCGTGCGTGGCCTACATGCGCGCCGAGCGCAACGAGCCTGAGGACCTCGCTCGAGAGGTCGCGGACGCGCTCGCCCGGCTGGAGCGACACGCCGGCCGGCGGCTCGGCGATCCGGCCGACCCCCTTCTGGTGTCGGTTCGCTCTGGCGCGCGCGAGTCGATGCCGGGCATGCTCGACACGGTGCTGAACCTCGGCCTGAACGACGAGTCCGTCCTGGGGCTGGCGCGGGCGACCGGCAACGAGCGCTTCGCGTGGGACTCCTACCGGCGCTTCACGCAGATGTTCGGCAACGTCTGCCGCGGGATCCCCGGCGAGCGCTACGAGGAGGAGATCGCCGCCGCGAAGGCCCGGCGCGGCGCGACCCTCGACACCGAACTCGACGCTCAGGCGCTGCGCGAGCTCACGGACCGCTTCAGGGAGATCTACCGGGACGCGACCGGGGAGCGCTTCCCCCAGCAGCCGGCGGAGCAGCTGCGCCTTGCGATCCGGGCCGTGTTCGACTCCTGGACCGGCGAGCGCGCGGTCGCATACCGCCGCCTGAACCGGATCCCCGACAGCTGGGGGACCGCGGTCAACGTCCAGCAGATGGTGTTCGGCAACAAGGGCGAGACGTCTGGCTCCGGGGTGGCCTTCTCGCGCGACGAGGTCACCGGGGCGCCCGAGCCCAGCGGCGACTTCCTCCCCAACGCGCAGGGCGAGGACGTGGTCTCCGGCGCGCGCACGCCGCGCGACCTGGCCGAGATGCGCGAATGGATGCCGCACGTCCACTCGGAGCTGCTGGAGATCCTGCGCACGCTCGAGCGCCACTACGGCGACATGCAGGACACCGAGTTCACGGTCGAGGAGGGGCGCCTGTACATGCTCCAGACGCGCAACGCCAAGCGCCCCGCGCAGGCGGCGGTGCGCTTCGCGGTCGACGCGGTGCGCGAGGGGCTGCTCACGCGCGAGCGAGCGCTGTTGACGATCGACCCCGGCTCGCTTGACGCGCTGCTGCACCCGACGTTCGACCCGCAGTTCTCCTTCGAGGTGCTCGCACGCGGAGTGGCGGCCTCGCCCGGCGCCGCGAAGGGGGCGATCGTGTTCACCGCGCCCGACGCGGTGCACGCGGGCGAGCAGGGGCGCGATGTGATCCTGGTGAGGCCGTTCACCGACGCGGAGGACGTGGCCGGCTTCCACGCCGCCCGCGGGATCGTCACCAGCGAGGGCGGCAAGGCCTCGCATGCCGCGCTCGTGGCCCGCGGCATGGGCCGCCCGGCGGTCGTCGGCGCCGGCGAGCTGTCCATCGACCTCGCCGCGCGGACGGTCTCCGCCGGCGGGCGGCTCCTGCAGGAGGGCGACGTGATCGCGATCGACGGCACCCGAGGCGTGGTGACCGTCGACGACGTGCCGCTCGTCCCCCCGTCGGTCAACGAGTACTTCGAGCGCGTGCTGGAGTGGGCCGACGGGCTGCGGCGGCTCGGGGTTCGCGCCAACGCCGACACGCCCACGGACGCACGCCGGGCGCGCGAGCTGGGCGCGGAGGGGATCGGCCTGTGCCGGACCGAGCACATGTTCATGGCGGCCGATCGCCAGCCGAAGATGCGCGCCATGATCATGGCCCACGACGAGGAGGCGCGCCGTGCCGCGCTGGCGCAGCTGCTGCCGCTGCAGCAGCAGGACTTCGAGGGCCTATTCGAGGCGATGGCGGGGCTGCCGGTCACGATCCGCCTGCTGGACCCGCCGCTGCACGAGTTCCTCCCCAACGCCGAGGACCTCGCCACGCACATCGAGCGGGCCCGGCTGGAGCGCTCGCCGGAGCTGGAGCGGCTGGAGCGGCTGCTGGAGCGCGTGCACGAGATCACGGAGGAGAACCCGATGCTCGGCACCCGAGGCTGCCGGCTCGGGATCCTCTATCCCGAGATCTACGAGATGCAGGTCACCGCTATCCTGCGCGCCGCCAAGGCGGCCGCACGCCCGCCGCACCCGGAGATCATGATCCCGCTGGTCGGCTATGAGACCGAGCTCGCGCTGATGCGCGAGCTCGTCGAGCGCGCCGGCGAGCGGGAGGGCCTGACGATCGGCTCCGACTACACGGTCGGGACGATGATCGAGCTGCCGCGGGCGTGCTTCGTCGCCGACCGGATCGCCGGCTTCGCGGACTTCTTCAGCTTCGGCACAAACGACCTGACGCAGACGGCGCTCGGGTTCTCCCGCGATGACGTCGAGTCCCGGTTCGTGCCGGTGTACCTGGACCGGGGGATCATCGACCGCAGCCCGTTCGAGACGATCGACCAGCTCGGCGTCGGCTGGCTGGTCCGCCTGGCAGCATGGGTCGGGCGCGAGGCGCACCCGGGGCTGAAGCTCGGGATCTGCGGCGAGCACGGCGGCGACCCGGAGTCGATCGCCTTCTTCCATCAGGCCGGGCTCGACTACGTCTCGTGCTCTCCGTTCCGGGTGCCGATAGCGCGGATCGCGGCTGCGCGAGCGGCCGTCATGCACCCGCTGCAGAGCTGGGGCTGAGCACCCACTCGCCTGCGCTGCGAACCGGAGCTTCTTCATCCGGTCTTCGTCTCGGCGGTCTAAGATCGACGTCAGAGATGCAGCGCTCGGTCGCAGTCGAGCAGGAGGCCTCCGACCGAGTCGATCCCGGAGCCCGACCGGGGGTCCGGCCTCTGGATCCCGGAGCCGAACCGGGGGTCCGGCCTCTGCGCCGCGACGCGCAGCGCAACCGGCAGCGGATCCTGGACGCCGCGCGTGAGCTGT
>JAJZWB010000025.1 GCA_021846845.1 Actinomycetes bacterium | reverse complement strand
GCCGGGGTGACTGCGACGGCCGTGCCGTCGGGGTTGGACGCGGTCACCTGCGCACGGATCAGCGCGCCCTCGTCGCCGATGGCGAGCGTGTAGGAGTCGGAGGTGGCGCCGTCGATGTCGAGCCACGTGGCGCCTCCGTCGGTCGAGCGCTGCCACTGGTAGGCGAGCGAGTTGCCGATCCCCGACCAGGTGCCGGCGGTGGCCGTCAGCAGGTGGCCGCGGGCGGCCGTGCCCGAGAGCGTCGGCGCGGTCTGGTCGACCGGGGGCGAGCTGGGCACGACTGCGGTCGGCGCGCTGGCCGCAGTCGCGGTCCCGTCGGCGTTGGTCGCCGTGATCAGGATCCGCAGCTCGCTGCCCTCGTCGGCCACCCCCACCGGGTAGGAGCCGGAGGTCGCGCCGCCGACGTCGGTCCAGCTGGCGCCGCCGTCGGTCGAGCGCTGCCACTGGTCGGAGTAGGCGTTGCCCACCCCCAGCCAGGTCCCGTCGGAGGCGAGCAGCGTGCCGCCGCGCACCGCGGCGCCGCTCAGAGTCGGCGTGACCGTGTTCGAGGGTGCGGTGGCGGTCACGATCGCGGTCGGCGCGCTGTCGGCGCTGACGGTGGCATCCGGGTTGGACGCGGTCACGACCAGCCGCAGCACGTCTCCCTCGTCGGCCACCGCCGGCTCGTAGGAGGTTCCGGTCGCGCCCGCGATGTCCGTCCAGGTCTTGCCGTCGGCGGAGCGCTGCCACTGATACGAGTAGGAGTTGCCGATCCCGTCCCAGGTGCCGATCTCGGACACGAGGGTCAGCCCGCGCTGCGCCGGCCCCGAGACGGCCGGAGGCGCGGTGTCGACCGGCGGCGCGGAGCTGACGGACCCGGTCGCCGCGCTCGGGGCGCTGACCGTGCCGTCCGGGTTGGAGGCGGTCACGAGCAGCCTGACCTGGTCGCCCTCGTCGGCGGTCGTCAGGGTGTAGCCGTCGGCGGTCGCGCCCGAGATGTCGGTCCACGTCGTGCCGTTGGTTGAGCGCTGCCACTGGTAGGAGTAGGAGTTGCCCGTGCCGCTCCAGCCGCCCTCGGTCGAGGCCAGCGCATCACCGCGCACGGCCGGCCCCGAGATCGTCGGCGCCACCGTGTCGACGGGCGGCGAGGCGCTGACGGTCGCGGTCGCCGCGGACGGCGCCGAGACAGTCGCGTCGGCGTTCGTCGCCGTGATCAGCGCCCGGAGCTTCGCGCCCTCGTCTGCGACCTGGACCTGGTATGTCCAGCCGGTCGCGCCCGGGATCGCCGTCCAGGTGGCGCCACCGTCGGTCGAGCGCTGCCACTGGCAGCCGTAGGCGTTCCCGTTGCCGCTCCACGCGCCGACCCCGGCGGTCAGGCTGCCGGAGCGCACGGGCGTTCCGGTCAGCGGCGGAGCGGTCGTGTCCACCGGCGGGGCGGCCGCGACAACCGCTGTCGGGGCGCTGGCGGCCGTCGCCGTCCCGTCGGGGTTGGACGCGGTCACCGCCAGCCTGACCTCGTCGCCCTCGTCGGCGTCGGCCAAGGTGTAGGCGGGCCCGGTGGCGCCCGCGATGCTGGTCCAGGTCGTGCCGCCGGCCGAGCGCTGCCACTGGTAGGAGTAGCTGTTGCCGGGACCGCTCCATGCGCCGATCGTGCCCGACAGCTGCAGGCCGCGCTGGGGCGTGCCGGCGACCGTCGGGGCGGTCGTATCGACCGGCGGCGAGCTCGGGACGGTCGCGGTCGCGCCGCTGGGAGCGGTGGCGGTCCCATCCGGGTTCGTTGCGGTCACCAGCACCCTCAGCTCGTCGCCCTCGTCGGCGGCCTGGACCTGGTAGGCGGCGCCGGTCGCGGACGCGACCGCGGTCCAGGTGCCGCCGCCATCGGTCGAGCGCTCCCACTGGTAGGAGTAGGCGTTGCCGGAGCCGGCCCAGACCCCGATGTTCGCGGCCAGCGTGTAGGAGCGCTCGAGCGTGCCGGTGATCGAGGGCGCCGTCGTGTTCACCGGCACGGCCGCAGTGACGGTCGCGGTCGGAGCGCTCGCCTGGACGATCGTCGCGTCCGGGTTTGTGGCGCTGACGAGGACGCGGACGGTCGCGCCCTCGTCGGCGGTGCCGAGCGTGTAGTCGGACGCGGTGGCGCCGACGATATCCACGTAGCCCTGGCCCGAGTCCTCCTGCCACTGGTAGGAGTAGATGTTGCCCGGCCCGGTCCAGGTTCCCTGGGTGGCGTTGAGCGTGGCCCCGCGCTCGGCGACGCCGGTGACCGTCGGCGGTGCCGTGTTGGCCGGGGGGTACGGGGCGATCGGCGGCGTCGGGGCGCTCGCGGCGCTCGTGACGCCGTAGGCGTTGGTGGCCGTCACCTGGACGCGAACGGCGTCGCCCTCGTCCGCCTGCGCGAGGTTGTAGGTCGCGTAGGCGGCGCCAGGGATGTCCACCCAGGTGGTGCCGTCGGGCGAGCGCTGCCACTGGTAGGAGTAGGAGTTGCCCGTGCCGCTCCACGAGCCGCCGGTCGCCGTCAGCGTGTCGCTGCGCTGGTCCGAGCCGGCCAGCGCAGGCGCGGCGGTGTCGATCGGCGCGTTGTCGACGATCGGGCCGATCGCGCCGCTTGAGGCCGTGGTCGATCCGTAGGTGTTGGTGGCCGTCACGTTGACGCGCAGATCGTCGCCCAGATCGCCGGCGACCGGCGTGTAGGTCGATGCGGTCGCGCCGGCGATGCTCGACCATGTCGAGCCGCCGTCGGACGAGCTCTGCCACTGATAGGCGTACGTCGTCGCTGCCGGGCTCCAGCTTGAGATAGCGCTCAGAACCTGGCCCTGATCGGGGTGCCCGGAGATCGAGGGCGCCTGCGTGTCGACCGGAGCCCCCGAGGTGACGGGCCCGGCGGCGGCGGACGCCTGCGCGGTCGAGCCGAACGAGTCGGTCGCGGTCACCACGACGCGCAGGTCGTTGCCCAGGTCACCGGTGGCGACCGTGTAGCCGGAGGCAGTCGCGCCGGCAATGCTCGACCATGTCGAGCCGCCGTCGGACGAGCTCTGCCACTGATAGGCGTACGTCGTCGGCGTCGGGCTCCAGCTGCCGGTCGAGGCGGTCAGCGTCTGGCCCTGGCTGACGGTGCCGGAGATCGCCGGCGCCACGATGTCGATCGGCGCGACGTTCGTGACCGCGCTCGTGCTCAGCGTGTAGTCATACCCGTAGTCGGTGCCGTCGGCGTTGCTCGCCACCAGCCTGTAGTGGTAGGTCGTGCCCGGCGTCAGCCCGGACAGCGATGCGCTCGCCGCGGCCGCGGCGGTGCCGGAGCCGGCGTCGACCGAGGCTGTCTGCTGGCCGTAGGCCGTGCTGGTGCCGTACTGCCAGTAGTAGTGGGTATCCAGGCCGTTGGGGTACACGCCGCCCGCGAGCGTCGCGGTCGTCGTGCCGGTCGCCTGCGTGTAGGTGTTGTTCGAGCCGCCTCCGATCGGCGGCCCGCCGATCCCGGGCGCGCCGGAGACCAGATCGCCGGAGATCGAGCCCGCGCCCGTCGGGCCGTCGTAGCCGGGGCCGGCGTTGCAGATGTAGGAGATCGCCGCGGCGCAGCTCCCGGTCGACCCGGTCGCCGGGTCGTTGAGCCGCGAGCTGTCGGAATACGCCCACTGCGCGGTGGTGCCACCCACGCCGGCGAGCGCCTCGAACGCCGCGATCAACGGGGTCGCGAGGCTGGTGCCGCCCATCACGAACCAGCCGCCGTCGCCAGAGTCGTACACCTGCAGGCCGGTGTCCGGGTCGGCGTCGGCGGAGATGTCGGCGTACGCGCGCCCGGTGCAGCCCGTGTCGGTCTGGTAGGCGGGCTTGGTCTCGCCGAGGTCGCATCCCGAGCCGCCGCCCCAGCCCGGGCCCGAGCTGTTCAGCGACCAGGCCGCCTCGCCGTAGCCGCGCAGGTCCGTGCTCGTGGGGGCCTCGCTCAGCATCGTGCCGCCGGCCGCGGTCACGCCCGGCAGCGCCGCCGGGTAGTTGTCCACGCCGGCGCCCGGGTAGCCGTGGTCGCCGGTCGCCGCGATCAGGGGGACGGACGGGAGCGTGAACGGGACCGCCGTCGCGCTGGTGCTCGTCCAGCTGGCGGAGATCTGGCTGGCGCCGAGGCTGGCGGCGGTGGTGACGGCGGCGTTGAGATCCGACAGCGAGGAGCTGTTGGCCTCGACCAGCAGGATGTGGCAGTTGGGGCACAGCGCCGAGATCGCGTCGAGGTCGAGCGACTCCTCCATCACCCAGTCCGAGCCGGCGCTGGACGGCAGCGGCGTGGAGCCGCCGCTCTGGTTGACCTTCTCCAGGCAGCCGCTGGCGACCGTGCACGGCGGCAGGCCGAAGGCGCTGCGGTATGCGGCCAGGTCCGAGGCCGCGTTCGGGTCGTCGCCCGCGTCCACGACCGCGATCGTGTCCGCGCCCCCGGCTGTCTGGGACAGGTACGTGAGGTCGTACGCCTGCTGCAGGTAGTCAGGCGAGCCGGCGGCGGGCGGCGACGCAGGCGCCGAGGACATCGAGCCGGTGGCCGCCGGCGCGGGCCCGGCGGCGAGGGCCGCCGCGAGGGCCCGGCGGCTCGGGAACAGCTGCCCGAAGGTCCGCCGGCGGGCGACCGACGGGTGGATCGGCCGGTGGTCGGAGCGCAGCACGAGCACCTGCGCCGCGCATGTCGCGTGCCCCGCCGACGGCGCCGGGCAGACGTTGGAGACGGCCACCTGAGAGGCGCTGACACCGGTCGCCTGCTGCACGGCGGCGACCAGCGAGCGCCGGCTCGGGGACGGGGTGGCCGCCCCCGGCGCCGGCGCGACCGGTGCGGCCGCCGGCGCCTGGCGCAGGTTCAGCGCCGACCCCGAGGCGCTCGCGTCCGCAGGCGCGGCCGCGAGCACAGCCGGGACGCCGAGCGCCAGGGCGAGCGCGACGGCGAGCGCCCGGGGGAGCGACGCCCTCGCCGCGATCGGCGGCGAGGCGGGCACGACGGGACGCGGGCGCGGTCGCCTCATGCACTCCTAGTCGGCAGCGCCGCGCGTGCCGCGCCACCCGCGCTCAGCGGATGTACGACGTCCGCCGGGCGCGCTCATCGCGCCGTGCGGGCCGGGAGGCGCCCGCGACCTCGCGCCTAGGGGCCGGCGACCGGGTGGCACACGCTCCGGTCGCGCCCTCCGCGCTTGGCGAGGTACAGCGCCTCGTCCGCGCGGCGGTACAGCTCGGTCACGTCGGCGGCGTGGGCGAGATCGCAGACCCCGGCCGACAGGGTGAGCGTCCCGGCCGGCTCGACGGGCGTCTCACGAATCGCGATCCTGGCCCGCTCGGCAGCCGCGAGCGCTCCGGTCGCGTCGCTGTCGGGCAGCAGCCACGCGAACTCCTCGCCGCCGACTCGCGCCAGCAGCTCGTCCGCGCGCGCCAGCCTGCGCAGGCGACCGGCGACCTCACGCAGCGCGCGATCGCCGGACGGATGGCCGTGGAGATCGTTGACGAGCTTGAAGTGGTCGATGTCGAGGATCACCAGGCTCAGCGGCCGGCCGTGGCGCCGGGAGCGGGCCGCCTCGGCTCCGAGCCGCTCGTGGAAGGCACGGTGGTTCGCGAGCCCGGTGAGAGGATCGGTGGTCGCGAGACGCTCGAGCTCGCGCTCGTATCGCAGGCGCGCGGACACATCCCGGAAGGTGCTGACGAGACCGAGCACGGTCCCGTCCGGGTTGCGAGCTGGCCGGGTCGTGACCTCGGCCTCGAACGTCGTGCCGTCCGGTCGCCTGAGCGTGATCTCGAAGGTCCCGTCCTCTCTGCCGGCCGGCTCGGCCCCGCCGACGGCCGTGGGCTCCCCGTCGGCGGGAGGCGGGCAGGGAAACGGCGGCGGAGCGCCGATCAGATGCTCCCGCGCGAGGCCGATCAGCTCGCACAGGGCGTCGTTCACCGCGCTCACGTTCCCGTCGATCGTGAGGCAGTAGCCCTCCCCCATCGCCGCGACGATCGTCTCGTAGTAGGCGCGCGAGCGCTGAAGCTCCTGCTCTCTGACGATCCGCTCGGTGATGTCCTGGCTGGTTCCCCACAGGTGCGTCAGCCGCCCCTCGGCGTCCCGGCGGCCGTAGCCGCGGGTGTGGATCCATCGGACCTCGCCGTCGGGCCGGATGATCCGGTGCTCGCTCTCGCGCAGCGTCCCCTCGCGGGCGCGTCCGACCCTGCGACGGACCTCCTCCCGGTCGTCCGGGTGGGCCATGGCGACGTACTCCTCCACCGTCGGCGAGAAGCCGGGCGGGCAGCCGAAGATCAGGCACAGCTCGTCGCTCCAGCGGAGCCTGTCACCCGGTACCGCGAGCTCCCAGGAGCCCACCCGCGCAGCCTCCTGGGCCTCCACCAGCTGGCGCTCGCGCTCAAGCGCCAGGCTCTGCGCCCGTCTGCGCTCGGTCACGTCGATCGCGAACGACCCGATCGCGATCGTCGCGCCACCGGGGCCGAGGACGGGATAGACGACGAGCTCGTAGGCGCGCCCGCCCCAGGGCGTCTCAAGCTCGACCTCCACGGCCATCTGCCCGCCGGTCGCGATCACGCGCCGGTCGGCATCCTCGATCGCCACCGCGACGGCCGGCGGGCACAGCTCGGCCGCCGTGCGGCCCAGCAGCCGATCCGGGACGACGCCGAGCGCCGCCGCGGCGGCCGCGTTCGCGTTCAGGACGCGCCCGCCGAGGTCGCGCAGCACGACCCCGATCGGCGCGCTGTCGACGAGCGCCCTGAGCGCGTCGACCTGCGAAGGGCCAGGCGCAGCGGGCGGACCGGCCCTGGGTCCGTCCAGAGCGCTCGGCGATCTCGGCCGGCGCTCACGCGCACCATCGAGACTCCGATACAGCTCCAAGAACGCCACCCCGTCTCAGTCGGACCGATCGGCCGCAGCCGCCAGAACCATAAAGTTACAGAAACCTACCTAAAACTCGTCTCCTAATCTTCCGGTGAATGGCGTCGCCCATCGACCCCTACCGCGCGCTCGGCATCGACCCGTCCGCGACCGATGCGCAGGTCCGCGCCGCGCACAGGCGGCTGGCGCAGCTTCACCATCCGGACCACAACGGCGGCTCGGCTGAGGCGGCGCGAAGATTCGAGCTGATTCAGGAGGCGTACGCGGAGATCCGCCGCCGCCGCGCGCGGGCAGCCGAGGAGCGGACCGGCGCCGCCGCCCGCACCGAGCCCGGGGGCTCGCGCACCGGGCCCACCGCCGGCACCGAGCCCGGGGGCGCGCGCACCGGGCCCGCCGCCGGCACCACCCCGACCTCCGAGGCGGACCCGCCGGCGCAAGACCCAGAGCTCGACGCCCGCCTGGCGGAGATCGAGCGCGATCTGAGGGCGGCGCGCGACGCGCGCGAGCAGGCGCTGCGGGAGGCCCGCGGCCGCGCGCGGGCCGACCCTCCGCGGCGGCCGTCGGACGAGGAGCTCGGCTACTTCACGACCGACGACAGCTTCAGCAGCATCCTCGACGACGCGGCCGCCCAGGTCTCCGATCGCCTGCGCGGGGCGGCGCGCTCGCCGGCCGCGCACCGGTTCTCGGCCCTGATCGACGAGCTGGCCGCGAAGCTCACCGGCAGGCCGCCGGAGGAGCCCTAGACCGGGGCGACGCGCCGGGGGCTGCGCCCGCCGACCCCGGGCGTCGGTCGGGCGCGCTTACTCCAGCAGCCCGCGGCGCATGCCGACGGCGACCGCCGCGGCACGGTCGGAGACTCCGAGCTTCTCGTAGATGTGCTGCAGGTGGGTCTTGACGGTCGCGGCGCTGAGGAACAGCGACCTCGCTATCTGCGGCGCGGACTCGCCTTCGGCGATCAGCCGAAGGATCTCCAGCTCGCGGGTGGTCAGCAGCGGCTGCTCGCCGGCGGCCCGCTGTCGCACCTCGCCGGCCAGCGCCCGCTGCGCCTCGGCCGACAGGACGGTCTCGCCTCGTCCGATAGCGACGATGGCGTCGCAGATCAGCTCGGATTCGGCGTCCTTGGAGAGGTAGCCGGCCGCTCCGAGCCCGACCGCCTGGTAGATCTTCGCGCCGTCGGAGGCGGAGGACAGGATCAGCGCCCGGCTGGGCAGGCCGTCCCGCTCGATCGCGTTCAGGATCCGCATCCCGTCCAGGCCGGGGAGGCGCAGGTCGAGCGTCACGACCACCGGACGCAGGCGTCGGATCTCCTCAAGCGCAGTGCGACCATCGCCGGACTGGCCGGACAGCTCCAGGTCCACCCGCTGGGCGACCGCGCGGGCGAGGCCGTCTCGATACACGGGGTGGTCCTCGACGATGTAGACGGAGATGCGAGCCTGCAAGCCTTCCTCCCGGCGCGCCCGAGCCGGTCGCACGGGAGGCTAGCGACCGATGGCATCATCGGGCTGACGATGACCGAGCGCGAGCGGCGCAGCGAACCGGGACGATCGCGGACCGAGCCGGCGAGGCGCGGCGAACCGCCACGACCGCACGCCGGACGCCGGGGCGCGGGGCCACCGCTGACCGTGCTCCACGTGGAGGACAGCGACGCCCACCGGGACCTGGTGGCGCGGATGCTCACGCGCCGGCGGCGGATCGAGCTCGTGGGCGCCGCCGATGGCGCGTCGGCGCTGGCGCTCGCGCGGGCCAACCGCCCCGATCTCGTCCTTCTGGACCTCAACCTCCCCGACATGACCGGCGAGCAGCTGCTGACCAGGCTGCGCGCGGATCCAGCGACCGCATCGGCACGGCTGGTGGTCCTCAGCGCCGACGCGACGGCCGCAAGCTCGGGGCGGCTGCTGGAGCTCGGCGCGGACGAATGCCTGGGCAAGCCGGTGACGGTCGATCGGCTGGTGGGCGCCGTGGACGCCTGCGCGACCGGTGGCGGCGATCCGAGCGAGGGCGGGCGGGCCGGCCCCGCCGGCCCCGCCGGCCCCGCCGGCCCCGCCGGCTCCGCCCAGGATCTGCCGGAGATCGACGAGCGCCGCCTGCTCGCGCTGGCGTCGCTGGACGACGGCGAGGGTCCGGCGCTCGCGGACCGCGCGCTGGCGGAGGCCGCGCGCGATGTCTCGCTGGTCGAGGGAGCCAGCGGCACGGGGCGCGAGCACGCGGAGGCGATCGCGGCGGCGGCGCACTCGGTGCGATCGTCGGCGCACATGCTCGGAGCCGAGCGGCTCGTCCGCGCGGCTGCGCTGGTGGAGGACGCGGCTCTGGGCCCCGGCTCCGTTCCGGACGAGCTGGTGGCGCACCTGCGAGCCGCGCTTGAGGCGACGCGGTCCGCCGCCGAGCGACTGCGAGCCCGATCGGATGAGCGACTCATCCGGTCGCTCATCCGATCCGACGATTGACCCACACGGCCCTCGTGCCGACCGTACCGGAGGTGAGCTCGACTGCGGACACCGACGACGCGGTCTCCGGGGACGCGGCGCTCGCCGGGATCTCGCCGGAGCTCGACTCCGGCCAGCAGGCGCCGGGCGCCGAGTCACGGCCCGCCCGTGCGCGAGCGGCCCCGCGAGTGGACGGCACGAGCGGCGGCTCGCGCAGGGGCCGCGCGCGCGCCGCCGCGCACGACCCCCACGACTCCGCCGCAGCCTCTCAAGCGGACCGGGGGCGCGCCGCCGCGCACGATTCCCCCTCTCAGGCGGACAGCGCGCGCGCCGCCGTGCACGACCACCAGGCAGCCGCGCCCGCTCATGCGGGCCGCGGGCGCGCACCGTCGAACGAGCACCGACATGAGTCCGCGTCGCCGCCTCGACGCGCCGTGGTGACCGTCGACGACCTCGTGCCCGGCAGCCGCCTGATGGCGCGCTCGCTGGGCTGGCTGATCCTCTGCGCGGTCGGCGTCTACTTCGCATGGCTCGCGCTGCGCCCGGGTCCCGACAGGCTGATCCTCGCCGCCGCGGCGCTGCCGGCGATCGGGCTGTCGGGGGCGCTGTTCGCCGGCGTGCTCGACGGGCGCCGCCCGAGGGTGTTCAAGCTGCTGATGGCGGCCACCACCGTGCTGCTGTCGGTACTGCTGGCCCTCGACGGTGGTCAGTCGAGCCCGCTCGCGATGTTCTCGCTGTGGGTGGTCCCGTACGCCTTCCTGCTGTTCTCGCTTCGAGACGCGCTCTCGCAGCTGGCGCTTGCGGCCGCCTGCGTCGCCGCGGGCCTGGCGCTGCAGCGGGTCGTGCATCCCGGCGCCAGCTTCCACCCGCGCAAGGCGGAGGCCCTGTGGGTGCTCACGGTGAGCTCCGGGCTGGCGCTCGGGCTGCTGTTCCGCACGCTGGGAGCACGGCTGCGAACGGTCGACCTTCGCCTGCGCCAGAGCTTCGACCAGGCGTCGGTCGGCATGGCGATCCTGTCCGCCGAGGGCACGCTGCTGGATGTCAACCGCAGGCTGTGCGCGCTGCTGAGCCGCACGCCAGAGCAGCTCGTCGGGCGCCGGTCTTCGGCGTTCACCCACCCTGACGATCCGATCCACGACCCGGAGTGGCTCGCGTCGCTGCCGCCCGGTGGCGGGACCACGGTCGAGAAGCGGCTCCTGCGGCCCGGCGACGAGGCGATCTGGTGCCGGGTGACCACCAGCCGCATCGCAAGCGGCGCGGACCACTTCTTCTGCCAGATCGAGGACATCAGCGAGTTCCGCCAGGCCGCGTCGGACGCCGCCGTCCTGGCGCACGACAACGAGCTGATCCTGGAGTGCGCGGGCGACGGGATCTACCGCACCGACAGCGGCGGCACGATCGTCTACGCCAATCCGGCCTGCGCACGGATGCTCGGCTACACGTCGGCCGAGCTGATCGGGCGCCGGGCCCACGAGCTGATGCACCACACCCGTGAGGACGGCAGCCCATACCCGCCGAACGAGTGCCCCGGCCACGCGGCCGTGACCGCCGGGGAGGTGCGGCGAGCGCGCGCGGAGCTGTTCTGGCGGCGCGACGGCACGAGCTTCTGGGGCGACCTGACGATCGCCCCGGCGCGCGAGCACGACCGCGTGGTCGGCGCGGTCTGCGTGTTCGCCGACGTCAGCGACGCGGTCGAGCAGGAGCGTGAGCGCGCCCGTCGCCACGAGACCGAGCAGATGATCCGAGCCGCGATCCAGGAGCGCCGGCTCGTGGCCTACGCGCAGCCGATCCTCGACCTGCGCAGCCGCCGCGTGTGCGGGGAGGAGCTGCTGGTGCGGATGCGCGGCCGCGGCGGGGAGCTGATCCCGCCCGCCGAGTTCCTGCCCCGCGCCGAGCGCGACGGCCACGTGCACCTGATCGACCGCTGGATGACGCTCGTCGCCCTGCGGCGCGCGCTGGCGGGAAGGACGGTGTTCGTCAACATCTCCGGCCGCTCGCTGGCCGACCCGGCTCTGCTGGCCGAGATCGAGGCCGTCATGGGCGACCAGGGCCCGCCTCCCGGAGAGCTCGTGTTCGAGATCACCGAGACCGCGGCGGTCGACCGGATCGAGGAGGCGCGCACCTTCTCAGCCCGGATGCGGAGGCTCGGCTGCCGGCTGGCGATCGACGACTTCGGCACGGGCTACGGCGGCTTCAACTACGTCAAGGGCTTCAGCACGCACTACCTCAAGATCGACATCGACTTCGTGCGAGACCTGGCCGACAGCGAGTCCGACCAGCGGATCGTGCGCACGATCGTCGCGCTGGCGCGGGACTTCGGCAAGCTGACGATCGCCGAGGGCGTCGAGGACGAACGGGCCCTCGAGCTGCTGCGCGAGTTCGGCGTCGACCTCGCCCAGGGCTTCCTGATCGGGCGGCCGGAGCCGATCGACGAGCAACCCGGGTTCGGCGCCTGACGCCATTCCCCCGGGCGCCGTGCGCGGACCCTGACCGTCGAGACGGCGATCGCCGTCTCGACGGTCGGCTGTGAGCGGATCTCGGACCGGCGGCCGAAGCCGACCCAGATCCCTTCGCGCCGCACGCGAATGGTGAAGCGCTTCTTACCATTCTGTTACGTTGTCGGCGTGCCGATCAGAGCGGTCGCCGACGGCGAATGCCGTGCCTCGACGCCGGGCTCCCGGCGGTGAGCGGTGGCTGAGCTCACGGAGCTGCTCGATCTCGTCCCCCACCCGCTGGCGGAGATTCGCGTTCGTGGCGAGCGCCATGAGGTCTCCCACCTCAACCCCGCCGCCGCGATGCTGTACGGGTACCGTGCCGACGAGGCGCACGGACTGGATGTCATTAGGATCACCGCGACGCCGCCCGCCGAGCTGGCCGAGCGCCGGCGTCAGCTGGCGCGCACCGGCCGCTGGACGGGCGAGGCCGTCCATCTGACCCGTGACGGAGCCAGGCTGCAGGTGGAGGTCACCGCCGCGACGACCACGCGCGGGGACCCCGACCGCTACGTCATCGCCGTGATCGACGTCACCGGGCAGCGCGGTCTCACGCAGCGCCTGGCCGAGCAGTCGGCGCTGCTGGAGCTCGCGCCGGTGGCGATCCTGGCGCGCGATGCCCAGCGCCGGATCACGTTCTGGAACAGAGCCGCGGAGATCACCTACGGCCATCTCGCCAGCGACGTCCTCGGCCGACAGGTGCAGGCGCTGCTGAGGACGCAGTACCCGGTCGAGCTGGACGAGATCGAGCGTGCGGTAGAGCGGGACGGGATCTGGGAGGGCGAGCTCGTCCAGACCACCCGGGACGGCCGCCGGCTGGTCGTCGACAGCCGCTGGGCCGCGGTCCGCGACCGCCACGGGCGGCTGACGGCGATGCTGGAGGTCAACCGTGACGCGACCGACCGGATCGCGCTGCAGGAGGCGCGCGAGGCGGCCGCCGCCGCCGCCGAACGTGAGCGGCTCAGCCGGCGGCTGGTGCGCTCGCAGAGGCTGGAGAGCCTCGGCGAGCTGGCCGGCGGGATCGCGCACGACTTCAACAACCTGCTGGCGGTGATCGCCGGCTATGCGACCACCCTCGGCGACGCGCTCGACGACGTCCGGGACCTGCTCCCGCCACGGGTGCGAGAGGCGATCCTCACGGATGCGACCGAGATCGCCTCCACGACCCAGCGCGCCGCGCAGCTGACGCGCCAGCTGCTCACGTTCGCCGGCCAGGAGGCGGACGCGTCGGAGCCGGTCGTGCTCAACGACGTGATCTCGGACCTGCGGCCGCTGCTGACGCGGACTATCGGCGAGCACGTGCGCCTGGAGCTGGACCTGGACGAGCAGCTGCGCCCCATCGCCGCCGACCCCGGCCAACTGGGGCAGGTGCTCGTCAACCTCGCCGTGAACGCCCGTGACGCGATGCCCGACGGCGGACGCCTCGTGATCGAGACCCGCAACGTCTGGACCGGGACCGGCGACGCTCGCGGCCCCTTGATCGGGACCGGCATGGCCGTCTGCCCCGCCACCGAGGCCGGGGACGCCGGCGACCCCTCGATCGGAGCCGCGGAGGGCGCGCAGCCCGATCCGCCGCGGAACGTGGATGTCCTGCTGACCGTGACCGACACGGGC
The DNA here is from genome assembly GCA_021846845.1 of Actinomycetes bacterium. Classification (GTDB taxonomy): domain Bacteria; phylum Actinomycetota; class Thermoleophilia; order Solirubrobacterales; family Solirubrobacteraceae; genus Palsa-465. The sequence continues at coordinate 22,726 of JAJZWB010000025.1, read as the reverse complement.
TGCGGGATGGAGCCCGAGGTGCTCGAGCACGCCTTCGACCCGTTCTTCTCGACCAAGCCCGTCGGGGTCGGCACCGGGCTCGGGCTGTCCGGCGTCTACGGGATCGTCGTCAACGCCGGAGGCCAGGCGACGCTCTACTCGGAGCCCGGGCATGGCACGACCTTCAGGGCTCGCTTTCCGGCGCTGGGCTGCGCCGCCCCGGACCGTCCGCCGCCGCCGCCGATCGTGGACGTGCCGCCGGCGCGGGCGGAGCCCACGATCCTCGTGGTCGAGGACCAGGCGCCGCTTCGGACGATCACCGCGCGCATCCTGGAGCGCGCCGGGTACCGCGTGCTCACCGCGAGCAGCGGCCCGGAGGCGCTGGAGATCGCGGCGGGCGGGCAGCCGATCGATCTGCTGCTGACCGACGTGGTGATGCCGGAGATGCTGGGCCAGCGGCTGGCCGAGGCGATCCGCGAGACGCGGCCGAGGCTGCGGGTCGTGTTCGCGTCCGGGTTCGCGCGTCCGGCGCTCGAGCAGTCCGGGCGGGTGCTCGACGGGCCCCTGCTGCAGAAGCCATTCTCCTCCGCCGAGCTGCTGTCCCTGGTCGCGCGGGAGCTGGAACCGCGGTAGAGCCGCCGCCCCGCCGGCGCGCGGGAGGCCGGAGCCCGCGCCGGGACGCCGTCTGGTCTCAGGCGCCGCGCGCGCGCCGCCGCACGGCGCGCGCGACGTACTCGTCGACGCTGTAGCGCTCCTCCCGCCACGGGTCGCCGCGGTGGTGGTAGCCGTTGCGCTCCCAGAAGCCGAGCTCATCCTGCTCCAGCAGCTCCAGGCGGCGGATCCACTTGGCCGACTTCCACAGGTACAGGTGCGGCACCAGCAGGCGGGCGGGGCCGCCGTGATCGGGCTCCAGCGGCGCGTCGTCGGCCTCATGGGCGATCAGCGCCGGGTGCTCGAGCACGTCCGAGAGCGGCATGTTGGTCGTGTAGCCGCCGTGACAGTGCGCCAGCAGGTGGCCGGCCGACGGCAGCGGGCCCGCTCGCTCGATCAGCTCGCGCACCGAGGCACCGCGCCAGCGCATACCGAACTTGGACCAGCGGGTCACGCAGTGGATGTCGCCCTCCCACTCCGTCCGCGCGACCGCGGTGAACGCCTCCCAGTCGAGCACATAGGGCTCGCGGACCGCGCCGTCGATCGACAGGATCCACTGCTCCGCGCTCACCCGCGGCGTCGGGCCGAGGCTCAGCACCGGCCACTTGACGGTCGGCGACTGCCCGGGCGGAAGCCGATCGGCCTCGATCCCGAGCGACGCGGCGCGCCGCCGTCCGCGCTCGCCGAAGAACCTGGGTGTGATCGCCATCCGCACATTTTGCCCGGCGAGGGGCCGCGGGGCCCGGTCCGGCCGGCGATCAAGCCGATCCCGCCCCGCCAGCGGCGCTCCGGCGGCGATCACCCTGGGACCGTGACTCAGCGAGCCATCGCGCCGATCCCGCCCCGCCGGCGGCGCTGCGGCGCCGGCCGCGGGCGAATCTACCCACGATCGGGGGGTACCGCTGCCCGGCCGGCTCGGGGTAATGTGCCGCGGCGTGACAACGACACGTCCGACCCGGATAGCGCTCGTAACCGGCGGCGCGCGCGGAATCGGCGCCGAGATCGCGCGCACCCTCGCGCGTGACGGGATGCCGACCGCGATCTGCGACATTCGCTACGACCAGGCGCGGTCCAACGCGCGCGGAATCGAGGAGGCCGGCGGGCGGGCGCTGGCGATCGAGATGGACGTCAGGGAGCCCGACAGCGTGCTGGCCGGAGCCGAGCTCGTCCGCCACGAGCTCGGCGAGGTCGACGTGCTCGTCAACGTCGCCGGCTGGGACGAGCTCAAGCCGTTCGTGGACTCCGACGAGCAGTTCTGGCAGGAGGTCCTGGAGATCAACTTCAAGGGCGGCCTGCGGCTCACCCACGCGCTGCTGCCGTCGATGATCGAGCGCGGCTGGGGACGGGTCGTGAACATCAGCTCCGACGCCGGCAGGGTCGGATCGTCGCTGGAGTCCGTCTACGCAGGCGCCAAGGGAGCGATCATCTCGTTCACCAAGACGCTCGCACGGGAGACGGCTCGACTCGGCGTCACCGCCAACGTGGTCTGCCCCGGACCGACCGACACCGAGATGCTGCGCGATGTCGCGCACGCGCACCCTGACGCCGACAAGGTGCTCGAGCGCCTGGCCCGCGCTGTGCCGATGAAGCGGCTCGGTCGGCCGGAGGACATCGCCGCGGCGGTCCGCTTCTTCGCCTCCGAGGAGTCCGGTTACATCACCGGCCAGACGCTGTCTGTCAGCGGCGGCCTGACGATGGCCTGACCGGCTCGGTGGGCGGCGAGGGGCCACCGCGCAGGGCCCTGGTCACGGGCGCGGCGGCGCCCGGAGGGATCGGCGCCGCGATCGCGACGCGGCTTCAGGCCGCCGGCCTGGAGGTCGAGACGCTCGATCTCGCTCCCGGCTGCACCTACCAGGTCGACCTCACGAGCGCCGAGCTTCCACCGCTGGAAGATGTCGATGTGCTCGTCTCAAACGCCGGGCTGCCGACGATCGTCGGGTCCGCCCACACGCTCGCGCCTGATCGGTGGGAGCGGGACCTGGCGGTGAACCTGACCGGCAGCTTCCGTGTCGTGCAGGCCTGCCTGGGCGGGATGCGCGAGCGGCGGTTCGGGCGGATCGTCGTGATCTCCAGCTTCGCCGCCCGCTTCGGGATGCCGGCCCAGGTGGCCTACGCCGCGAGCAAGGCCGGCCTGCTGGGGATGGTCAAGACGGTCGCGGCCGAGAACGCGGCGCTCGGGATCACCGCGAACGCGATCCTGCCGGGGCTGGTCGGCTCCGATGGGGTGCGCGCGATGCCGCCGGAGATCGTCGATGCGTGGCTCGAGCGCGTGCCGACCGGACGGCTCGTCGGGACCGCCGAGATCGCCGAGGCGGTCGCCTACCTGTCCTCCGAGGCGGCGGGCAGCGTCACCGGGCAGGAGCTGGTGATCGACGGTGGCCTGACGCTCAACTCGCTGTCGGTCACGCGCAGCGTCGTGCGGGACCGCGAGGCTCGCCGGCCGCCGGCGTGACGGCAACGGACGCTGACGTCGAGCTGCGGGCGCGGCTGCGCGACCGGGCCGAGCGGGCGCTGCGGGAGCGCTGGCCCGCCGTGGAGCTGGGGCATCTCCAGCCGCTGCCGGGCGGGATCTCCAGCCTGACGTTCGCCGCCGCGATCGAGCGCCCTGCGCAGGACCGCCGGCGGGTGGTGGTCAAGGTCGCGCCGCCCGGCCTGGAACCGGTTCGCAACCGCGATGTCCTGCGCCAGGCGCGCGCGCTCGTGGCGCTGCACGGCGCACCCGGCGTTCCCGTGCCCCGCGTGCTGGCAGCCGATGCGGGCATGCCGCCGCTGTTCGTGATGGAGCACGTCGACGGCGACTCCTACGAGCCTCGCTGGGACGCCGCCGCAGACGCTCCCGGGCCGGAGCTCGTGCGCACGCGCGCGCTCGCGGCGGCGCGAACGCTCGCCGCGCTCCACGCGGTCGACCCGTGGCGGAGCGGCCCGGCCGCGCGCGCCGCGGGCGCGGGAATCGCCGGGCCCGCCGGAGCCGCCGCGCGCGCCGCGGACCCCGGAGACGCGCCGGCCGGAACCCCCGAAGCCGCCTGGCTCCCGGCCTTCGCCGGCGAGCGGGCGCTGACCGCGCGGGAGGAGCTGGACCGCTGGACCGCGCTCTATGCGACCGTGGGCGCCGAGCTGTGCGGCGGCGAGGCGGAGCTGCGTGAGGCGCTCCGAGAGTCGGTCCCGGAGCCCGAGCCGGGAGCGCGCCCGGTGGTCGTGCACGGCGACTTCCGGCTCGGCAACCTGCTGTTCCAGGGCGGGCGCCCGGCGGCGCTCATCGACTGGGAGACCTGGACGCTGGGTGACCGCCGGCACGACCTCGCATGGCTGCTGATGTTCGCCGACCCGGTGATGGAGCGGGCGCCGCGGCGGGGCCCGGCGGACCTGGCCGCCGGCGCGGCGATGCCGCCCGCCGGCGAGCTCCTGCACGAGTACCTGCGGGCGACCGGCGCGTCGGAACCGCCGGACGACCTGGCGTGGTTCGTCGCCGCGTCCCGCTACAAGCTCGGCTCGGCGCTGGCGGCTCTGATCAAGCGCGGCCGCCGCGGCCGCCGACCCGATCCGGGCCTGGAGCGCGCGGCCCTCACGACCGAGGCCGCGTTGCGGCGGGGGCTGTCGGAGCTGCGCTCGGCGGCCCTCAGCCGCCGCGGCGCAGGCTGAACAGCGTCCCGGCGATCCGCCGCAGCTGCAGCTCGTCGGAGCCCTCGGTGATCCGATAGCGGCGGTGGTGGCGGTAGATGTACTCGAACGGCAGCGCGCGCGTGTAGCCGATCCCGCCGTGGACCTGGATCGCCCGGTCGGCCGCCTCGCACGCCAGGCGGTTGGCACGGAGGTTGACCATCGACACGCGCTCGGTGGCCGCCACCTTGGCCGCGGTGGAGGCCCCGCCGAGGCGGTCCATCTCCCAGGCCGTCCGGTACAGCGTGTTGCCGACCAGCTCAGCCTCCGTGTGCAGCTCCACGAGCTGCCACTGGATGCCCTGGTGCTCGGCCAGCGGCCGACCGAAGACGACCCGCTCACGGGCATAGGCGACGCTGCGCTCGATGCAGAACCGGGCCGCGCCGAGCGACGACGCCGCCTGGCGGATCCGGTTCTCGTGCACGAACAGCTGCGCGCAGTCCAGTCCATGCCCGACCTGCCCCACCACCGCGTCGTCGCCGACCCGCACCCCGTCGAGCGTCACCTCGCCATGATCGGTCGGCATGTTGAAGCCCCAGTGGTAGTAGGGCACCTCGAGCCCGGGGGCGTCGCGAGGCACCAGGAACGCCGTGATCCCCTCCGCCCTGCCGTCCTCGCCCGAGGTCCGGGCGAAGACGAGCACGCCCGCCGCCACGTCGATGCCGGTGATGAAGCGCTTGACCCCGTGCAGGATCCAGCCGTCTCCGTCGTCGGCGCGCCGGCCGGTGGTCTCCAGCCAGGTCGCGTCGCTGCCGTGGCCGGGCTCCGTGAGCGCGAACGCGATCGAGATCTCGCCGGCGACGAGCGGCTCCAGCCACCGGCGCCGCTGCTCATCGGTCCCGTACTCGTGCAGGACGAGCACCAGCGGCTCGTTGGCGACGATCGAGGCCTCGTGCGAAAGCTCGGCGTGCAGCCCCGGGCCGCGGCGAGCCAGGTGCTCGCGGATCATCGCCATCGCCAGGCTCGAGCCGGCCTCGCCGCCGAGCTCTCGCGGGAACGGATAGCGGTACAGGCCGGCGTCGATCGCCAGCCGCCGCACGTGCGAGAGCAGCTCGTGCCACCGTTGCGTCGGGACGCCTCCGCGCTCGGTGTCGGTGCGGGCGAACTCACGCCGGTGGTCGAACAGGTCGGGGTTTGCCTCCTGCAGCGGGAGCAGCTCGGCGTCGATGAACGCGTCGATCCGCCGGAGCAGATCGGATATTCCAGGAGGTGTCGAGAAGTCCACTGGCGGCGCAACGGTCGGCTTGCGGTCCGATTATCGCCTCGCGGCCCGTTCGGCGGGTCCTCGCCGAACGCCGGGCGCGCAGCGGTCTCGACGTTGGCGCCGATCGTGTCGCACGGCGGCGCGGGCCCACCGCCCACCGCGCCCGGCTCGCCCGCGCCCCCTAGAATCGCGGCCCCAACGAGACCAAGGAGAGCGGCGACAGCTATGGGCGACACGGTGAGGTTCACGCTGAGCGAGCGCGACATACCGACCCACTGGGTCAACCTGATGGCCGACCTGCCCCCTGGCGGCCCTCCCCCGCTGCACCCAGGCACGCTCCAGCCCGCCGGCCCCGACGATCTGGCGGCGATCTTCCCGATGGCGCTGATCGAGCAGGAGGTCTCGACCGAGCCGCTGATCGAGATTCCGGAGCCGGTCCGCGACGCCTACAGGCTGTGGCGGCCGACCCCCCTTCACCGCGCGCGGCGGCTCGAGCAGGCGCTCGACACCCCGGCCCACATCTACTACAAGTACGAGGGGACCTCCCCGGCCGGGTCGCACAAGCCGAACACCGCGGTCCCGCAGGCCTACGAGAACGCGGTCGCCGGTGTCAGGCGGCTGACGACCGAGACCGGCGCGGGCCAATGGGGCTCCTCGCTGGCGTTCGCCTGCATGCTCTTCGGGCTCGAGTGCGAGGTGTGGATGGTCGGCTCAAGCTATGACCAGAAGCCCTACCGGCGCTCGATGATCCAGACCTGGGGCGCGACCGTGCACCGGTCGCCGTCTGACCGCACCGCCGCGGGCCGGGCGCAGGCCCATCACACCACCGGGTCGCTTGGAATCGCGATCTCGGAAGCGGTCGAGGTGGCCGCCCAGTCCCCTGACACCAACTACGCGCTCGGGTCGGTTCTCAACCACGTGCTGCTGCACCAGACCGTGATCGGCCAGGAGGCTCTCGCGCAGATGGAGATGGCCGGCGAGTACCCGGACACCGTCATCGCCTGCGTGGGAGGCGGCTCCAACTTCGGCGGTCTGACGTTCCCCTTCCTGCGTCGCAACATCCGCGACGGCGCGACGACGCGCTTCATCGCCGCCGAGCCGGCGGCCTGCCCGACGCTCACCCGCGGCGTGTACGCATACGACTTCGGCGACACCGCCGGGCTGACGCCCCTCATGCCGATGTACACGCTCGGGCACGACTTCGTCCCGCCACCCGTTCACGCCGGCGGGCTGCGCTATCACGGCGACTCGCCGCTGGTCTGCGCGCTGGTCAAGCAGGGGCTGGTGGAGGCACGTGCCTACCGTCAGAACGAGACGTTCGACGCGGCGATCCGCTTCGCGCGCAGCGAGGGCGTGATTCCCGCGCCTGAGCCGGCGCACGCGATCCGGGCGGTGATCCAGGAGGCAGAGGCGGCGCGCGAGGCCGGCGAGGAGCGCGTGATCCTGTTCGGGCTGTGCGGTCACGGCCACTTCGACCTCAGCGCCTACGACGCCTACCTGGCCGGCAGCCTGGAGGACCCGGAGTTCTCCGAGGCCGACCGCGACGCCGCGCTCGCCGGCCTGCCCAAGGCTCCGGCGCTCACCTAGACCGTCCGATCCGCCTGCTCGACCGGGCCCCGTCGTCGGGGCCCGCGAAGCCGGCCTGATCGCTGCGCCGGCTCGACCGGGGCCCATCCGCCGGGGCCCGGGAAGCGGGCGTGACCTCATGCGCCGGGACGCGCGCAGCTGGCGCGTCCGCCCCGGGAAAGCGAACAGGGATCCCGGGCGCGCCGCCCCGGGACGTTCCCGGGCGCGGCGCCGCAACATCGGGTTGCTCCTCCTCGAGCGCCTTACCACCGTCGCTGCGGCGACGGCATGGGCGGGCAGCGTACAGCGCCCGCCGACCGCGTGCAAGTGCGACCCGGCACTTGATGTATGTTCCCTTACAGGTATCTGTCGCTCCTTGCGCGGGTATCACGCGATCCGGCGACAACCGGCCACCCCCGCCGCCGGCACCGAGCCTCCATCCTCACCTCCCCGCGGCAGTCGCCGGGTTGGTGAGGCCGCCAGCGCCCGACGCCGGCTCTCGATCGGGGGCGGCGCCGATCGCCCGTGCGGCTCCCATCCACGACAATGGCGGCATGTTCGAGAGCCCCGGGGCGCCGCCGCTGGGGCGGCTGCGAATCCTGGACTTCTCCCGTGTGCTGGCGGGGCCGTTCGCGACCATGATGCTGGGCGACCTCGGTGCGGACGTGATCAAGGTCGAGCGGCCCGGGGGCGGCGACGAGACCCGCGGCTGGGGGCCTCCGCGCGACGCGCACGGCGAGGCGACCTACTTCCAATCGGTGAACCGCAACAAGCGCAGCCTGGTGCTGGACCTCACGAGCCCTGAGGGGGCCGGCCGGGCGCTTGCGCTGGCCGAGGAGGCGGACGTGGTGGTGGAGAACTTCCGCCCCGGCGTGATGGACGGGCTCGGGCTTGCCTACGAGGCGCTGCGGGAGCGCAACGCCGGGCTCGTGTACTGCTCGATCACCGGGTTCGGCGCGGGCGCCGGCGCGCGGCTGCCCGGCTATGACCTGCTCGTGCAGGCCGTCGGGGGCCTGATGTCGATCACCGGATCGCCCGATGGCGAGCCGCAGAAGGTGGGAGTAGCGCTCGTCGACGTGCTCGCGGGACTGTTCGCCACGGTCGGCATCCTCGCCGCGCTGCGCGAGCGTGACGTGAGCGGGCGGGGCCAGCGGATCGAGGTCGACCTGCTTTCGTCGCTGCTCGCGGCGCTGGTCAACCAGGCCTCCGGCTACACGATCGCCGGCGTGGTGCCGGGGCGACTCGGCAACGCACATCCCAGCATCTCTCCCTACGAGCTCTATGAGACCGCCGACGGCGAGCTGGTGCTCGCCGTCGGGAACGACCGACAGTTCGGCGCGCTGTGCGAGGTCATCGGATCGCCCGAGCTGGCCGCCGACCCCAGGTTCGCGACCAACGGCGAGCGGGTCGCCAATCGAGAGGCTCTGCGCGACGCCCTCGTCAGCTCACTCGCGACCGCCCCCGCACGCGATTGGGCGCGGCTGCTTACCGATGCGCGCGTCCCGGCCGGCGTGGTCAACGACCTCAGGGGCGCCTTCGACCTGGCGAGCTCGCTCGGCCTGGAGCCGATCGTGGAGCTCCCCCGGGCGGACGGGACGGCGGTCGCGCTCACGCGCAACCCGATCCGGCTGTCGCGGACCCCGCCCCGCTACCGCAGCGCCCCGCCGTCGCTGCCCGGCTGGGATCCGCCGTCGCTGCCCGGCTGGGATCCGCCGTCGCTGCCCGGCTGGGATCCGCCGTCGCTTCCCGCCTGGGATCCGCCCGGCTGGGACCCGCCGTCGCGCTGATCCGAAAGCGCGGCCTCGATCGCGCCGGTCACCCTCGGGTCCCCGGGCCTGGTGCGCGTCGGCCAGCGGGCGACCAGGCGCCCGTCGCCTCCGACGAGGTACTTGGCGAAGTTCCACGCCGGGGGCCCGGACCCGGGCTGCCTGGCGAGGTCGCTCCACAGCGGCGAAGGATCGGCGCGAACCGAGGTTCGCTCGGTCAGCGGGAAGCTGACGCCGTAGTTGCGCCGGCAGAAGGCCCCGATCTCGTCCGCGTCGTCGTATTCCTGCTCGGCGAAGTCGGCCGACGGCGAGCCCAGCAGCTGCAGGCCGCGCGGCCCGTAGCGCTCGTGCAGCCGCTGCAGCCCCTCGTACTGGGGGGTGAAGCCGCACTTGCTGGCGGTGTTGACGATCAGCGTCGGCCGACCCCGCAGCGAGCGCATGTCCAGCAGGCCGCCGTCCAGCAGCCTGACGCTGTGAACGTACAGGTCGCTCGGCTCGCGCAGCCGCTCGGTCGGCCGCAGGTACATCCGCACCATCCCGATCTTGCTCATGGCGCAAAGGTAGTCCCTGTCACCCGCCGCTAGTGTGGCTCCGCATGCACCCACGCCCGGCCCGCACAGCCGGCGAACCGGGTCCCGACGGCCAGCCGGCCACGGTCGCCTACGAGCGAACCGGCAGCGGCCAGCCGGCCACGGTCGCCTACGAGCGAACCGGCGGCGGCCAGCCGGCCACGGTCGCCTACGAGCGAACCGGCAGCGGCCCGCCTCTCGTGCTTCTGCACCCGCTCGGCGCCGACCGCCGAGTCTGGGAGCCGGTGGTGAGGATCGTCGCCGCTCGGCGTGAGACGATCACTGTCGACCTCCCCGGATTCGGACAGTCGCCGCCGCTGCGCGGGCGAACCCCCACGCCGCGGGCGCTGGCAGCTGCGGTGGCAGACCTGCTGAGCTCGCTCGGGATCCGGCGGCCGCAGCTTGCGGGCAACTCGCTGGGCGGCTGGGTGGCCATGGAGCTGGCTCTCCTGACCCCGTGCGAGAGCGTCACCGCGATAGCGCCTGCCGGCCTGTGGCCGGCTCCGCTGGCGCCGCGTCCCGAGCTCGCGCACCGGGTGGCGCGGGCCACGCTGCCGCTCGGCACGGCGCTGGTCAGGACGCGCGCTGGCCGCGCGCTGCTGCTGGGCGGCGCCGTCGCCGACCCGGGACGCGTCCCCGCCGCGCAGGCGGCGCACCTGATCCGCTCCTACGCGCTGGCGCCGGGTTTCAGTTCCGTCAGCGCCGCGATGCGGGCCGGACGGTTCGAGGGCCTGGAGCGAATCGCCTGCCCGGTGACGCTCGTCTGGCCGGACGGCGACAGGGTGGTGCGCCGGCCGTCCGTGCCCCCGGAACTGGTGCGCGAGGTGGTTCTCGCCGGCAGCGGCCATCTGCCGCTGTGGGACGCGCCCGAGCCGCTGGCGCGGATCCTGCTTTACGGCGCCGACGGGCTGCCGGCCCAGCCGTGAGCCGACGGGCTGCCGGCGCGGCCGTGAGCCGACGGGCGACACCCGCGGACCGCCGGTCCGACAGGCGGCCGACAGCCTGGGCCAAGGCTAGGCCGAGGCGTCCGCCGTCTCGGGCGCCGCCGCGCGTCGCCGCCCCAGGCTCATGGCGGCCGGAACCCCGACGATCAGGCACACCGCCGCACCGACCAGCAGCGTCCGATGGACGGTTGAAGCGGTCAGCGTCCCCGACAGCGCGATGCCCGCCAGGCCGGCACCGACGGCCGCGCCGACCAGGCGCCCGACCGACAGCAGCGCCGAGGTGCGACCGTGCGACGCCCGCGGGCTGGCGTTGAGCGCGGCACGACTGGTCGGCACGAACAGCATCCCGAGCCCGAGTCCCACGGGGATCAGCGGCAGCACGGTGACGATCCCGTCGAGGGTGAAACCCGGGATCCCGAGCACCACCAGCCCGAGCCCCGCTCCCAGGAACCCTGCCAGGGCGGGCGTCTGCTCGCCATGCCGGTCGACCAGCTTGCCGGCGAGCGGAGCGGCCGCGCCGACGAGCAGCGCCACCAGCACGAGCGCGCCGGATGCGCCGAGCGCGGAGAAGCCGGCGTCGCGCTGGAGATACTGCTCGGCGATGTAGAAGGCCCCGATCATCACCGCGAAGGTCAGCGTCGCGACCACGGTCGCGGCGAACACGATCCGGTTGAGCGCCGGGCTGCCGCCCTCTTCCTCGCCATGCACGACCGACGGCACCAGCCTCGCGATCGCGAGGGCCGCCGCGGCCGTGAGCGGCAGCAGGGCCCACCAGTTGGCGCGCCAGCCGAACACGACCGTCAGGATCCCGCCCAGCAGCGGGCCGATCAGGTTCGACATGCCGGCGCTCGCGCCCCAGATGCCGAGCGCCGAGCCGCGGCGCTCCGGCGGGAACCCGGAGACGGCGCCCGCGAGCGCGGCGGGGCTGACCAGGCCCGCACCGGCGCCCTGGATCACGCGCGCGACGATCAGCACCGTGAAGCTGCCCGCGAGCGCGCCGACCAGCGCGCCGACCGCGAACAGCGCCAGGCCTAGCAGCGCCAGCCTGCGTGCCCCGAAGCGATCGACCAGCTCGCCGCCGGGGATCAGCGCCAGCGCGTCGGCGGCGAAGTAGGCGCTCAGGACGGCCGACGTCGTGCCGCCGCTGACGTGCAGGCCGTGCGCCACCGACGGCAGCGCGACCGTGATCAGGGTGCCGTCGAGCTGCAGCAGCGCCGCTGCGCCGGTGCAGGCGGCCAGGCGCAGCCACGCCGACCGATCCACCGGCGGGCCCGAGCCCTCGTGGCGGCGCGAACGAGCGCGACGGCCGCTGGGGGCGGCGGTGGCGGTGCGTGACATGCTGCCAGTATTGCGGCTCGCAGCCGCGTGCGGACAGCGAGATCGGCCCAAAGGTCCGCTGCAAGACGTGGGCGGGGCGAGCGAGGATCCCCGAGCGTCCCTGCGGCCGGCCGGCGAGGAGCACCTATGCAACCGGCGCGCGCCGGACCCGAACCGAGCATATGAGTTGTGCATGAACGGCCCGCTCGCCGCGGCTCGGCGTCCTATCCTTGCGGGCATGTCCTTCTCCAGGCTCTCAGACCCACGCTACGCGCCCGCCGGTCAGGCGTTGACACGAGACCAGGAGCGCGGCGTCTTCGGCCAGGTGATGGGCCTTGTGGCGCTCACGCTCGGCACGACCGCGCTCGGCGCCTACGTCGGCCGCAACCTCACCGGCGGGGACGGCCTCCTGTTCCTGCTGGCCATGTTCGCCTGCATCATCGGCCTGCAGGCCGCCTCCGCACGTGGCCACGAGCAGCTCGCCATCGCGCTGCTTCTCGGGCTTGGCCTGACGCTCGGGATCTTCCTCGGTCCCGTGCTCGCGGTCTACGCCAAGGCCGACCCGGCGGCGGTGTACCAGTCAGCCGGCGCGACCGGCGCCTTCGTCGCCGCACTCGGCTCATACGGTTACGCGACTCGCCGGGACCTCTCCGCATGGGCACGACCGCTGTTCTTCGCCCTGATCGCCCTGTGGCTGTTCGTGATCGCCGCGATCTTCATCGCGATCCCGGGCGCGAACCTGATCTGGGCGGTCGGTGGCCTCGTGGTGTTCGGCGGCTTCACGGTGCTGGACTTCAACCGCCTGCGCCGCACGTCGATGGCGGGCTCGGTGCCGATCGCGGCGTCGATCTTCCTCGACGTCTTCAACATCTTCCTCTTCTTCCTGACGCTGTTCGGCGGTGGCGGTCAGCGACGCTGACCGCCACCGGCCGGCCCGCCCGCGGCACGCACGGCACCTGCCATCCGCGCGGATCTGACGATCGTTCGGGCGACCGCTGGCCGCGGCGCGCGTCCGCCGGCGGGCGGATACCGTTCTGAGCCGATGCGGATCAGAACGAGCACCGTGACCTGCGCGCTGCTCTGCGCGCTCGCCATAGCCGCCTGCGGATCGTCCAGCTCCAGCAGCGCCTCCCACACCTCGGTGGCCGCCGCCACTGCGGCCCCGGGCGGCGGGTCATCGAAGTCCGACACGTCGGCGGGCACGAGCACCGCGGCGGCGTCCGGCTCGTCGTCCTCGGCGCCGGTGATCGGGTTCGAGGGCGTGCCGCTGGAGCAGGGCCCGCTGCTCGCGCCGGCGAGCACGACCCGCGACCGCCCGGTCGACGGGATCTCGTGCGACACCAGGGAGCAGCTCGTCTACCACATCCACTCGCATCTGGCGGTGTTCTACGACGGCCGGCTGTTCGCGATCCCGGCCGGCGTCGGAATCCCCGGCGCGGTCCAGCAGCAGACGCCCGTCGGCACGATCGTCGGATCGGGGATCTGCCTGTTCTGGCTGCACACGCACACCACCGACGGCGTGATCCACATCGAGTCGCCGACGAGGCGGATCTACACGCTCGGCGAGTTCTTCGACATCTGGCGCCAGCCGCTCAGCTCGCATCGGATCGCGGGCCTGCACGGCACGGTCACCGCGTTCGTGAACGGGCGTCCGTGGAAGCGCAGCCCCCGCGACATCCCGCTGCTCCCGCACGAGGACATCCAGCTGGAGATCGGCGAGCCGGCGCCCCCGATCGTCACCGTCGACTGGGCCAGGACCCAGCTCTGACGGGCGATCCTCGGCCGGGCGACCGGCCGCCGCCGGCGATCACGGTCGGTGCCGCAACGTCAGGGCGACCGGCGGCGACCGACCCGTGAGGGCAAGCAGCCCGCGAGCGTTCCCCGGGCGCGTCACAGGGGTCGCCTGGCGAACCTCCGCCGCACCTCACCGAGGACGATCCCCGCGACGACGACGACGACCACGACCACGACCACGACACCGGTATCGGACAGCACATCGAGCACCGGTGGGCCCACGAGGTAGCCGCCCACGCCGAGCACCAGGGTCCAGACCGCCGCCGAGATCAGGTTGACGGGCTGATATACGCGGCTGCGGACCCGGTGGATCCCGGACACGACGGCGGGCGTCATCAGGATCGCGGCGATCGGATGGCGCTCGAACAGCCGCTCCCCGCGCTGCACCGAGCGCACCCGCAGCCACTGCAGCGGTCCGGGAGCGGTCAGCACCCGGCGCCCGAGGACCATGCCGATCAGCCATCCGAGCACCCCGCCCGCGGTCGCCGCCAGGAACGCGACCGCCAGCACGCTCGTCAGGTCCAGCCGGTGCCTGGCGGCGAGCACGCCGGCGGCCAGCAGGAGCGGCTCGCCGGGCCCGGGAAGCCCCACCCAGCTCGCTCCGGCTGCGAGCGCCAGGCCGACGTAGTCGAACGGCGGCCCGGTGAAGCGGTGCTGCAGGTGCAGATGGATGTGAAGCAGCGCCGGGATCAGCAGGAACGCCGCCGACGAGCCTGTTCGGCGCACCGGTCGATCGTGTCACAGCGACCGCGGGCCCGCCGCCGGTCGCCACCGGCGGCGCACGCGGGAGTTGTCCCGATGTCCAGGCGGTCCTCCAATTTGCTGGACGCGAGGCCATTCGTCGCGATCCTGGGCTCGCGCAGACTTCGACCTCAGGCGGCCGCCGCGGCCGCGGCCCTGGCGCGTCGGCCCAGGAAGAGCTGCCCGAGGAGGTCGATACATGAGCTGGCTCGCATACCCGTCCTGGCTGAGCCCGGGCGACAACGCCTGGCAGATGACGGCGGCCACGCTCGTCGGCCTGATGAGCGTCCCCGGGCTGGTCGTCCTCTACGGCGGCGCGATGCAGAGGCGCTGGTCGATCAACAGCATGATGCTGACCTTCGCCGCGTTCGCGGTGGTGCTGGTCGTGTGGGTGCTGTGGGCCTTCAAGATGGGCTTCGGCACGCCCTGGCACGGACTCTCGCGATCGGGCTTTCTGGGCAACTTCATCGGGATCCCCGGCGAGATCCTCGGCCACGCCGCCGAGCAGGGAAGGGCGGTCATTCCGCTGGCCACCTCCGGGCCGAGCTTCCGCTTCCCGCAGGCGACGCTCGCCTACTTCCAGTTCGTGTTCGCCGGGATCGCGCCGATCCTGATGCTCGGCTCGGTGCTCGGGCGGATCAGCTTCAGGGCGTGGATCCCGTTCGTGGCTCTCTGGTCGTCGATCGTCTACACCGTCGACGCCTTCGTCCTCTGGGGCGGCGGCTTCTTCGCCCAGCACGGCGCGGTCGACTACTCGGGCGGCTACGTGATCCACCTGTCGGCCGGCGTGTCAGGGTTCGTCGCGGCGGCGGTGGTGGGCCCCCGTCTCCGGCGCGACCGCGAGCTCGAGGCGCCCAACAACGTCGCGATGGTCGCCGTGGGAGCGGGCCTGCTGTGGCTGGGGTGGAACGGCTTCAACGGCGGCGACCCCTACTTCGCGGGCACGTCGGCCGCCGCCGCGGTGCTCAACACGAACCTCGCAACCGCGGTGGCCTTCCTCACGTGGGTCGCGTGGGACCACCTCACGGGCCGCAGGCCCGGGCTTGTCTCAGGCGTCAACGGGATGATCGTGGGGCTCGTCGCGATCACCCCGGCCGCCGGCTACGTCAACGGCCTCGGCGCGATCGCGATCGGCGCGATCGCCTCGACGCTTGTGTACCCCGCGCTGCACCACCTGAGCCGGCTGAGGCCGATGAACAAGGTCGACGACACGCTGGGCGTGGTCTACACGCACGGCGTCGCCGGCCTCGTGGGCGGCCTGCTGACGGGCATCTTCGCCGACCCGGGCATGACGATCTATCGGGGCGTGGGCCGGACCCCGAGCGTCGCCGCACGCGGTGCCCTGTTCGGCAGCTGGACGCTGCTGGAGTGGCAGCTCCTCGCCGCGATGTTCGTGATCGCCTGGTCGGCGGCCGCGACCTACTGCCTGCTCAAGCTCGTCGGCCTGTTCATCCCCCTGCGGATGAGCGAGGAGAACATGGAGATCGGCGACAGCGCCGAGCACGGCCAGGAGGTCTGCCCGTCAGACGTCCCCTCGCTCGACCACCCGAGCGGCGTGCCGTGGCTGGAGGACGATGCCGCGCGACCGACAGCCGCCACCACGACGTCCGCCTGAGCGCGAACGCGGAGCGCGAACGCGGTCGCGGTCAGCCGAGCACCAGTTCGGCTGCCGCGCGCAGCGTGGCCGGATCGCCGGCGATCAGCAGGGTCGTCACGATCGAGTCCCGCCACGCCTCGAGGTCGTGGCGGATCTTCGCGGGCGGGCCGATCAGCGTCAGCTGCTCCAGGAGAGCCCGGGGCACCGCCGCCGCCGCCTGCGCCTTGCGACCCGACAGGTACAGCTCCTGGATCCGAGCCACCTCAGCCTCGTAGCCCATCCGGATCGCGACGTCGGCGTGGAAGTTGGCACCGTGCGCGCCCATCCCGCCGAAGTACAGCGCGTAGATCGGCCGCAGCGCGTCGGTCGCGCCCTCGACGTCGTCGGTCACGATCAGCGGCACCGTCGCCGCAACCTGGAACTCGTCGGCGGAGCGGCGAGCGCCCGGCCGCGCAAGGCCCTCACGAAGGGCATCGCGATAGAAGCCGTCGTGGTGGGGCGAGTAGAACAGCGCCAGCCAGCCGTCGCACAGCTCCCCCGCCAGCGCGACGTTCCTCGGGCCCTCGGCCGCAAGGTAGATGGGGATCTCCGAGCGCAGCGGTCTCAGGCTCGACTTCAGCGGCTTTCCGAGCCCGGTGACCCCGTCCCCCCCGCTCAGCGGCAGCGGATAATGCGGTCCCTCGCTGGTCACCGGGCCCTCGCGTGCCCAGATCGAGCGCAGGATCGAGATGTACTCCCGCGTGCGAGAGAGCGGCCTGGCGAACGGCTGCCCGTACCAGCCCTCCACCACCTGCGGCCCGGACACGCCCAGACCGAGGATCAGGCGGCCGCCGGACAGGTGGTCAAGCGTCATCGCGGCCATCGCGGTGGCGGCCGGGGTGCGAGCGGAGATCTGCACGATCGCGGTGCCGAGCCTGATGGAGGTCGTGGACGCTCCCCACCACGCGAGCGGCGTCAGCGCATCCGAGCCGTACGCCTCCGCGGTCCAGATCGAGTCGAACCCGAGCCTCTCCGCCTCGGCGATAGCCTCGGCCGCGCCGGGCGGCGGCGCCCCGGGCCAGTAGCCGAGGTTCAGTCCGAGTCGCAGCTCGCGAGCCATGCACCCGGACCCTACCCGAGCGCGGCTCGGGCGAGCGGACGGTCGGGAACGGACCGGGAGCGCTCAGCGCCGCAGCATGGCGCGAACGCGGCTCCAGAGCCGCGGTCGCCGCTCACGTCCCGACTGCGATCGCTCCCACTCCTCACGGGTCGGCAGCAGTCCCGCGCGGCGCGCACGCAGAACGCACTCGGTGTGAGCATGGCGCCGCCGTGAGGAATCCCCCTCGGGGACGATCAGCATGTGCTCGCTGAGCGCAGGCAGCAGCTCGCCGCAGAGCGGGCACCGGTAGGTCGCGGGCTTGCGGTTCTGCGCTCGGCGAGCCTGCCACCAGCGCGGCGGTGACGACGCGGGCATCCGCACCGGAGGATGTCAGGGCGGACGCCGGGGGCGAGCGTGCGCACCGGCGGACGGCCGGTATCGTGCGCGACCGTGGAGCAGAGGGACGAGCGCGTGATCATCGAGACGGACCGTCACCGGATCACCGGCACGCTTCGCCTGCCGGCCGACGGCTACCGGAGCCGCCTGACGGACTACCTCAACGCCTCTGAGCGCCAGTTCCTGGCGCTCACCGAGGTGGAGGTGACGAGTCTCGAGAGCCCCACGCGGGTCGAGCGGCGCGAGTTCGTGGCGCTGTCGGTGGGCCACGTCGTCCTCGCGATGCCCGCCGATGACGCCGCCCGCTGACGCCGCCGGCGACCATGGACGGCGCAGCCGAGGGCCCCGCCGTGGCGCCGCCCTCTGGCAGCGGACCGACCTGAGACACGAGCCTGGACGGCATCTGGGCGCCGCTAAGATCTCAGTGTGGCCAGCCACCGAGCGGACGACCTGAAGAGCCTGCGCCGTACCGACGCCCTGCGCGCCTCGCCGCGCATGTTCGAGTCCGACCTGCTCGACCGTCTGAGCCGCGTGCACCCGGCGGTTCCGCCGATCATGTTCGTGCCGGTGATCGTCGCGCTGTTCGTCGACGGGCTGGTGCAGGGCTCCGGCGCGCTCACGCCCGTCTGGGTGCTGGGCGGATACCTGTTCTGGACCCTGACCGAGTACTGGCTGCACCGGATCGTGTTCCACTTCGAGCCGGAGAACGGGATCGGAGCCCGAGTGCACTGGATCATCCACGGCGTGCACCACGACCATCCCAACGATCCGCTGCGACTGGTCATGCCTCCGGCGGTCAGCATCCCGCTCGCGGCCATCTTCGTGCTCATCTTCTACCTGGTGCTCGGGACGCCGGCCTTCCTCCCGTTCGGCGCCGGGTTCCTCACGGGCTACCTGGTCTACGACATGATCCACTACTACGTGCACCATCATCGTCCCAAGACGGCGCTTGGACGGCGGCTGCGCGAGTTGCACATGCGCCATCACTTCCAGAACCACGACCTGGCCTACGGCGTCAGCTCGCCCTTCTGGGACAGGGTCTTCGGCACCGCCGCGACGCAGTCCGGCAAGCGCAGCAGCTGAGACTCAGTCGGGCAAGCTCAGCAGCCGAACCGGACGCGCATCGGGCACCGCGGCCGCGGGGCTGGCCACACGACCGCGGATCGGTCTGACACGCCCGGGCGCGGGCGGGGGTCGGATGCTGCGGGCCGGCCACGCTCGAAAACGGAGAGGGCGGGATTCGAACCCGCGATGGAGTGTGAACCCCATACTCGCTTAGCAGGCGAGTGCCTTCAGCCACTCGGCCACCTCTCCCAAGGGCTTCGTGGAGTGTAACCGGGTCGGCGCGAGCGGAGGGCCTAGCCCGGGCCCCTGCCTGGATTGAGACGACCCACGCGCAGCGGCGGTTCGAGGCCTCGCTTCGGCGACTCCCCGCGGCCGGCAAGCCGGGAGCGTCCGGATGTCGCGTGAGACCGGGCCGCTCCGGCGCGTTGCACTGGGAGTGGCCTCCGACCGACTGCGGCTCATCCGGACCGTGGCGTGAGACCAGGCCGCTCCGGCGCGTTGCACTAGCATCCCGTGGGCCAGGAGGGGTGGCAGAGCGGTCGAATGCACCGGTCTTGAAAACCGGCATGGGCGCGAGCCCATCGCGGGTTCGAATCCCGCCCCCTCCGTGCGCGGGACGAGACGAACGTCACAAGCGTTTCTGCGCGGGGGTATGATCGGTCGCGACCGGAATCGTGCAGACCCGCCGGCATGGCTCCACCGGATGACCGAGTTCGCAGTCCCGCCCCAAGCGCTGACGCCCTCTGAAGCTCAGGCCTCTCAGCCGCCTGCGTTCGAGATCGTCCCGCGGCGCGGCCTGATGATCGTGGCGATCGTGATGGCCGGGCTGATCGCCGCGATCGCCGTCAACAAGCTCTGGCCCCTCGTCTTCTTCCACGTCGCGTTCGGCGCCGGCTGGACGATCGTCGACCTGTTCCTGGGCCTGGTGCTGGGACCGATCATCGGCCGCATGCCCGTCCCCGCTCGGGTCGAGCTGACGACGAGGCTCATGCCGAAGATGGTGCTGCTGATGCCGACGCTCGTGACCGCGACGCTGGCGGCAGGCTGGCAGCTGTCGGCCAAGATGGGCACGAACCTCTCCAGCTACCCCGAGCACGGCTGGGTGGTCGCAAGCTTCATCGTCGTCGGAGTGATGTCGGTGCTGGCGCTCGGACTGCTGGAGCCCGCCAACATCGCGGTGCTGTTCGAGCTGCGAAAGCCCCGGCCGCGTGGCGACGTGATCGAGCGCCTGATGAAGCGGTTCCTCTACTGCGCCGGGATCCTCGGGCTGATGCAGGTCGCGACGCTGGTGATCATGACCAAGCTCGCGTCGTCGTGAGCGGGCGCCGCCACCCACCCTTCACCGAGCTGGGAATGCTCTCGCTGGCGCTGATCGTCGTCGGGGGCATCTATCTCGCTTCCCACATCCCCCAGCACGTCCCGCTCGCACCCGCCATCGTGCTGCTGGTCGCCTCGTCCACCCTGCTGGCCGTCAACCTCGGGCTGCTGACGCGCGTGCGCGACTTCGCCTGGGGCCGCTTCCGCCAGGTGTCCGGGTGGGCATTCCTGGCCTATGCGTTCACGGCCGGCATGATCGAGTACGCCTTCCTGCGAGACCATCTCAGCGGCGGCCCCCTCGTGGTCCTGACGCTCTCGCTGGTCGTCTACGCCGTCCAGGTCCCGACCCTGATCGGGTTCACCGTCGCGCGCTGGGAGAGCCCCGAGAGCAGCGCCGCCGCCGATCCGCACGGGTCCGCCACGGATCACCGGCGTCCGCGCAGCGTCCCCCGGTGGTCGCGCGCCTCCGCGCGCGCGACCACCGACCGGAGCGCGCACTCGATCCGCCGCAGGCCGAATCGCCGCCCGTGAGCCCGGTTCCGCGGCGAATCCGGGCGGCGGACGCCTCCCGATCTGCAAGCCTCGTTATCCTTGCCGTCTGGCCATCCGGAAGACGACCGTGCGTGCGACCGATCGCGCGCACGGAAATCGGCCGGTCGCCGGGATCTCGCCCCGGCGGGCGCCGCCACTTGGCGGACATGTCCTCCAGCAGACAACCAGATACGCGCCCGTAGCTCAGCTGGATAGAGCGTCGGTCTACGGAACCGAAGGTCGGGAGTTCGAATCTCTCCGGGCGCGCTTCAGAAAAGGCCCCGCTGATGCGGGGCTTCTTGCTGGCCGCATTTGTGCCAGCTCTGTGCCCCGACAGCATGCCATTGGCGCGCGCGACCAGTCTCGCCGTTGCGATCGCGCGAGTCGACGACCGCCGAGCGATGGGAGGGGCATCGAGGCGTGTGTGCAGTTCCCGGTCCTCACGTCATGCCGGCGCGTCACCGCCACCGTGGCATCCTTATGGCATGGCCCGCACACGCATCAGCACGACAGTCGACGCCGAGCTGCTCGACGACGCACGGCATCTGCGATCCGGATTGAGTGACGCGGCGCTCGTCGATGAAGCGCTGCAAGCGCTTCTCGCTCGGCATCGCGCGGTGGAGATCGACGAAAGCTACGTCGCATATGACGAGCACCCTCCGCAGGAGCCCGACGCCTGGGGTGACCTGGCGTCGTTCCGAGAAGCAGCAGCCGCCTCGTGAGCGGACCTCCAGCACGAGGTGAGGTCTGGTGGTGTGAACTGCAGGAGGTGGGCCGCCGCCCCGTGGTCGTCCTCTCGCGTGACGCCGCGATCCCTCGACTGAGACGGGCACTGATCGCTCCGTGCACGACGACCATCAGGTCACTCTCCAGCGAGGTCATCCTCGAACCCGGGCCAGACCCGATTCCGCTGCGGTCGGCGGTCAACCTGGACTCGGTCGAGAGCGTCTCGCTAGGGGTCCTCGTCGAACGGCTCGGTCGGCTGGCAGACGCCCGCATGCGCGAGATCTGCGGCGCTCTCGCGATCGCGGTCGACTGCCAACCCTGATCCAAGCCGGCGAGACGATCGCTTCGACCATCCCGACATCACCTAGCGCCCGATCGGGTTGGCGACACCGGGATGGTGGGGCCTGCCGGCCGCGAGGCGATCGCTCGTCGATGAGAGACGTCGGTCATAGTCGGTCTGCGCCCACGCGCCGCACCGCGCGAGGACCGGTGGCCGATCGCGCTCGGCCAGATGCCTGATCACGTTTCTCCCTTCATGACGAGCGCATCTCGGGACGGGAACCTCGCCCGACACGGTCCGCACGGCTTCGCGCAGCGCCCTAGGTCCGTCCAGCACGAACGGCATCCCCTGCTCGAGATCCAGTCCTCGCCCGACCAGGCCAGACAGCAGCGCGGTCGCGACCGTCGCGTTCTCGCTGCCGCCTTCCCACAGCCCGACAGGGATCCTGACCCCCCTCGAAGCTGATCCCATGCGCGACGATCGTCATCCGCTCCCTGAGCTCGATGCGTCGACCATCATCACCGCCGGGCGCAGCTCAGAAAGAGTTGGCGGCTCATGAGCTCGGCCAGCGCTCCGGTCCAGGTTCCATTCGCCCGTCCTCCTCACGTCGCTGCCAGCCCGGACGCCAGCACCCAGTCCGTCGCGTGCATGTCCCTGCCGGGGCACTCCGCAGCGCGGATCGACCGGCCCGTACCCGACCTCGCTGCACGACCGAGGCGCGGAGCTCACGGGAGAGCCGTCACGCCCTGCCGAACCACCCACGAAGGGTCGACGTTGGGCGAGGCGACGACGGCGCGACCCTCCGAGCGAACGCCGGCCCGCGTCAGCGCAGGTGGGCCACCACCTGGTCGGTACCCAGACGCGCGGGTGGCCTGCGCTCCTGCACCGGCCACCCGAGATGGACCAGAGCGACGAAGCGTTCTTCGGGCGCAATCTCAACCGCCGCAAGCCCCTCGGGGGTGCGCAGCACCTCAGGAGTCCTCCAGTAGCCGGCGAGGCCGCGAGCGTGCGCGCCCAGCAACACCGCGTACACCGCGCAAGCCGTTGCGCACAGATCCTGCTCGTTCTGCAGTTCATCGCCCGAGCAGACGGCTGACACCGCGATCAGCACCGGCGCTCGGTCGAGCTTGGAGGCAGCCTGCGGACCCGCTGCCTGCTTCAGCCGCTCCCGCGCGACGGGGCCGAGCACGCGGAACCGCCACGGGTTCGTCAGATGGTGGTTCGGCGCCCAGCGTGCGAGCTCCAGAAGCTCATCCAGCAGGACACTCGCCACAGCATCCGTCCGAAACGCCTTGTGCGTTCTCCGCGTTCTGATTCCCACCTCCACATCCATGGCGCCGAAGCCTAGCCGCTGCGCCTTCCGCCACTGTGAACACCGTGTGACGGCGACACAACCGCGGGCGCCTCGCACGCATCCGCCGTACGCTCGTGTGCTGTCACCGTCGCCGGGTGCGACACGAGCGCGGCGCACCCCCGGCGCCAGCGCCCAGGCGCTCTCGAGCACCGCGAAGGACGCACGCCCTACGGCCGTCCGGTCAAGCGGCGCTC
>JAJZWB010000155.1 GCA_021846845.1 Actinomycetes bacterium | reverse complement strand
CCGCGGGTCATCAAGCGCAAGATGAGCAGCTGGCCGGTCAAACGGCCGGAGCACCGCAACTGCCCCCAACCATCCATACCGACCGCGGACGCGATCCACCTCCTCGCCGCCTAAGTTTACGGTATTGGGGCTAGGGGAATCGAACCCATCGAGCTCCGTCCCGGCGACGATCTGGAGCAGCTCGCGCGCGCGGCGGCCCGGCGCGGCGCCGATGCCCTCGCGGTCGCCGGCGGCGACGGATCGCAGGCGATCGTCGCGATGGTCGCCGCCGAGCTCGACCTGCCGTACGCGTGCATCCCCGCCGGCACGCGCAACCACTTCGCCCTCGATCTCGGCG
This sequence comes from Actinomycetes bacterium, assembly GCA_021846845.1. Taxonomy (GTDB): domain Bacteria; phylum Actinomycetota; class Thermoleophilia; order Solirubrobacterales; family Solirubrobacteraceae; genus Palsa-465. Next base: position 7,341 of record JAJZWB010000155.1, on the reverse strand, counting down.
TCGACCGTGACGACGTCGTCGGTGCCCTGGACGCGTTCACGGCCGGCAGAGAGCGGAGGGTGGACCTCGCCGAGGTCAACGGGCGGGTGTTCGTCAACAACGTGTCGCTCGGCCTGTACGGCGAGGCGGTGCAGCGAGAGGGCTACCGCAGCGCAAAGCTCCGGACCATCCTCGGCACGGTGCCCGACGTCGCGGGCCCGGAGGCCGCGCAGCCGAGCCTGAGCTGGAGCCGCCCGGGCGTCGAGGCTCCGCAGCAGGGGATGATGGTCCTGGTGTCGAACAACCGGTACCGGCTCGGCCAGGTCCTCGGCGCGGGCACGCGGCCGCGGCTCGACACGGGCCGGCTCGGGATCGCGGCGATCGCCGCCGGACGGCACGGTTCTCGCGAACGGCGGCCGGCGCTCAGGATCCAGGAGTGGTCGGCGACGCAACTGGAGGTGCGGTCGGATCGTCCGGTCCCGGTCGGGATCGACGGGGAGGCGGCGGTGCTGGAGCCACCGCTGCGCTTCCGCTCGCTCCCCGGCGCGCTGCGCGTTCGGATCTCCAGGCGCCATCCCGGAGCCGCTCCCTCCGCGCTGGCGCCGGACTCACCGTGGCAGACGCTGGCGGCCCTCTACCAGCTCGCTGTCTCATCCAATCAGGGCGATGAGTCGTCAAGTCGGCGCGCGACCATCTCCCCGTGAGCGACCGGCCCTCTCCAGACGCGCACGGAAGCGGCCCCGCGAGCCAGGCCCCGAAGGCCGCCACCGGGCCAGCCACCGGGCCAGCCGGGCCAGCCGGGCCAGCCACCGGGCCAGCCGGGCCAGCCACCGGGCCAGCCGGGCCAGCCACCGGGCCAGCCACCGCACGCCGGCCGATCGGCCTGGCCAGGATCGTCCTCGTCGACGTGATGATCGGCCTGGCGACCGTCCTGGCCGTCGTGGGGATGCTCTCGGTCTGGGCGAACCGCCTCCTGTTCAACCCCGAGAACTGGTCGAGAACCAGCACTCAGCTGCTGTCCAACCCCGCGATCCGCAGCGCCACGGCGAACTACCTGGTCGACCAGCTGTACGCCAACGTGGACGTCAGCGCCCTGATCAGGTCCGGCCTGCCACCTCAGCTGCAGGGGCTGGCCAGCCCGGCGGCCGGGGCGCTGCGCAACCTCGCCGTCCAGGGCACCGAGGAGGCGCTGAAGCGTCCCCGCGTCCAGAGCCTGTGGGCGAAGGCCAACCGGGCAGCCGACCAGGTCTTCATCGACGTGGTCAACGGCGGCAGGGGCCCGGTGGGCATCAAGCAGGGTGTGGTGACGCTTGATCTCGGCGCGATCGTGGACAGCACCGCCGCACGCCTCGGGCTGCCCGCTAACCTCGGCGCCAAGCTCCCGCCGTCGATCGCCCAGCTCACGGTCCTGCGCTCCGACCAGCTGAGCGCGGTCCAGGACGCGGGGAATGCGGTGCGTCACCTCGCCCTGTGGTTGACGATCCTGGTGCCGATCCTGTACGGCGTTGCGATCTTCCTCGCGCGCGGCCGCCGGAGGCGCACGCTGATGACGGTCGGGACGACGATCGTGCTGGCGGGCCTGGTCGGCATCGCCGGCCGCTCGGTGCTGGAGAACCGGATCGTGGACTCGCTGGTCAGCGACGCGTCGCTGCGGCCGGCCGCCCAGGCGACCGTCGCCATCTCGACCGAGATGCTGGCCACGATCGCCGGCGCGTTCATCCTCGTCGGCGCGGTGCTGGTCGCGGCGGCGTGGTTCGCCGGGCCCAACCGCGTCGCCATCTCCTGCCGACGCGCGCTCGCGCCGTTTCTCAGGGACCATCCGGCGGCGACGTTCGCGATCGCCGCCGCGGCGATGCTGCTGGTATTCATCTGGAACCCGATCCCCGCGACCGGCACGCCCGTCGGGATCATCGTGTTCCTCACGCTCGCGCTGCTCGGCACCGAGACGCTGCGCCGTCAGACGCGCGCGGAGTTCCCGGACGCCCGGTCGGGGGCGACCGCCGCCGCGCTGCGCGCGCGCCTGCACGCCGCTCGCTCCCGCCGCGCCGGTCCGCATCCCCGGACTTCGTCCGCGGATGGGAGCTCCGACCAGCCGGTGGTCGACCAGCTCGAGCGTCTCGCGGCGCTGCGAGACGCGCGCTCGATCACAGGCGAGGAGTACGAGACGGCGAAGCGGCATCTGCTCGATGCGACCGGACCCGGCACGGGCTTCGGCCCAACCGGACCGGGCACGGGCGTCGTCCCAACCGGACCGGGCACCGGCGTCGGCCCAACAGGACCCGGCACGGGAGCGAACCGGTGACGGCCGCGCAGGCACTGCTGGCCCGCCTCGCCGATGCCGACGAGCCGTGCCTGCGCGCGGCTCTGAACCCCAGCCCGCGAACGCGCGATCGACCGGGAGGCTGGACCGGGCTCGATCGCCGCCTGCGAGCGCTCGTGAGGCTCGGCGCGCTGCTCGCGATCCGCGGCCCGCGTGAGTCTGTCTGCTGGGCGACCGAGCTGGCGGCGACCAGCGGCGTGTCCGACGACGACCTCGCCGCCGTGCTCATCGTGATCGCCCCGATCGCCGGTACCCCCAGCATCGTCGCCGGAGCGCGGCGGCTCGCGACGGCCCTCGGCTACGCGGATCCGCCCCGTCGCCGGCTCAGCACCGTGCCAACGACGTCCGCGATCGCCGCGCCGATCACCCCGCCGGCGATCACGTCGCTCGGGTAGTGCACGCCTGTGTGCACGCGCGAGTAGCCGACGAGCGCCGCGAGCGCATGCGCCGGCGCCGCGGCCGACGGAAGCTCACGTCCGAGGCCCGCCGCGAACGCGACGGCGCTGGCAGCGTGCCCGGACGGGAAGGAGGCCGACCGGGGCATCCTCACCCCGGTCGCGGACGCCGCCACTCGGTCGGGGCGCTCCGGCCGGGCCCGCCCCAGCATCGGCTTGGCGAGGAGGTTCACGGAGGCCGAGGTCACCGCCACCGACGACAGCCCGGCGACCGCGGCGCGGCGCTCACGCGGACCGCCGGCGATCGCGAGCGCAAGCCCGACGCAGATCGAGATCCGCGAGCGATCCGCCGCCCTGGAGATGGAACCGGCAACGGTGTCGAGCACGGGGGTTCGGGTCGCGGTGACCGCGCGGTACACGGCCCGATCGATGCGGCGCGCCTCGCAGACCAGCTCGACGAGCGCGGCGGGCGAGATGCGCGACGATCTCCGTCCGGAGCCAGCGGACGCGTGATCAGTGGCGGCCATCCGCGCTCCCTGCCGCCCGGCCGGCTGGCGCCGTGGGAGGTCCCGGCCTTCCCGAACCAGCGGTCTTCATCCCCGCTCCCTTCGCGGCCGGCCGAGGTTGCCGACGATCACCGACACGACGGTCACGAGGTATATCTGTCCCGTGAGCGCCTCGCTGACGGACAGCGTGTGACCCAGGTTGCCGGCCGCGGTCAGGTCGCCGTAGCCGACCGTGGTCAGAGTCGTGAAGCTGAAGTACAGGCACCGTGAGACGGTCGCGTCGACCCCACCGGCGAAGAACGAGCCCGTGATCCGGCCGATCGCCCCGTACACGAACGCGAAGAACATCCCGATCAGGATGTAGAGGCAGAGAACTCCGAAGACCGCCTCCACGGTCACCTGGTTGCGGGTGCGCAGGCTGCGCACCACGCCGATGACGATCGCCGGGGGCGCGACCGTCACGAGCAGGAGGTTCGCCAGCCGCGCGGGCGCTCCGTCGACATTCCCGGTGAGCGACTCGACGACGCTCGCGAGCACGACCAGCACGGCGATCCCCGCCGCCGGCCGCAGCAGCGTGGGACGGACGTCCGCGGCCCAGAGGGCCAGGAGCATCGTCGTCGCCAGGAGAGCCGACACGAGCACCTGCGCGACCGCTCCCGGGCTCGCGACCCCCTGCACGGCGAAGGCCGCGATCAGCGCGCACAGCAGCAGGCCATAGCGCTCACGGAGGTCGGCGGCCGCCGCCAGGCGCCCGCGGCCCTCGGGGAGGATGGTCATCCGGCGACCGTGACGTTGCCGCCGGCCGGCGGCAACGACGCGATCGGGCGAGGTCCGAGCACCGGAACGCCGCCTCGCACGACGGTGCCCCGGCCGGGCGAGGAGAAGATCCGCAGACGACCGCCGATCGCCTCGATCCGATCACGCATGTTGACCGTGCCGGTGCCGTCGGCGGCCGTGTCGGGGTCGAATCCGGCGCCCCCGTCGCGCACCTCGAACCGCAGCTCGCCGTCGCCCTCGGACAGCGCGATGGTCGCGCTCACGGACGCCCCGGCGTGCTTGACCACGTTCTGGATGGCCTCCAGGCAGCAGAAGTAGACAGCCACCTCGATGTCCTCGGCGAACCGGCCCAGGCCCTCCGCCCGCACCGAGATCGCGATCGGCGAATTGCGGGCCACCGACCTCATCGCCTCGGCAAGTCCGCGCTCGTGCAGGACGGCCGGATAGATCCCTCGGGCGAGCGAGCGCAGGCTCTGCAGGACGTCATCGAGCTGACGACCGACCGCCGCCAGCTCCCGCTCGCCGCACGCGGGCTGCTCGCGGATCGCCTCCGCGGCGATGTCAAGCTTTATCCGAGCGCCGACGAGCTGCTGCTGAACCCCGTCGTGAAGGTCTCGTTCGATCCGCCGGCGCTCCGCGTGCGCCGACTCCAGCAGCCGCACCCGGGACTGCTCCAGCTCCTTGGTCGAGGCCCGCAGCTCGGCCTCCAGCTGCGCCTTCTCCAACCGGATCAGCGCTGCGGCGCCGATCGCCTGGATGAACTCGTGCTCCTCGGCGAGCTCGGGCGCATGGACTACCGCTGCGATCGGCTCGGAGCCGCGCCTGATCCAGCTGACGGCCGCCCGTGCACTGTCAGGCGGAAGCTCCACCGAGGCACCCGAGGCATCCACGTAGGCCGGCGCGCCGGGCCGCTTGTAGGCGATCCGAAGCGAGGGATCGCGCAGCGTCCGGGCGATCATCGCCTGCGGATCGCGGCCCGGGCGGCGCGCGAGCTCGGCAACCAGCCCCGCCAGCGCATCGCCCATGAACAGCCGCTCTCTCATCAGGCCGAGCGCGATGGCGAGCGGTACCAGCACGGCGCTCCCGGCGTAGAGCACGCCGATCACCTCCGCGCCCGGCAGTCCAGCCGCCCGCGCACCGAAGAAGGCGACCAGCAGCGTCGCCTGCGCAGCGGCCGCGACCGACACCGGCGTCAGGCACCGCGCGCGCGCCAGCGGGGCCGAGCGCGCCCGCGCGACCAGCAGGATTGCCGTGCCGGCCGGCAGCGCCACCCAGCAGGCGGCGATCGCAAGGCGCAGCAGCTCCGGTGCTCCTGGGGCCAGGCGCAGCGACAGCAGGCTCTCCGAGCACCGGGGGGCGCAGTGCACGAGCGGCGCATCCAGCAGGGGCTGTCCGGTGAGCCCCAGGCCCAGTGTCCAGGCGAGCACGAGGACACCCCCGACGCTCGCCACGAAGCGCCGCTCGGCGCCGCTTCGAAGGCGCCCGGTCGGCTGGGCCAGCATGACGATCGACAGCACCACGGGGGCCGAGCCTGAGAAGAGGGCGCCGACGCTGAACGGAAGCTCGCGGGACGCACCGTTGAGCAGCCAAAGCGCGCAGAACAGCGTGGTCGCCCCCAGCAGCTGTCCCATGCGCTCGTGCTGCTCATCCCGCTGGGCGTAGATCGCGGTGGCGGCGAAGCTCGTGATCACCGTGAGGCGGAGCGCGGCCGCACCGTGGGTCGGCAGGGCCTGCGGGTTGTCGATCGTGACGGCGCCGACGATCGCCGCACCGCCGGCCGCCACGAGCGCGGTGCTCCATGGTCGCCAGCGCAATCCCCGCGGCTCGTCATCCCAGGCGCCGGCGTCGTGCGCCCGTGCGGAGATTGCAGCCGCCGAGCCGGCGCTGCCTCCGCCGGCGGAGCTCACCGCGGCGCGGGGCGGCCATCCGGACCGATCGACGCTCAACGGGAGCCTCGATTCGGGTCACTCGCCGGCGGTGGGACCGCGGCTTGCAGCGGCCGCCGGAGACCCTGCCGCGACGGCCCGGGGGGGCGAGCGAGCGAAGGTCCGCCAAGCCTGACCCCCGGCGCCTGCGAGAAGCGGCCGCTTGGTCTTTCACCAACCTCCGCGCATGGGTGCATGAGTTGGCTGCCGATCACTGTCGGCTGATTGTGTGCAGCCCCTAGCCAGCGGCCATCGGGGTTTGCCACGTGAACCGGAGTCGGTTACCACGGACGCGCCTTCGTGTCCACCCACCTTGGAACCGGGGGGTATGCGCCCTTGCCCGAGGCGCTCTCCAGACCGATGCTTAACGGCTGTCGCCTCTGAATACAGGTGTAGAGATATTGTACCAGAACCCGGCCGGTCAGTCACCTGCAGTGACCACCGAAGACACTCCGGCAACACGTATAACGACGGCTGCCGGTGTCTCGGTTCAGCCAGCTGCTGGCGGCCACGCCGCAGGCACCGCGCGGGGAGCGATGGACGGCACCGCGGGGTCCGCCGCAGGCAGCAGACGGGAACCGGTCGATGGCACCGCGCCGGCGCCTGTCGACTCCCCTGCGCGCGAGTCCGCCGCCGGCACCCGGCTTGGAGTGGTCGTGGCCGAGGACTCCTACCTGATCCGCGAGGTGCTGGCCACGACGCTGGCATCAACGCCTCAGGTGGAGCTGATGGCAGTGTGCTCCAATGGCAAGGAGCTGCGCGCCGCAGTCGAGACCTGGAAGCCGCAAGTGGTGGTGACAGACATTCGGATGCCACCGTCCGGATCGGACGAGGGCGTGCGGATCGCGGCCGAGCTGCGGGAGACCCACCCCGATCTGGGTGTGGTGGTGCTCAGCCAGTACGCAGAGCCAGCGTACGCGCTGGCTCTGCTGGAGAAGGGCACGGGCAGGCGTGCCTACCTGCTGAAGGAGCGAATCCGGCACAGGGACGAACTGATCCGGGCGATCGAGACCGTCGCCCGGGGAGGCTCGGTGATCGACCCGGCGATCGTCGACGCCCTGATCGAGGCGCGCTCGAAGGTAGCCCACTCGCGACTCGCGAGCCTGACCCCGCGCGAGCGCGAGCTGCTCGCCGAGATCGCCGCCGGCAAGAGCAACGGGGCGATCGCGCGATCGCTGGTGCTGACCAAGCGCGCTGTCGAGAAGCACATCAACTCGATCTTCTCCAAGCTGGACCTTCCGGAGACGCAGGACGTGAGCAGACGCGTCAAGGCGGCGTTGATCTATCTGTCGGAGGTGAACGACGACGCGTGCTGAGATCCGGCCGGGTCACCGTGGCCAACCGGAAACGGGCGCACGGCCTTCCGCGACGGCCGCCCGCCGCACTGACATGCACGCCTGCCGCAAGAGAGAGGGGCCCACGATTGCGCCTGACAGGGG
>JAJZWB010000154.1 GCA_021846845.1 Actinomycetes bacterium | reverse complement strand
CAGCCTCCGTCTTCAGGACACGCCTCCCCCAGCCCTCGCCCCCGAGAGAATCGGGCGATCATAACGACAGCGGCGGTCGTCCTGCACCCACGCCCCGAGGCCGGATCTCCCGAACACGCCCGGGGCCGGGGTCTCCCGGGCACGACGACGGGGGCGGACCCCATGCGCAGGCGCGAGCGCGCGCGTTCGGGGAAGGCGAGGACGAGGAGCCGGCCGCGATCCCGGCGCGCCCCGAAACTAGACTCCCCCAGGAAGTGATCGACCGCCGCACAGACCCCAGCCCGGGACTCGGGTCCAGGTTCTCAACCACCGGCCCGGTCGCCGGGATCCAGGAGCAGTCGCGACGGCCGGCGCGGTCCGAGCGGATGGCGGTGGGAACGCTGGCGTGCGCGCGGTGCGATGCCCCGGTCCTGCTCGGAGGCCAGCCCGTCTCGCCCGCCCATGCGATCACCTGCCCGGTCTGCGGCCACGGCGGTCGGGTGCGCGACTTCCTCTCCCTGCGGCGGCCCGTGCGCCCCGCCCGCGTGATCGTGCGCGTCAGCGCCCAACCGGCCGGGCCCGAGCCCGGCTGACGTCCGAGTTGGAGGACCCGATGTTCGCAGAGCTCTCGCTGAGCGAGATCATGGAGCGTGTGGCGGCGATCGACCCCACGCCGGGAGCCGGGCCGAGCCTCGCCTGGACCTGCTCGCTGGCCGCCGCGCTCGTGGAGATGGTCAGCGGCGTCTCGCTGCGCCAGGACCCCGACGACCCGGCCGCGATCCAGCGGCGGCGGGAACGGGCGAAGACCCTGCGAGACACGGCCCTGTCGCTGGCCGACGCGGACGCCGACGCATACCGAGCAGTGCTCGCCGTGCAGCGCCGGCGGGGCGAGGCCGGCTACGCTTCGCTGCTTCGCGAGGCCCTGCAGGCGGCCGCCGACCCGCTGCTGGCGATCGTCGAGACGGCCGGCGAGGTGGCCCGGCTCGCCGCCGACGCAACCGCCCAGGTCCGGGGCGGCGCGCGCGGCGAGGCGATCACGGCCGCGGTCCTCGCCGCAGCGGTGGTCGACGCGGGGGTTCCCCTGATCTCGCTCAACCTCGCCGGCGCGCCCGAGGACCCGCGCCTGGTCCATGCCCAGGCGATCATGGACCAGGCCGGCGGCGACCGGGGGCGCGCGCTGGGCGGGCCCAGAGCGAGCGCCCGCAGCACCGCCGGGACCGACCGGGCGCGGTCCGGCAGCGGCTAGCGGCTCGTCCTCGAGGCGCCCGGCGGCTCAGCGCCTCGGGATCTGGCGTGAGCGGGCACCGGAGCGCCGGTGATCAACGACGGGCGACCGGCGCCCCGCGGCGCGTGATGAGAGCCTGTCGAGCCGGCGCCGAACGCCGGCGCAGCGCTTCTGAAGCGTCGCGTCCTGCACACCCTGGCGAGGATCTGATCCGCGGGCCGGTCCAGGCCAACGGCGGGGCTCGATCCTGGTCGCCGCCGAGCACCGGCCGGGGCGCCGTCGCCGCGCGGTGACGCTCGATAGGATCATGCGCCGCCTGCGGCGGGGATCTTCCAGAGTCCGTCCCTGAGCTGACGAAGATGAACCGCGAACAACATCCGGATTGGGACGCCCGCACGATGGGCTGCGGCGAGCTCGTCGTTCAGCTGAAGCTCCGCCTGCGCGACATCGAGCCAGGCGGGATGTTCCACCTCGTCGCAAGTGATCCCGGCGCCCGAGAGGACATCCCGGCGTGGTGCCGGCTCACCGGCAACACACTCGTCGCCGCCGACCATCCGACATATCTGATCGAGCGAAGGAGCGAGTGACCATGGGTAAGTTCTGTGTCTCGATAACCAGCGCGAAGGACGACACCGACCGCGCTACGGTTGGATTCGTGGTCGCCAACGCGGCCGTCGGGTCAGACCAGGAGAGCGTGGTCTTTCTGTCAACCGAGGCGGTACGCCTCGCGGTGGAGGGTTACGCGGACGACATCCACGAGCAGGGCTTCGCACCTCTGAAGGAGCTGCTTACGAGCTTCGTCGACGGCGGGGGATCGATTCTCGTCTGCTCCCCGTGCTTCAAGAAGCGCGGACTCGACGAGACCAACCTCGTGCCAGGCGCGAAGATCGTCGGCGGCGCCAAGCTCGTCGAGTTCCTGGCAGGTGGGACACCCAGCATCTCCTACTGAACTGACGATGGAGGGTCAGATGGAGTCGCGGCACCCCCACCTGCCTGCAACGAGCTTCGACGGAGGCGACCTCGATTGCGGGAACGGCCTCCTGCTGCTCATCAGAAGGCACATCGACCCGCTTGACCCCGGTCAGCTGCTGGAGATCATCTCCGTGGAGCCATCTGTCGACGAGGACCTTCCGGCCTGGTGCCGGCTCACCGGCAATCAGCTGATAAGCCGGCTCCAAAGCGGACGCCGCCGGAGCTTCCTGATCAGCAAGGGACCCTTCAGCGAGCCGCCGCTGCACGGCCCCACGGCCTCACCCGCCAGACGGTCGCACACGCGCAAGCGTCCGCAGATGGAGATCACCCAGGAGGTCGTCGAGCCGGTCATCGCGAGCCGGCTGCCGCCACCGGCACCCGCGCCGGCGATCCCGCCGCTGTCGGTGGTGCCCGTCGGCAGCTGGCCGCGGCCACGCTGGCTGCTGCAGTCGCTGCACGCGCACCTGGCCGGCCGCCTTGACGATGATGCGTTCAACGCGGACGCCGACGACGCCGTGCGACTCACCGTCGCGGCGCAGGAACGAGCTGGCGTGGACGTGATCACAGATGGCGAGCAGCGGCGCGACAACTACGCCAGCTTCGTGGGAGACCTGCTGCAGAACTGCCAGCTGATCCCGATCACGGACCTGTTGCCCTACGTGGACGATCCGGAGCAGTTCAAGCGTGAGCTGGAAGCGCTCGACGTCCCGGCCGGCGAGGTGCGACACCCGGCCGTGTTCGGACCGCTCGGACGCGACCGTCCGCTCGCCGTGCACGAGGCGAAATTCGTCCAGGGTCTCACCGACCGTCCGGTGAAGGTCAGCCTTCCAGGACCGTACCTGCTGACCCGCACCATGTGGATGGAGTGCATCTCCGACCGTGCCTACGCCGACCGAGAGCAGCTCGCCCGTGACGTGGCCCGGGTCCTCCGCGAGGAGGTCCACGATCTGCTCGCAGCGGGAGTGGCGCTCGTACAGTTCGACGAGCCGGTCCTGACGGAGGTCCTCTACGGAGAGGCCGGACAGGGCGGACGCACCTTCATGTGCGGGGCTCTCGGCGAGCGTCGCAGGACCGACGAGGAGCTCGACTTCGCAGAGGGGCTCCTCCAGGAAACCACCGCCGGGCTCCCGCCCGAACGGCTCGCGCTCCACATCTGTCGCGGCAACTGGACACCCGATGAGAGCAAGGCGCTCGCCGGCGACTACCGCCCGCTGGTCCCGCTCCTTCGTTCGCTCAACATCCAGACGCTCCTGCTGGAGCTGTGCACCCCGCGGGCCGGAGAGCTCGACGCTCTGGCCGGAATCCGGGACGACCAGCGGGTCGCGGTGGGGGTGGTGAACCAGAAGCACCAGCAGCTCGAACGGATCGACGATCCGCTTGAGCGAGCCGAGCTGGCCGTGCGACAGTTCGGCGCCGAGCGCGTGCTGCTGACGACCGACTGCGGATTCGCGACCTTCGCCGACAACCCGATAGCGACCGCCGACCGCGCCGAGCAGAAGCTGCGCCTTTTGGCCGGCGTGCGGGACCGACTGCACAGCAAGCACGCCTCAGGCTGACTCCCGGCGCAGCGCTTCTGAAGCGTCCTGTCACGGACGGCCTTGGCGAGGATCCGCTCCGCGGCCTGGTCCAGGCGAGCGGCTGGACGCGCCCCTACGGCCCTCGATGAGTTGCCGGATCGAGGCGATCAGCTCGGAGAGTCATGGCGGATGCCAGGAGACCGATGGGACGCTTCACTAGCGCAGCCAGCGCTCGTCGAGGCGGCGTACGAGCGCCTCGACGAGGCGGATCGCGTCGGCAAGCGTCCCGTAGTCGACGTTCTCCGGGACGTCGGTCGGCCAGTGGTAGTTGGCCGGCTGCTTGAGCTGCGTGCACGAGCACAGCGATGCGCACTCGTAGCCGGCGGCCAGCGGGTGGACGCCGTCGGTCGCGTTGCGCAGTCGCAGGCCGGGGACCAATCGGATCCCGAGCTCCGCGGCCAGTTCGTCCAGAAGCGCCAGCGAACGCGGTGGGTACTCGGCGACGCCGAGCATCCCCTCGCCGCGGAGGACCAGCAGGTGCGGTGATCCGACGGTGTCGATCGTCAGGAGGAATGTGTCGGCGACCGGCAGCTCACCGAAGTGCCGCTCGCCGAACACGCGCATTCCCTCGCAAAGGCCCTCCTCCGAGGTGGATACGAGCATCACCCGCACCGACTCGGTCGGACGCTCGGACAGCGCCCGCGCCAGGGCGATCAGCGTGACGACGCCGGTGCCGTTGTCGTTGGCACCGGGAACCACCGCGCTGGCGCCGATGTTCGCCATCGCGGCCGCGAACCCGGCCGACAGCGCAGCCCCCGCGCGGGCGAGACCGCGGCGGCCGGTCGCGGCTCCCGCCGCCGCCAGCGCCGGCCCGGCCACCGCCGGCCAGAGGAGCGGGGGACTGGTGTCGACGACCCTGAAGAACCACGGCGCGACACGCTCGATCGCGCGGGGGATCGCCGGGCTGAAGACGAGCCCCGAGTGCGCCGCGTCATGATGGGCGACCAGGACGACCGTGCGGGTCGCGTCGGCCGGCCCGAGCGTGGCGATGACGTTGGTCGAGGTCCCCTTCGGCAGCACCCTGCGAAGACGCCGGCGCCGCGGCGGAAGCTCGTCGGCGGCCGCCCACGCGGCGACGGCGCCCAGCGCGGCGGCGCCGGGGCTCCGCCGGCGCATGCCGCGCGCACCGGCGAGCAACCCACCCGCGGCGGTCAGGCCGAGCGGCCACCAGAAGGTCTGGTGGCCGCGCTGCTCCTCGACCCGCGCGTTCACGGCGCCCGCCTGCGCCAACTGCCCGATCAGCCATCGGGCCGCGGCGCGCTCGCCCTCCGACCCGGTCTCGCGCCCGAAGCCGCAGAGCTCGTCCAGGAGCGCCCGGTGCCAGCGTCCGTCAAGGTGATCGGCGGCTGCCGCCGTGCTGGACAGATCAGGCATCCGGGAGAAACCGTACACGTGAGCCACCACGGCCGCCGTTCGCGCCCGTGGCCTCACGCGATCACTCGCGCCGCCACGGGCGGTCCCGGCCCCGGTCGATGCCGCCGCCGCTACTTGAGCTGCGAGATGTCGATCGAGTTGGCCGGCGCAGCCAGCGAGACCGGCTCGTTGAAGTTGGTGAACTCGATCTTGCCGCCGTTGGCGCCGCTCTTGGAGATCTCAAGCGGATAGGGCTTGCCGGTGGTGGCCACGTAGAGCGTGCCGCCCTGGCCCGTGTCTGTGACCGCGATCGCCTGCCGGCCGTTGATCGTCGCGGTGGAGCCCTTGCTCAGGGTTCCGTGCGAGAGAAGCCCCGCGAACAGCTTGCTCACGCTCGCCAGCTGCGCGAAGGATGCGAAGTTGCCGGTCGCAGGAGCCCTGAGCCACTTGCCGTGGAAGAGCTGGGCCGCGGCGTTGCCGCCGAAGCGACGCCAGAACGTGTCGCTGCCGTCGACGTAGACGGTGCCGCCGACCGAGATCATCTGGAAGCTGAGTCCGTTCTCCGACAGCGTGCCGCGTCCGCCCTTGCCGTTGACCAGATCGAGGTTGAGGTCGATGGTCGAACCTCCGCTCGTCGTCGACCCGGAGACGTGCACCGCGCTGACGCCGGCGATCGCCGTCGAGGCGGCGCTGACGATGCCATCGGGCGACCTGGACGCGACTCCGTTGCCGGAGGAACTGCTGGCGCCACAGGCGGAGACGCAGGCGGCGAGGAGGGCCGCGGCGCTCGCGGCCGTGGCGATTCGTGAGTATCTCATCGGCGCGCAGTCTAACCAGATCTCAACACTGGCTGCGTCCGGGCCGTACGGCAAACCGGCTAGGGAACCTCCTCGCCGTCGCTCGGGGCGACCTTGCCCGAGCCCTCGGTGCCCGGCTCCGCCGACCCGTTCAGCAGGCAGACTATTTGGCGGCGATTGACCGCGGTGATGATCCTCGGCAGCACGGCCGCGTACCCTTGGCCTCCGAACCCACCGATCACGTCGAAGCCATAGTCATCGTTGGGCGTGGCACCGATCATCGTGAACCCGGTGTAGGCCGGCGCGACGACGCCCCGGGCGACCTCGCCGCTCGCAAGCGTGCAGATCAGACCGGCTCCCGCGCTGCGCGGCAGACCGGTCACGGTCTCATACTTCAGGGTTCCGGCACAGGTGACGTAGACCTGACCGGGCCCCGCCCAGTCGTATTCCCGCAGCGTCGAGTCGTAGGGAGCCGGCTGGGTCACATCGGAGATCGGCGGTACGTAGGCCTGGATGGTGTTGGCGTATCCGTCGGCGTAGCGAAAGCTGACGCTGATCGTGCCCTTCCACCACCAGTAGCGCAGGTAGTCCCGCAACGGGTTGCCGTCGCCGACCAGCCAGTCGTTGAGCGAGCCCGGGTCCCTGGCCGTCCAGGAGACGTACTTGCCGCCCTGGTTGCGCCCGGACACGCGCAGGTATGCCAGCGGGCCGTCGGCGGAGCAGGCGTTGCCCACGTGAGCCTCGAAGATGACGAGCTGGCCGTTGTTGACCGGCCGCGGGAACTTGGCGGGGAAGCCGACCGGCAGAAGCGTCGACACCTCCGTGCGGTGGCTCACGAGCGGTCGCAGAGCCGGGTAGCGCACGTGATAGGGCGCGATGCGCACCGGCACCACGCGGATCCTGAATGGGACTCCGTATCCGCAGAAGGGGGTGACCGGCGGCAGCGCGCCCTTGTCCTCCGTGCTCACCGAGATCGAGCCGACAGCCGAGACGGGGGAGGTGAAGCGGATCTCGATCGTCACGCTCGAGGGGTCGGGTCCGATCTGGACGTTGCTCCGGTAGGAGACGGTCGGCCCGTGAGGTCCGGGCTGCAGCGGGACGCCGCTGTCCTCAATGGTCTGGCGGTAGGTCGGGTGACGCGGGTCACAGAGCGTGACCCAGTAGTCGAACCTGGTCAGGCTGCGTCCGCTCGCATCCGACGCGATGCTGATCTCCGGATAGCCGCTGGGCCCCGCGCCGCCCCCGGTCACGTACCCCACGAACGACCGGCTGGCGGCGATCCGGCCGACGTCGCCGGCGCTCGCGAAGCTCGGCATCAGCACGGCCACGATGATCGCCAGGACCGGCAGGGCGCACAGGCGTGCGGCCCGCGACCCGGCCGCGCTAGCGCCTCTTGCACCGACCCGACAACGCATTCAGGCGGGATCGTACAGCGGTGCCGCGGGGGCCGGCGAGGCCCTCACGATCAGCGCGCCACGCCCGACATGATCAGGATCACACGATGCTCGGGGCGCAGCCGGCCGGCGATCGCCAGCAGTCCGGCGAGCCCCGCCGATCCGGTGGGGCTGACGTTGAAGCCCGCCGCCGTGGCGAGCTCGTGGGCACGCCGGATGTCGGCCTCGCCGGCGACGATCGGAGCGCCACCGCTTCGAACCATCACCGACACGGCCGCGATCCAGTCATAGGTCTCGTCGTCGAGGATCCCGTCCGCCAGCGAGTGCGGGTCCGGCCACGGACGCATCACCTGCGACCAGTGGCGCTCAGGATGATCGAAGTCGGCGATCCGGCTCCAGG